>JBEKLE010000644.1:0-4200 GCA_050010355.1 Rhodopila sp. | reverse complement strand
GATGTCGAGACCGTCGCCCTCCGCGGGCTGGACGATATCGCCAACCTGCTGCCCGGCCTGATCGGCGACCCGCACGCCTGCGTCATTCGCGGCCAGCTCATCGACCCGGGCAAAACGCACCACGTGCGCCGGCTCCTGCACGGCGATGCCGCAACCTTCCGCGACGTTCCGCGCGAATGGGTGGCACTCGACATCGAGGGGATTGAACGGCCCGCGGACCTCCCAGCCACCGACCTGGCCGGCTGCGCCGCCGTTGCCCTCCGCAAGCTGCCCGCGGCGTTCACCGGCGCCAGGTGCATCGTCCAAGCGTCGGCCAAGCACGGCGTTAAGCCCGATATCAGGTTGAGATTGTGGTTCTGGCTCTCACGTCCCGTCCCGGGCGAAGAGCTGAAAAGCTGGCTGGCTGGGACGCCCGCCGATCCCGCGGTGTTCGGCGCGGTGCAGCCGATCTTCACCGCTGCACCCGTGTTCCTGGGCGGGGCAATGGATCCCCTGCCCGCAAGGCTGGCAGAACTCCCCGGACAGGCCGTAGTGGCAGTGCCGGCGCCCGAGCTCCTGGCTCCCCCCGAGGTGCAGCACCGTTCGCCTCTCGGCAACGCTTCACTACCACCGGCGGGCGGGAATGCGCCCGCGCAGGCCGATCCGGAGGAGATAGCGCGTGCGCTTGCCGACATCCCAAACGCGGGGGGCTGGACGGAATGGAACCGGGTCGGGATGGCCTGCTTCGCCGCCACCGGAGGCAGCGGCGCAGGATTTACAGCGTTCGATGCCTGGTCAGCGCGGAATGCGGCATACGATCCCGCCGTCACACGGGAGCGCTGGGACAATTACACGAGGTATCCGCCGACCCAGATAGGCGCCGGCACAATCTTCCACATGGCAGGGAAGGGCGCGGGGCGCACCTCAGCCCAGCAGCAGCCATCACCGATCGCGACGCCGGCTGATCCGCCGTTCGCTCTGCCAACCGCGACCATGACGCAGGTCCACAGCGCGCTTGCCCGCGATGCGGGGGATTTTTTCAACGACGTGCCGCTGCCGCCGATCGGCCAGCAATTCCGCGAACCGCTGAAAGGGCGGGCGCTTCGTCCGGTCACCGTCCGCGGGAAGGGCCACCGGCCCCGGGTGATCCTACGCCGGGACGAACCCGGCAGCGGCAAGACCACCACGTTTGCCGACTTCGCGGGCCACCACGCCGCGGTGCGCAAGATGCACGGGATCCCGCATCGCATCATCCACATGGTTCCGGAACACACGACCCTGCCGCCGCAGTTGCTCGGACTCTATCAGGCGATCGGTCTGAAGGTCGCCCACCTGAAGGGACGCGGCGATCCGCGCAACCGGAAGCCGAAGACTGATCTATGCGGCGACCTCGACGCCGTCGCCGATGCTTACAAAATCGGTGAATCGCCCGCACGCGCAGCTTGCGGTGCATTGGACGGACCGCACTGCCCGCTGTTCTCGGCCTGCGCCTACCAGGCGCAGTTCGCCGAACTGGTCGACGCCGACGTGATTGTCGCCGCCTCGACCTATCTCTTCCAGCAACTACCTGCCGCCGCCCGTAAGGGCGCGTGGTGTGTGATAGTCGAGGAAGGCTTCGCCGCCCTCGGCGACGTTCACACCCGCACCCCGTTGGACACGTTCCGCGTCGCCGCGCTGGAGCGCGCCCCCGTGCTGTCAAACGACAGCACGCCGGACCGCATCGCCACCGATGAGTATGCCCAGCTCCAGGCCAAGCTGATTGCCGACTTCGATGCGGCGCCGGATGGCTATTTGCTCCAGACCAGCGTGACGGACGCCGATATCAAGCGAGCGATCAAGCTGAACGGCCGCCGCAAGGTCGAGGCCAACATGGTTCCCGGCATGTCCAAGGAGGCGCGCCGAGAGGCCGTCGAGGCAGCCGCGATCAACGGGCAGATCCGGGGCATCAACGCGGTGTGGCGATCACTGCGCGGTCGCACCCAAGGGACCCTGCCAGGCGTTCCGGGGCCCGGCGCCGGGCGCCTGGAATTGTTCAGCGAAGACAGGCGTAGCGGCACGAAACGCTACGTCGAGACGCACGGCCAACGGCATCCGGCGCCATGGTTGAAACGACGGCCCATCGCCATCCTCTCCGGCAGCATGACACTTGCCGACGTGCGGCGGTTTTTCCCCAAGGCGATCGAGCAGGCCACACCGCACGCCGTCGCCCCGCACGCCGAAACCGAGCTGATCCTTGGTGCCTGGGGCACCCGCAGTCTGGTCGAGGGCAAGAAAAAACTCGGCTACGTCAGGGATTACATCACGTTCCGAGGCATTGGCCGTGGTGCTAAGGGCATTATCGCCCCGCTCGCCTGCGTCGAGGCCCTCTCCGGCATGCCGGACACCAATGTCATGTGGCACGGCGCGAACGCAGGCAGCAATTCTATGGTGGATTGCGGCCTGGTCGCGAGCATCGGCGGGCCGTATGCCCGCCCGTCTGAGATTGCCAGGATCGCCGCCGCGCGAACCGGCGAGGCCGTGCCGCCGGACGCCGCGGTGCGCTCGACCGTCGCGGTGCTGATGGCGGACGGATCCGGACAACTGATCCCGACGCTCAGATACGAGCACCCAGCCGCACAAGCGGTGCACGAAAGCATCTTCAATACCGCGATCGACCAGGCCATCATGCGATCGCGGCCGCAGCTTCGCACAGCATGCTCGTCGGTGCTCGATTTGATCCTGGCGAACGTGCAGCCGTCGCATCCGGTGACCTGCATCCGGTATTGGCGAGATATCCCACACCGCCTCTTGCATATGATCGTTCGCGATCGTGTCACGTTCAACGTGCAGGAGATGACCGCGCTCTACCCGGCAGAGTTCCCGACGGCGGATGCCGCCGAGCGTGCGCGAAGGCGTTGGGGCCAAACGGGACCTGACTATACGAATTGCCTGCACCGCGTGCTGCAGGAGGATCCGCGCGGCTGGCACCGCATCGACTTCCAGCCCTCGGGCCAAGGCCACAAGCCACAGTGCCAATACTGCCCGACCGAGGCGCTCGCCGCCACGCTCGCCGCGATCAAGGCCGATCACACACCAGTCGCCGAGCCGATAGTGAGTCAGTTCAAAGCCCGCTCCCCAGCGCCGGCCGATGACTCCCCCTCGGCGTTTTATGAACATTATGAGCGGGAGGGGGAGTCATCTCCCGCACCCGATCCGCTGCCGCCGTCGCCGGCTGGATTGCGCGCCGGCTTCGCGCAAAGCCACGCCGCCGCCCTGGATCTGCCGCCCGATGGATAGCGCGCGCGGCATCTTCACCAGCACAACAGCAACGAACTTCGGCAATAGGAGGAACCCTATGGCACTGACAGATCACCAGCACAACAGCAACGAACTTCGGCAATAGGAGGAACCCTATGGCACTGACAGATCAGGACAAAATAGCGGCGCACGCGATCACCGGCGAAGCCTTTCAGATCCTCGCCCATCATCCCGATCAAGCATCGCCAGCGGAGGACCGGATCATCGATCTATCGATCAGTTTTCCGCCTGGATCGTGGGCACGCAGTCCGACCAAAGATGTAGATGGCGACGACTTCCTTCAGCTCTTTCCTCCCGGGGCTCTCCCTAAAGGGAAACAGTTTTTCGACTGGATCTTCCATTCAGGCGATTGCGAATTCAGCGCCGGAAACGCCTGGCCTGATACTCTGGACATGGGCGCGTTCATCGAAAATGAACTGTCATCGGGTCGGCCGCTAACCTTCCGCTTCGCAAACCCGGATGACGCGGCCGCCTGCTACGCCCGATTGCTGCAATCAGGTGTCACGGCCGCGACGCCATCTCAGCGCGAGGCGCTATTATGACCGCTGCGCCGCTGATGCCGCCGGCGCGCGCAAGCCGCAGTATAATGGATCTGTCGGCCATCAAGATCGGCAAGCGAGTCCGCCACGAAATGGGTGATATCGCTGGTCTCGCCGCGAACATTGCCGAGCTGGGCCTCATGCATCCGGTCGTGGTGCGCCCGGACGGCACGCTCATTGCGGGCGAGCGGCGCATCCGTGCCTGCCGCGAGCTCGGCCAAACCAGCATCGCGGTGACGGTGCTTGATCTCGATCGCGTGGTGCGCGGCGAGTATGCCGAGAACTTCTTTCGCAAGGCGTTCTCGCCATCCGAGATGGTAGACATCGAGGACGCCCTGTTGCCGATCGAAAAGGCGCTGGCGAAAGAGCGGCAGGGCCAGCGCGC
>JBEKLE010000643.1:0-3407 GCA_050010355.1 Rhodopila sp. | reverse complement strand
ACACACCTGGGGACAGACCCTCATGCACCATCCGCACATTCATTTCCTGGTCCCCGGCGGCGGGATCGCGCCGGACGGGCAAAGCTGGGTCGCCTGCCGGCCGGGGTTCTTCCTGCCGGTCCAGGTGTTGTCGCAGATGTTCCGCGGGTTGTTCCTGCATTACCTGGAGAAGGCGTTTGCCGCCGGCGAACTGAACTTCTTCGCCGCGTACCGTCACCTTCATGAGCCCGCGGCGTTCCGGCGTTACCTGGCGCCGGCCTGGAACGCCAATTGGGTGGTCTATGCGAAGCGGCCGTTCGCCGGGCCGGAGCAGGTCCTCGACTATGTCGGGCGATACACCCACCGCGTCGCCATCTCCAACAACCGCCTGGTGTCGATGGACGACGGCAAGGTCAGCTTCCGCTGGAAAGATTATCGGGACGACAACCGTCAGAAGACGATGACCCTCGAGGCCGGGGAATTCATTCGCCGCTTCCTGATCCATGTGCTGCCGGATGGATTTCACCGCATCCGGTACTACGGATTCCTCGGCAACTGTCACCGCACCCAAAAGCTCGCCCGCTGCCGGGAACTGATCGGCATGGCACCGCCCGCATCGGTGGCCGATCCGCCGACGGAATACCGCGACCGCCTCGAGGCGCTGACCGGGCGGTCGTTGCGACAGTGCCCGCACTGCCATACCGGCACCATGGTGGTGATCGACTGCATCGGGCGGCCCACGGTCTGCCAGCCGGCTCCTGATACATCATGATCCACGATCGCTGTCCCGACCTCATCAAACCGAACCGCCCGCCAGATCGGGGTGAGGATGCTTGGGCCGCAAAGGCCACTGGCGCGCCGGAACAGCCGATAAACAGTCAGTTCCAGGCTGCGAGGATCGCTCAACGCCCCGGTTCGGGCAGCGAATCGCACCAGACGACCCTCTCCCCCGCGCGTCTGGTCGCCCGGAATACTCCAACGGGGCACCGGCACAGGATGCAGCGGCATTCAACGCCCATAGCCGGGGCGGCCGGGGCGGCGGTTTAGTCCAACACGTTTTTCGCTCACCGGCGCGGCCCCAACCCAGGTGCCACCGCGGGCAGATCTGTGCGCCGCGCGGGCAAGCGAAAAACGCTCTGCATTATCATGCGTAATATTGTCAAGATCAGGGCAGGGGGCTGTCATTTTGAACATTAAATGGCGTAGAATTTTGAGAATTAATTGGCGCAACTTTCAGCCGTCGCGATGACGAGTTGATTCCCAGCCGCTCACTGACGCAGTGCTTTGGGCGGCGGTTCTTGGATACCGGGGCAAGAACCGGAGGGTATGTCCGCGACCTAACACCCAAGTTGCCTTACCAGCAATCAGGGTAATCATGATGAGCCAAAGCAAGGACGAAGTTGCAACGTCAGTCATGGGCGGATGGGAGTGGACCATGCTGCTCACTCTCGCTGTGCTGTGGGGCGGCTCGTTCTTCTTCAACGCCGTCGCTGTGCGCGAGCTGCCCTCCTTCACGCTGGTCTGGTTGCGCGTGGCGGTAGCGGCGGCCACGTTGCTGCTCGTGCTACGCCTGCTCGGGCAACGGATGCCGACTGAGGGCCGCATTTGGGCAGCCTTCTTCGGCATGGGGCTGCTCAATAATGTCGTCCCATTTGTGCTGATCGTCTGGGGGCAGCACCATATTGCCAGCGGCCTCGCTTCGATCCTGAATGCCACCACGCCGCTGTTCACCGTCCTGGTCGCACACGTGCTCACGCCGGATGAGAAGCTGACGCCACTCAAGGCTTCTGGTGTCGCCGTAGGTTTTGCCGGTGCCGTGTTCATGATCGGCCCGGATGCGCTGGGCGGATTAGGAACGGGCGTCACGGCGCAGCTCGCCTGCTTAGCCGGGGCGATGACCTACGCCTTCGCCGGCATCTTCGGGCGTCGATTTAAGCGTATGGGCGTGGCACCGATGGCGACCGCGGCAGGGCAGGTCAGCGCCTCCACCGTGCTGCTGCTGCCGCTGATGCTTTTGGTGGACCGGCCCTGGACGCTGGCGATGCCACATCCAGCGACCTGGGCCGCCGTGGCGGGGGTGGGTCTTCTCTCCACCGCGCTCGCCTATGTGCTATACTTCCGGATCCTGGCCGCCGCCGGAGCAACGAATCTTCTGCTGGTCACGTTCCTAATCCCGGTCAGCGCCATCCTGCTCGGGGCGCTCGTGCTGGGCGAAACACTATTGCCTCGGCATTTCGGCGGCATGGCACTGATCGGCGTCGGGCTGGCGTGCATCGATGGACGACTGCCCCGGCTACTGTTCGGGCCGTGCAAGCCAAAGACCGCACCCGGCTTCGATCCGCAGATTTAAAGGCTGAAACTGGGCCTCTGTCCGTCAAACCACCGATGAGCGGCCACCCATCAACATGTCCGAAATCCCAGGTCCCCGACGGAAAGCCGGACAGCATGATTGGCGGACGGGAAGACGGACGCCCGTCTGCCCAATGGCGGACACGGCGGCGAAGGGCAACCGGACCATGCTCCCCTCCCGCGCCAGCTCTCGGCTGCGCCAATTAATCCTCAAAATCCTACGCCACTTAATGATCAAAATGACATAGGGGGCGTGTGAGTTACAAATTGCTTGGTGGTTTTTTGCGCGCTATTGGGCAGCACCCACCCTGGGTTCCATCGAGAGGGCCGCCAGGGTGCCAAATAGCGTGCGAGGATCCTTCAGCCGCCGTAGATAACTGATTCCCATCTGCGCCGCTGGTTACTGAACCGAATATGCCGTGCCGGCATGATGCAGTGCACAGACCGCATTGACCTTCGCTCACCATGCTTGCCGAGTTTCCTCTCACAAAGCCGGCCAATTCCGCCCGACTAAAGAAGGAGAGTTTCGGTGAAAAAGATGTTTCTTGCCGCTTTTACGGCCCTGAGCCTGGCCGCTACGTAAGCGCCCGGCGGTGGACGTGTGGCGGGGTGGCCGTGGATCGCCGATACTTTGGGTAGCTGGAGACTTCTTCTGTAGCTCCAGAAGGAGGTCTGTGTGTCCGACGTCGAGATCGTTGCCCGGGTTGAGCGGCGGCGCAAATGGACCATCGAAGAGAAGGCCGCGCTGATCGCCGAGGTGGAAGCGGAAGGCGGCAAAGTGAAGTTGGTGGCACGGCGGCACCGGGTCTCGGAAAGCTTGCTCTACAACTGGCGCTCGGCCTGGAAGGCGGCGGCGGCTGCCGCGGCTGGTCCGTCGGGATCGGTGGAGTTCGTGCCGCTGAGCGTATTGGGCGACGCGGGGAACGCGGCGCCATCGATGCTGCCACCGCCAGAACAGCCACGCTCTCGGCTGCCTGGTGAAAGCAGAACGGGCGGGATCGAGATCGCCTTGCCGAACGGTGCCCGGGTCAGCGTCGACGCCTTCGTCAACGAGAAGGCGCTGTCGCGTGTGCTGCGCG
>JBEKLE010000642.1:0-4953 GCA_050010355.1 Rhodopila sp. | reverse complement strand
GCGCTTTCCGCCGGCGCCGCGCGGGCCCAGGAAGCTGCGGCTGTTCGGCTGAAGGAATACCGGACCTCGCCGCCGTTGCTGCGGGCTTTGCTGTACCGGATGCCCAAAGGCGGCGACCTGCACAACCACTTGAGTGGAGCAGCCTACGCGGAAGCAACGATCAGGGCCGGCGCCGCCGCCGGTATGTGCGTCAATCCGGCGTCCGGCCAGGTGGCCAGTCCCCCATGCGCGGCGCCGTCCCGGCCGATCGGGGATGCAGTGCACGATGCCACACTGAACCGCGCCGTGGTGGACGCCTGGTCGATGCGTGATTTCGTGCCGGCCAGCGGCGTAAGCCGGCACGATCATTTCTTCGAAGCATTTGTCAAATTCGGTGGGGCGGCGCCGATGGGCGACATGGCCGCGGAGGTCGTGGACCGGGCGGCTCGCCAGCGCATGCGCTATGTCGAGCTGATGGTGACCTTCCAGGGCGGCGCCGTGAGCAGGCTGGCCGACCAAGTTGCCGAAACGCAACCGCTGACCGGCGATCCTGCGGCATTCGACGCGGCCTTGGTCGCCGCCGGTATCGAGACCCTTGTCGGCGAGGCCACCAAAGATGTCGACACCGTCGAGCGGCGCATGCGCGAGGCGCTGAATTGCGGCACCCCACAGGCCAAACCCGGCTGCGCAGTCACGGTCCGTTGGCTGGAGCAGGTGTCGCGCGTCATGACGCCGCATCGGGTATTCGCATCCGCGCTGTTTGGCGCCTTGCTGGAAAAGCGTGAACCCCGCGTTGTCGGGCTCGATTTCGTGGCGCCCGAGGATGACCCGACTGCGCTGGCCGACTATTCGTTACAGATGCGGATGCTGGATTATCTGCACGGCCGGATGCCGGAGACGAACATTTCACTCCACGCCGGCGAATTGACGCTGGGTCTGGTGCGGCCCGAGGAACTGCTGTTCCACATCCGTCAGGCCGTCGAACTGGGTCATGCGAAACGAATCGGCCACGGTGTGGACGTGATGTATGAGGAAGATCCGTTCGGCCTGCTGCGTGAAATGGCGCAGAAGCGCGTGGCGGTCGAGATCAATCTGACCAGCAACGCGCAGATCCTGGGCGTTCGCGGGGCGGCGCATCCGTTTCCGGTTTATCGTTCCGCTGGCGTGCCGACAGTGCTGTCCACCGATGATGAAGGTGTCGAACGCGTGGACCGTACCAATGAACTGCAGCGCGCGGTGACGACGTACGGTCTCGACTGGCCCGCGCTCGTTGGTCTGGAGCGTAATACGCTGGAATATGCCTTCCTCGCCGGTGACAGCCTGTGGGCCGATCCTCGCACGTGGCGGAAGGTCGCGGTGTGTGCGGGGGGCGCCGTGACCCGCGACCCTCCGCCTCCGTGCGCCCGGTTCCTGCGCGGCAGCGACAAGGCTCGGCTGCAATGGGATCTCGAACGCGATCTGGCGAATTTTGACCGGGAGGCGGCGACGCTCCGGCTGCCTCGGCCGTGACGCAAGGCAGCTTCGGCTCGGACCTCAGCCGCCGGGCGCCGGAAAGCTACGGCGCAGAAAGGAAGGCTCGCACCTGGGTCAGAAAGAAATCGAGTTGGTCGTGGTGCACCCAGTGACCGGCCTTCTCCACCGCGAGCACCGATGCGTTCTTGAAATACGCCAGGCGGCCATCCTCGGCGGGGTTCTTCGCCCAGCTTTCGGTGCCATAAACCAGCAGGGTGGGGCACGTGATCGAGCCCCAGAGTTCCGCGATGGCCTCGCGGGTCATGTCGTAGGGCGGCCACAGGCGGACATAGTGGTCGAACTTCCAGCTATAGGTGCCGTCCTCGTTCTGGTTGACGCCGTACTGCGTCAGGTGTCGGGCCTGTTCGGGCGTCAGGTGTTTGTTCTCCTCGTGCATACGCGCATAGGCGGCCTCGACGGTCGGATAGCGGCGCGGCTGGCGGCCGGAGAGCGCCCGCTCGGCGTCGATCCAGACGCGCATGCGTTCGGCGATCGGCTTGCCGTCTGACAGGGCGTCCTGGCGGGGGCCGGGGCCAAGGCCCTCGATGGCGACGAGACGGTGAACGTTCTCCGGATAGATGCCGGTGTAGCGGATGGCGATGTTGCCGCCAAGGGAGTGGGCGATGATCGAGACGGGGGCCAGGTTCTGTTGATGGATCAACTGCGCCAGGTCGTAGATGTGGTTCGCCATGGTGTAGTGGCCGGAGGCGGACCAGGCGGAATCGCCGTGGCCGCGCAGATCGGGGGCGATGACATGGTAGTCGCGGCGCAGGTCGCGGGCGACCCAGTCCCAGTTGCGGCAGTGGTCGCGCCCGCCATGCAGCAGGATCATCGGCGGGGCGTCCGGGTTGCCCCAGTCGACGTAGTGCAGGCGGAGGCGCTGGGAGAAGTAGATACGGGAGGTTGGGCCGGAGGCTGGCAGCATGATCGTTTCCCATGGGCGCGGGTGGCGATTGGGGTTGTGGTGAGCATCACCCAGGTGTCTGGGCTGCAGCAAGCGGTGGTTTGCGGGGGTGGGGTTTGGCGGTGGCCGGTTTGTGCGCCGGTTCATCTGATTCCTCTCGGTTGCCGGCGAGGTGTCGCATGCGTTACTGTGACTACAGTAGGCAGAGATGGGGTACTATGCAGGAAATCCAGCTTCGCGATGCCAAAGCGACGCTTTCCGCAGTCATCGACAGTGCACGCCGCGGTGAGCCGTCGATCATTACCCGGCACGGCCGGCGGGAGGCTGTGGTGCTGAGCTTCGAGGAATGGGAGCGGCTGTCGCGTGTGCCGTCGTTCGGTCGTCTGCTGGGCGGCACCGCTTGAGGCCGGTGACGTGCCCGAAAGGGAGGCGGGGTCGTTACGCGAGACTGACTTCTGATTGCATGTATCTGGTCGATACCAAACGTGCTGTCGGCCGGCGCCCCTGGGGTTATTCGGCCGGTGCCGGAACTGATGATTGGATGGAGCGGAACAGCGAGCAGCTGTATCTGTCGGTAATTACCGTGGCGGAGGTGGAGGCTGGCATCGCGAAATCCCGGCGGCAGGGCGCGGGGCGGAAAGCGGGCCGGTTGGCCGCGTGGCTGGGGACGCTGCTGCACCTGCATAGTGCGCGTGTTCTGCCGCTGGATATCGTTGTGGCGAGGCTGCTGGGGACACTGTCGGATCAGGCTCGTGGTGCCGGCCATGCGCCTGGTCTGGCTGATTTGGCGATTGCGGCCACGGCTGCGAGCCGGGAGTATACGGTGCTGACCCGGAACATGCGGCATTTCCGGGAGATTGGCGTGCGGTGCCACGAGCGAGGTTGGGTAGTAGCGTACTCGCGCGATTGGTTGGGGTGGCCCCAGAAGCATCGACAGTTCCCTGAGAGTAGAGCAATTGCCACGTGGATAGAGAAGCTGTCCGTCGAACGTTCGTCTAAGCGAGTTATACAGAACGCAGACCAGAACACAAGTGAGATGTTCGCCGAAGAGACCCGTGGTGTATGATACCCGTCCCACATAGCTTGGCAGTTCGACCAGTGCTTCAGGAAGGGCCGAAATTTAACGTTCTGTTAATCTAATTCGTCATTTATGGCGAAAATGGAAAACCAAGCTGAGCCGTTGCCAAAACGTATGCCGACGCTGGATGGGCTGCGCGGGGTAGCGGCTTTGATCGTAATGTTTGGCCATGCAACAGCCGTAATTTATCAAGACCCGGCTGCTCCACGGAAGGGGCTGGCCGTCGCGTTCTTCTTCATGCTGAGCGGCTTCGTCCTGGCACATGCCTACCAGGGCAAGCTGACACACGGCTTGAGTCTCGGAGGTTTCCTGCGGGTCCGAGCTATTCGCCTTTACCCTATGATCATCGCAGCTTCGATTTTGAGCTTTGTGGTTCGATTTCTGGTCGATGGACGATTTCACCTTAACGCCGCATGGCTTACGGCGACCCTCGCAGCGCTGTTGGGACTGCCATCTCCACCTATCCCCCCGAATGTCTACGGATACTTTCCCTTGAACGCGCCGGAATGGTCGTTGTTCTACGAGCTAGCATTGAGCGCGTTGTTTGGCATCGTGCTCTATCGCCTCAAGTCGCGTCATATCGCCGTGACTGCATCAGTCGCCCTGACCGGAGATATTGTATTACGAGCAATCTATAAAATAGAGGCCGACGTGTTATGGACCGAATCTTTTGGTGCAATCGCAGCGTTTTGCATCGGCGTTTTACTTCTGCGGTTCGCGGCTAATGATCGTGTCTCGCGTCGGAGCATCCCGCTCATAGTTCTGGCAGTTCCGATCGTAGCCGCAACATTTATGCCCCATTCGGTAGGATGGTGGTTTGACATTGCGGCAGTTAATGTGATCTTCCCAGCCGTAATATTGGGAGGCGTGTATACCCGGAACACGACATCGCTTCCCAGGATTCTAGGAGGTATTTCCTATCCGCTTTACATCTTGCATTGGCCGATCATGGTCGCATGTAACAATGTCCTGGTTCCTCGAATTGGATCAGCGATGGCGCTAGCTTCTGTCTGCATATTTTCCATTTCGACATCGTGGCTCGCGCTCAAAATCTTCGACGAGCCTGTCCGAGCATGGCTCACGAGGATTAACGCCCCGATCTTTGGCGCCCGAAGTGTGCTTGGAGTATCTGGTCCACCCGACGGCGCTGCGGGTTCTCATAGATTGAGAGCCGCAAAAATCGTGCGCCGATAGGCGTTTTAGTCCGACGCGGAATCAACCTGGACGCACAAGCGAAGGCGATGCGAGATTTACCGTCGAGACATTTACCCGTGCCTAGGATGTGCCTAAGTCGCAGCCGAAATTTAAGACACCTTTGCTAATTGTAGTCTAATCAAACATTTACCCGAAGAGGACGAAGGTAATCATAATCCCTCGGTCAGTGCTCCAGTCTCTTCTGTAACGCAACAACCTCCTCTCGACCCGACCGCGAAGACGATCGTTCCCCCGTCGGATCCGTCGCGGTCACTACCGAACGCTG
>JBEKLE010000641.1:0-3417 GCA_050010355.1 Rhodopila sp. | reverse complement strand
ATGACCGACACCCATGAGCTGGGAAAACGGGTCGGCGATGGTCGTCGATAACGGGCTGAGCTGCTTCAGCATCTCGCGCAGCAATTTGTCGGTGACATGCAAAGACCGCGCGATCCCCTCCAACAGACTGGCGCCATCGATGCTCGGGGCGCGCATGCTGGTCAGATCGCCATAGCCCGAGGGGGAGTCGGAGCGGTCGGTGGTGGCGCTATAAGCCATGACAGACGACATATACCCGACTGCGGCCGTCATCAGCGGCGCCACGTCATCCGACAGCAGGCGGCCAAACCCTTGATAGGTCGGTGCGGTCACGACGGGAGTGGCCGTGAGGGACGACAGTAACAGGCCATTGAGCCGGCCCATTTCGATATACCAGGCCGGTGCGGTGATCCAGCCGAACTGCTGCATGGCCGGGATGGCATCCGGCGTGCCAACCGTTCCGTTACGCATTGCCGCAACCGGCGACGCCGCCCGCAGCTGCGCCGTGGCCGCGGACGCTGCGTCGGTGAGTTGCGCCGTGTAGATGTTTGCCTCGGCGATGATAACCGCCTGCAGCGGCGCCAGCGTCGCCGTGCTGCGGGTGTTCCAGAAATTCTGCGCGATCGGTGTGACACTGGCGCTGATTTGCTGGATGACCGTCGTCAGTATCGCGGCGCGCTGCGCCGTGAGATCCACGACGCCGTTACCCGCGGCCGTGGCCTGATGGAGCATCACATTGCCGCACGCCGGCGCCCCGGTGCCATTGCCGTTCGACATCGCATAGGCCCAGGCGACATAACCATCGCCTGCGTCCCCACCGGTAATCGGCGTCGGCTCCGGCATGAGATTCGGATTATTCGCCGCCGCGTTCACCAGGGATCGACAGAGCTCGCTTTGCACCAGCCCGGCGATTGTCAGCTCGGTCCCGGTCACAATCGGCGTATAGATCGGCACCGCATTCGGCCCGATGCCCTGAACGACGTCCAGAAACGCGTGCGAAGCCAGGCCCGCGCCCCAATAGGCGATCTGGGAAATGATGATCTGAGCCAGCGAAAATCCGGTTGCGGGCGACGGAAACGCCAGCATGAAGGCCAGAGCAATCCGGACCGGCATAATGCCGTTCGTCCGGACGTGGAACTTACCTGTCTCCGATATGCTGAATATTCGCCGAATCATCTGGATGATGGCGAACACCATCATGAGCGACATCGTGCCCCAGGTGATGTAGGATACCAGGTCGCCCAGTATGGTCTGGGTCTGGCCAACGGCGGCGTCCGTCTGCGCCGCCTGAACAGGAAAGATCATACCCAAGATCTGCGCCCCCAGATCGCCAGCGGGCGGGGTGATGATCTGACCGGTTACGACATCATTCAACGCCGGCATGGCAATACTCCTGAATTTCTTGGTTCAGGAGTACTGCCTGCGGGCGCAAGCGCAGGCTGGAAAATCAAGGCGAAGCGGAAATCCCGGGACTCTGGCTCTGGCCCGGAGCGGGCGGCTGATGTGGCCCAACATGACTGAAGACCTGCTTTACCTTCTCGATCAGATCGTGTGCCAGCTTGCGCGCCGTCTCTGCCAACTCCTCGGTCAACGACTTGCCCGACTCGCGACCCGGCACCCGCTCCACCCCTTGGGCTATCGCGCGGTCTGTGCTCTCCATGCGCTTGTCGATGTCAGCCGGATTCCAGCCCCGCCGGCGAAAGTCGACCGCCAGCGCATCGCGATCCAGCAGGTAGTTGCCAAACGCATCCCTCACAGCGCCGACGGCCTTCGCAAACGCCGGATTTTTCATGTGCTCCGTGTTGTACTCATTGCGAAGGGCTTCATGTCTTCCGCCGGGGCGCATCTGTTCAATCACCCCGGCGGCCCCGTTTGGGTCCGCCGCCGCTTCGGTGCCGATCTTGCGCATAATGTTCGCCCCGGGACCGGTTTCGAGCGACTGCAAGGCCTTGACGACGGCCTTCGCGGACGTCTCGGTGCGTTGTAGCATGTCGCTGGTGTAGCGGTCCGCCTTGTTGGCCTGCCAGTCGATCAGACGCTGACTGAGTGCCTGCTGCGGCCCTTGCCACGGTGGCGGCCCGTCTGCCATCCGCGGCTGCGTCATGGCTTTGACGATGGCCGAGGCGCGTGACATCGGCATCGCGACCTGTCCGATCGGCGTCGGCTGCTGACCGGCAGCAGGCGTCGCCTGTGCTGGCGGCGCTGCGCCGCCGCCAGCGGCCGTTGGCGCGGCCGGCTGTGGCGGGACCATCTGACCTGCCGCCACCTGCGCCTCCGGCGCCTGCTGCGGCGGCACAGAAGGTTGAGGCGCGGGCGGCACCGGGTCCGGCGTCGGCGTGGCGGTTACATGCGGCGGCGGCTCCGGACCGGCGAGCCGGCTAATCATCCGATCCTGCAAAGCCGTGATGGCGCTTTGACGTGTGCCGTCAACGTCACTGCCGCCATGCTGCGCCTGCTGGTGCGCCTGGTGCCGGATCTCCTGGATCAGCGGGATATCCTCACGGCCAAGCCGGCTGGTCTGCCGCAGCATGTCCGCCAGATCTTGGTGTTGCAGGCCCGGATACGAGACGGCGAGATCATCGATCTCGGATCGCAGAGGCGGCGGCAAGACGAGGCTTGCTTGTGTCGCCCGGTCGATATCCGAGACTAAATAAGCCACACGCGTCCTGAACCATGGATCGTCGAGCGCCGGTGCTGATTCGGCTTCCTTGATCAGCCGCGCAATGCGCTCGACTATTTGCGGTTCATCATTTTGCAGCTGCGGATCGTCGCGCGCTTCCCGCAGCCGCTCGATCACGGCAGTCCACGGATGCGCGGCCTCGCCGGAGGCTGGTGGCGCCGGTGGTGGGGTCGGAGCGCGCTCTGCTTGCGCCGCTTGAGCATCAGACATCAGCGTTTCCTTTACTGTAGTAGTGAGCGTTATCACGGCCTGTTTGAACGGCTCGTGCAGCGCCGTCCGGCCGTAGGCGAGCAAGTAGTCATTCCAGTCGGACCACTCGGAGCCCTTCGCAAAGGCCGGAATCGCGGCACACCGCCGACCGCCTCGGTGGCGTATTTTTTCCGCCTTTGATTCAGAATTGGCCGATCCGGGTAGGGTTCGCGGAGTTTGACCGCAACCGCCAGCAGATTAGATTGCTGTCTGAACCTGCGCCGAGTGTCGTATATCCGGTTGCGGCATGGACCGATTTGCTCGTCGCAATACCAGTCGAAATGACGATCGGACCAGGCTCAACACCACCACCGACCCGGCCATCGCCGACCTTGCGCCAGAGGGTATACCTGTCCGGCCGATCCGCGGGCTTCTGCGGCAGTATTCGTTCGATATTCCAAAACCGGCCCGTCTTGTCGTACCGCGGCACGAGCAGGTTGCCCCGCGCATCGTGACGCAATCCTTCGGCATCGATCCTTTTGCGGACAAGATAAGGATGGGCAGCGTCA
>JBEKLE010000640.1:0-3420 GCA_050010355.1 Rhodopila sp. | reverse complement strand
GTCCACAGGGACCTCCCGCCCCCTTCGCTTCGCTGCGCGCTAAGGGCGCTCCGCTTCGGGGGCGGGTCCCTCCTATGGACTACCTGGACAATCCGGAACGCCGGCGCGCAGGGTGGCCGTCCAAACACATCAGCAAAAAACTACGGATTGGGGCCGGCATTCACACGTGAACGCCTGCGCCGCTCAGGGGATCGAGCCGGTGATCGCGATGGGGCGGGAGGCGCATCATCCCTCGCTGGCCGAACGTTTCGCCGAGGACCCTCCCGCACCGGAGAATCCCACGCCGGTTGAAGCGATGCGCCATCGGCTCCAGACGAAAGAGGGCAAGGCCCGCTACGCCCTGCGCAAGCAGACGCCCGAGCCGGTGTTTGGCATCATCAAGTCGGTGCTCGGGTTCCGCCAGTTCCTGCTGCGCGGCCTCGACAAGGTGCGCGGCGAGTGGAGCCTCGTGACCATGGCATGGAACCTGAAGCGGATGTTCGTCCTGGCGGCGGCGAACTGAGCCAGATCGTGCCCTTTTCGCGTCGATTTGGTTGCGTTTGTAACGGGCGCAGTGGTCGTCGGAGCGACGGCCCGGGTCTCGAGGGCGAATTCCGCTGTCCGGCCACGCGTCGGAGGCCGTGATGCAGGCGCCAACGACCGCCCCCACCAAACATCCCCAAACCAACTCCGACAGGCTGCTAGAATGATAACTTATGCCCGATCTATGCGAAGGTCTTCCGCCGCCACTCCGGCGGGTAGTGCCTTTTCGTAAATTCGCGCGACAGGGCACGTCGCTTCAAGCTGAACTCCGTGCTGACGATCTCCATCGCTGCATCAGGATCGCAGCCGTTCTCCAGATAACCGTGCAAGGCCTCCACGGCATCGCCCAACAGTTCCACCGGGGCGTTCAGCCGTATCTCCTCTTCCCGCTGCCGCCGCAAATCCGCCAGCCTGTCGTAATAGTCGAACGGGCGTGAAGCGGCGACCTCGTAGGCAGCCATCAGGGCACGGCCCCACGCCTCCATGGCACACGTGGCGACATCCACCTGGAACTTCTCGAGAAACTTGCGGACCACCAACTGGCGCTGCAGGCCGTAGGCGGCGCAAATGGTGTCCAGCTCCTCTTCGGGCGATCGGAACGGAACGAAGCCGTCGGATGCTTCGCACGGCAGGCGCTGCCGGAGGAGCCGGGAATGCAATTCGTCCAGGGCTTCGTTGAGGTCCGTCAGGTTGAGCAGTGGGATTACTCCTTGCTGCGTTGTCATATCGATGGAATAGAAGCTTAGCACCGGGACGAGGTGTGAACCAGAATGAATCGCTCCGATCGCCGGGACTTTGTGGATATTCGAAAGGAGGCGTCCAGCGAGGACGCGCGGACGCGTCGCGATGGCTCTTGAGGAGGCTTGCGCCGGGCGCCGGACCCGCCGGCGTGCGGTCGTGAAACCTGGGAACCTCACGCTGTTTAACCCGCACTCGCGGCACCCGCGCCTAAGACCCACCCTCGCCACCGAGCACGCCGCCTTCGTGTCCATCACGCATCTGCGCTTCAACGCACGTTTTGGCCCGTGCGGCTGAGAGGAACAGAAAACCGGCGTAAGACCATCCAAAAGTCCCATGCGGAAGTGCGGAACAGGAATTCCAACATGAGCCATGTGAAATATGCAGGTGTGCGAAACTCCTAAGTTCTGCGAGAGCCACTCAGCACACGGCATTTCAACGGTTTAGGCTTCGCAAAAATCCCATGCGGAAATCCTCCTTTTGCAAGGACTTTTGCGAAGAAGGCCGGAGACATAATATTGCGTCGGTGCCCAAAGCCAAGACCAGTTAGTTGCGCACGGGGCCGCTGTGTTGGACTAATCTTCTTTATGCCGGTTTCCTGTTCCTCTCAGCCGCACAGGCCCACCTCGCCCAGGACCACGGTCAGCAGCTTTTGCTCACGCACCAGCAACGGCGCGCACTCAACCCGTCGCGATGTCGGTCAACGTCAGTGTCTGCACGTAGCTGCCCTTCGCCGTCGGTCCGCTGTGCGCCACCAGATCCGCTTCAACGAAGCCGGGCGCCGGGTCGTTCCAGCCGTCAAAGGTGCGCACGGCAACGCTGCGCCGGATCGCGGCCGCGGGCGGCGCGTGACGGCACTTTCTGCCCCCTCCCGGCTCCCGAGCTTCATGCAGCGCCCGATCGATCGTTGCCGCACTCATCGCCCGCAAACCCGCGCGAACCTCCGGCGCGAGTTGAAGATGGCCGTGCCGCTCCATCGCCTCGATCAGGATCGGCACCAGCGGCCGCAGCCGCTTGCCGCATACCCGGTCCGATGCTTCCCAGGTCACCACCAGCGCCTCCCGCACGGCATCATTATATAGGCGTCGCGCTGGTCGTGGTCCTGACCGCCGGCCGGGTCGTCCGGCGCGCAGCAAACGCATCGCGTGCTTGCGATGCAAGCCACTCACCGCGGCGAATTCATCCAGGATACGGCCGCGATCCTTGCGGCTGCTCGCCGCGTACCGTCCAGCCAACGCAACCACCAGTTCGTCTCGTGTCGTCATGCTGATCTGCCCCATGTTCGCCCCCACCGATGCACCCCGGTGGGGAGCAAGTTAAATGAGGCAACAGCCTGGGTTAAATGAGGCAACAGCCTGGGCCCCGGGAGCAGTTCAGGCGAGGCAATGCGCCTCTCATCCAGATTGTCGCGCTACACCTCGCTACCCAATCCTCTCATAAGCTGGTACCGCAGCGAGAGGGCGGCAGGCAAGCTGGTCCCCATAAACAAACTCAAGGGCGGTTCGGGTGCGACCACGACGTGCCGTGAATTGACCGCCGCCGCGCTGCGGGATGACTTCCCGCCGAGCGGCGGGAACCTTGCGGGGGGACGGCGGCTCGCTTATTCCGCTACTGCCACCAACCCGATCCTGAAAGGTCGCTCGCATGAGGTCCACGCTAATCGCCTGCGCGTTCCTCTTTGGCGCCGTGTCGGCTGCGCCAGCGCTGGCGAATATGTGCCTCACCGATTCAGGCCGGACATGCGCCACCGGCATGCCGGTCGACGGCTACTGCATGTGCGGCAACGCGGGAGGCACAGTGATCCCCGCCGGCCACCAAAAGAAGGCGCAACGTCCCCCGCCCCCAACGTCCGCCGCCCCCCAGTAACTCGGCGCCCGGGCGGTCGGGACCACAGCCATCGCTGGCAAGGCGGCGGTCCCTCCGCGATTTTCTCCGATTGGCGCGCAAGGCGATGTCGGATGACAAGGCGGGAGGGGAGGCAGCATGCTCAAACAGCCGGACGCCGGCACCTTGGTCGCGGTGAAGGGTGCGAACCGGCGCCGGCTTTGTCGGGATTAATTTGACAAAATCACACTTCCGGCTCGCTGGCTGCACATTCCGACTTGACTCGGGAATCGAGTGTCGAATCACTGGGTCTCCACCGAATCGAGCGAGTGGGAA
>JBEKLE010000639.1:0-3422 GCA_050010355.1 Rhodopila sp. | reverse complement strand
CCCCGCTCATCAAACCGGACGTGCGGATTTCCCGCATCAAATGTGGCGCGCCACATTTGATGCGTAATGTGGCGCCGGTGGATATGTGGCGTTCAGCGCCGAAGGTGGCCGCCAGGGTCGAATGGCGGCCTTTGAACGCCACATAACCAAATGGCTACAACGCGTGCAGGAAGTCCATCAGCGCGGGCTGATCCCGCCAGTGCTGCCCGGTCGCGCTGGTGTCGGCGGTCTCACATTTCGCCAAGGCCTTAGCTTTGGTTTCGAAGTCGATTTCGGCATAGATATTCGTGGTCTCCAGCGATACGTGCCCAAGCCATCCGCGGATCGTATTGATTTCAACGCCCGCGCGCAGAAGGTGGGTCGCCGTGGTATGTCGGATGGAATGGGGACTGACACGCTTCGCCACCAGCGCTGGCGATTGGACTCGGGCCTGCAATGCGTTGCGTTCGATCACGGTATGGATCCCGAATCGGGTGATCGGACGGCCACAGCGATTGAGGAAGAGGGGACGGGACGGCTCGCCCCTTGCGATGATGGTGGCGAGCTCCGAGACGGTGGCCGACCAAAGCGGGCAGAAGCGCTGCTTTCCTCCCTTCCCGCTGATTTTGACGCTGGCTGCGTTCAGGTCCAGGTCGGCGACCTTCACGTGGGCGGCTTCTGATGCCCGTGCCCCAGTGTTGTAGAGGAACAGCAGTAGGGCGTGGTCGCGTCTACCTTGCGCTGTTCGCCGGTCCGGTGCCGCCAGCAAAGCGTCGATCTCCGCCTTTTCGCGATAGGGAACGACAGCCTGCATGGTCTTCTTGAACGGAATCGCGCGGATCTGTCCGGACCATTCGATATGGATCGGACTGTGCTCGCCGACGAATCTCGCCAGGGCGCGGATGGCGGCGAGGCGCTGGTTGCGGGTGGCAATGCCGCAGTGACGGGAAGCCTCGAGATCCGCGAGAAAGAGCCGGACGAGCTCAGCCGAGATGTCGACGGCCGCGAGACGGTCGATCGGCTTGTTGGATTGCTTTGCCACGAAGGGGATCAACTGGCAGAGCGCATCGCGGTAGCCATGCTGGGTGTTGCGGGCAAGATTGCGCTCGGCGACGATATGTTCGAGCAGGAACCGCCGGACCCAAGGGCCAAGGAGAGTTTCGTCATTCATGGGACGGCTCCATGGCATAGCGTTCAAAGCGCAGACTTGCCTGGCGAAGCAGTTCCGGCGTCAGCGTGAGGTATCGCTGCGTCCCGCCAATATGCACATGGCCGAGGTAGGTTGACAGCTTCGGCAGCAGGCGTTGCACGTCGGCGCCATCCCGATACCATGAGATCAGCCTATGGACGGCGAAGGCGTGCCTCATATCATGCAGGCGCGGCTGATGTCGGGCATCGGCACCTTCGCATACGACGTTGGCACTGACCCGCAGGCGGCAGAAGGCCATCTCGGCGTTCTGACGGGTCACCGCAGTGCCGCCGCGGGAGACGAAGAAGGGCGACGCTGCCCCGGCATGCTGCTGCCGGCGCCTTGCGGCATATGGGACCAGGATCCGCAGCAGGTTATCGCCGATCGGCACCAATCGGCTCTTGTAGAATTTGCTCTCGCGGATGCAGAGGACCGCGGCGTCGAGGTCGACATCGGCCAGGGTGAGGGCGAGCGCTTCGCTGATGCGCAGCCCCGCGCCATACAGCAGGAGCAGGATCGTCCGATAGGTGTCGGGGTCGATGCGGCAACGCGGATGGTCGTTGGCCGCGACCGCATCGAGCAGGCGCTGTAGTTCCTCGTGCGAGTAGATGTAGGGCACGAAGGCTTGCTGTGGCTTGGGAACCGTCCGTGGCAGCGGCGAATGATCGACGTAGCCCCGGGCGACGGCGAACCGGTAGAGGCCGCTGAGAGCGGAATGCTTGCGCTCCCAATAGGTCGTGACTGGACCGGTTCCAGCAAGAAAGGCAAGCAATTGCTCGGCCGTGATCTCCTGCATGGTCACGTCTCCCGATGCGCGACAAAATGACCGGAGGGTGCGTGCTTCTGTGTGAAAGCGCATGCCCATTGCCTGTCTATGAGTGACGTAGGCGGCAACGACCTGCGAGAACTTCATGACAGCCCTCCCAGGTCAAACGCGGCGACTTCTCGCAGCCCGGCCAGGTCGACCCTTGCGTAAGTCCGGGTGGCATGGGCGCTTCGGTGGCCGAGATGGTCACCGACCTCCTTCAAGCTCAGCCCCTCAGCGACCAGGTGCGCCGCGCAGGCATGGCGAAGACCATGTGGGCCGTAGTGCGTGGTCTCGATGCCCAGGGTGCGCAGGCGGCTGCTGACCGCGTGATAAAGGCCGCCCGACGAAAGGGGACGAAACGGGGCCTTGAGCGTCACAAACAGATCTCGACAGCTGCATCGGCCCGGCCTGGCCCGCTGAAGATAGTCCAGAATCGCGTTGCCGACTGATTCCACAATCGGATAGTATTGTGTCCGCCGTTGCTTGGGGCGTCTGATTGTGATGACTTCCCTTGTCCAATCCAGATCCTCAAGGCGTAATTCTCTGACTTCACCACTTCTGAGTCCGTAGATGGCAAGCAGCATCAGAATCGCGTGGTCGCGTATGTCGCGCGGTACGCGTTTGCTGGTGCTGTCTATGAGGCGCTGGACGTCGGTCCAGACAGGACCTCTGGGGAGCCCTTCCTGCTTGAAGAGGCGCGGCGAGTCGATGGCCGCTGCGATTCCGGGGGAGCACCACGCCCGCCTCTCGGCATACCGGAAGAACGAGCGCAGCGCCGCTGCACACGACGCGACGGATACACGACACCAGTTCTCTCGACCTTTCGATTCGAGAAAGGCATCGATGTCGCCGACGGAGATCGATGCAATCGAGGCTTTGCTCGAGGCAACGTGCTCCAGGAAGCCTTCAACCTGCCACCGCCGACCGCAGAGCGTATTTGGAGACAAGCCGCGCTCGTCCCGCAGGTGAGCGATAAAATCGTCAACCTGCCCAGAGAAGACATTCCGCCCTCCGTGCGGTAGGTCCTCCAGGATTCCCAGAAAACGCAGCCATGCGACTGCGATCTGTGCAAACAGGTGCCGTGAGCATTCTCTATTGTCGACGGTGCGTCGCCTTTTCTGCTGACGTGCCCATGCCCGGGCGGCGGCGTCGATCTCGGATCGGGTGACCGGCTTACCGGCAGTCACCTCGATCCGCTCGGCGATGACGAGCATTTTCTGGGCGATGTGCAGCAACGTCTCGTGTGCAGCGCCTTGGTCAGCGCAATACGCGAGATAACGCTCTCGATCGGCTGCCGCCGGACCGGCCTGGTGGCGCGCCAAAACCTTGGGATACGCGAATAGGACCTCGAACATGACGTCGGATCTCCTGATCGATGGGGAAGCCCGACGACTCTCGATCACTTTGTTATGTGGCGTTCAAAGGCCGCCATTCGGCCCTGGCGGC
>JBEKLE010000638.1:0-3422 GCA_050010355.1 Rhodopila sp. | reverse complement strand
ATCCGGAATACACGATCGGCCGCGGCCCCAGCGGCGTGAACTGGGTGTTGAGCGACGTGAACCAGCTGGTGTCCCGCTGGCACTGCACCGTGGCCTTCCGCTCCGGCGCGTGGCTGGTGATCGATAAAAGCGTCAACGGCACCTTCTCCAACCACGACGAGGACCCGATCGGCAAGGACAACGAGCGGACGCTGCGCAATCATGACAGGATCCGCATAGGGCCCTATGAAATCGAGGTGCATCTCGCTGAGAATGAGGCGGCGGGACAGGGCTACCTGGACACGACGCGGGGCAATTCTTTTGTCGACGATCCATTCGCCGATCCTCTCGCCGTTGGCCTTGGCAATCCCGTCGCCGATCCGCTTTGGGGCAGCGACCCCGCGCTCGGCTCTTTTCGCGGTCGCACGCAGGATGATCACGCTTCGGCGCTGAATGAGGCCATGCGGCCGCCGAACCCGGTCGGACAGGTGCCACTGCACACCGGCGGCACAATTCCAGGCGACGAATTGTTACCCGACGACTGGGACAGCGACCTGCTCGCGGACCTGTCTGGTTCGACCCTCGCGGGGGGAAAACCAGCGCCGCCAGAGCCTCCGGCGCCTGTTGCCGTCGTCGCACCGGCGCCTGTGGCCGTCGTCGCACCGGCGCCAGCCGCCGTCGTCGCTCCGGCGCCAGCGGGCATTGCGCCGACGCCTGCGGTGCAGCCTCCATCAGAACGGCCCGTTGCACCGCCGGAGACCGCGTCGACCGCTTTTGACTCGACGCTGCTGGCGGCGTTTCTTGCAGGGGCCGGCCTGCCCGATGCCAAACCGGGCGATCCCGAAGCGACGATGCAGCGGCTTGGCGAAACATACCGTGCCCTGGTCGCTGGTCTGCGGTCCGTGCTGATCGCGCGTGCCGCGGTCAAGAGCGAGTTCCGCATCGAGCAGACCATGATCCGCGCGCGCGGCAACAACCCGCTCAAGTTTTCCGCCAACGACGATGACGCCGTCTCGGCCCTGCTTGGTGTCGGACGGCATACCGAGATGGCTCCGGCCAAGGCGGTTACCGACGCGTTGCGCGACATCAGGCTGCATGAACTTGCGTCGGTGGCCGCGATGCAGTCGGCGGTTCGGGCCCTGCTGGCCGGCCTCGACCCCGATCGGGTGCGCGCGGCGGCGGAACACGCGGGCGGCCGGTCTGTGCTGCTGCCGGCTCAAAGGAAAGCCCGAGCGTGGGAGACTTATGAGGCGCTGTATGCGCGCATCGCACAGGCACTCAGCGACGATTTCGACAGCGTGTTCGGCAAGGCGTTTGCCCGTGCGTACGAAGAAGCGTTTGACGATCTGGCTGCCGAGGACAGGCCGTGAGCGGTCTGTCTTGTAATTACTGGATCCTGATCGCGCCTTGCTTCGTCCTGCTGACCGAGTGCTCGTCCAAACCGCCGCCGCCGAAACCGCCGCCGATCGTAACGATCTCGGTGACCGGCAGTGCCGACCAGAATCCGGACATCAACGGGGCTCCATCCCCCGTGGCGGTGCGGATCATCGAATTGACCGGCACCGGCACGTTCGAAAGCGCCGACGTGTTCGCCCTGCTCGACCACCAGCAGCAGACCCTCGGGAGCGAGGAAGCCGGCACCCGGGAATTCATCATTTCCCCATCGGAACACAGGAGCGTCACGATCGATCCGAAACCAGGGGTGACCGCGATCGGTCTGGCGGCCCTGTATCGCGACATCGACAACGCGCACTGGCGCACGGTGGCTCCGATCGCCCGCGACGGGCCGACGAACCTGGCAGCGGATATCGGTAAACTTACCGTGACCCTAACGCCTTCCCCATGACCCTGACGCCTTCCCCACGACCCTGACGCTGTCCCCGTGACCCTGACGCCTTCCCGTAACCCTAACGCCTTCCCCCTGAAAGTGCAGAATGCCTCCATCTGGCCGCAAAAGGACTATCCCGGAATGATTGCCGGCCGAGGGACATGCGCATTGGTTGGTAGCCGGCGATGAGCTGGACCAACCGGGTGGTCTGGCAGGAAGGCATGTTTCTGCGCACGCAGCATTTTCAGCAGCAGGACCGCTGGACCGAGCAGATCGTCCGGGGCTGGGTCGGCAGCCTTCGCCCGCACGCCTGGGGCCTGATCGAATACGCCGTCAACCGCGACCTGCTCGCCACCGGCCGTTTCGCGCTAGGTTCGGCCGCCGGAGTGTTCGATGACGGCACCCCGTTCGCGCTGCCCGGCGACGCCGACCATCCGCCGCCGCTGGAACTGCCGGAAAACGCCCGCAATGTATTGGTTTATCTCGGCATACCGATCCGCCAGGCCGGCGCGATCGAGGTTGGCGACGGCGGCACCTCCGGACGCTATCTTGCCGGGCCGTTCGAAGCCTACGACACCCACTCCGCCTCCCCGCAGCCCGCCGAGTTGCAGGTCGCTCGGCTGAACATGCGCTACCTGCTGGAAACCGAGGAACGCGCCGGCTACCTGTGCATCGGCCTGGCGCGGGTCACCGAGGTCACCGCCGATCGCCGGGGCGTGCTTGATGAGCGCTGGATTCCGCCCTGTCTGGTCTGCGCCGCCGCCCTGCCGCTTGCCGGCCTGATCACCGAACTGGCCGGCATGTTGAACCAGCGCGGGGAAGCTCTGGCGGCCCGGATGACGGCGCCCGGCCAGGCTGGTGTAGCACAGGTCCAGGACTTCCTGTTGTTACAGTCAATTAACGGCTGGCAGAACGTTCTGGCGCATTGGGCCGACACCGGTAATGTGCCTCCGGAATCCTTGTATACCACCCTGGTGCAGATGGCCGGCGAATTCGCGACATTCCTGGAGACAAGGCGGCCGACGGCGTATCCGGCGTATCGCCACGACGACCTGCAGCGCAGCTTCGCCCCTGTCGTCGCCGATCTGCGGCGCGCCCTGTCGACGGTGCTCGAACAGACGGCGGTTGCGATCCCGCTGCGCGAAGCGCGCCACGGTGTTCGGGTTGGGCCGATCAGTGACCGGACCATCCTGCGCGCCTCGGCCTTCGTGCTGACCGTGCAGTGTGACATGCCGACTGAGACCTTGCGGCGCGCCTTCCCGTCGCAGGTCAAGATCGGCGCGGTGGAGCATATCCGCGAACTGGTGAACGTCGCCCTTCCCGGCATCGCCGTGCGCGCATTGCCGGTGGCCCCGCGGCAATTGCCATACTACGCGGGGGCGACTTATTTCGAACTCGACCGCGCCAGCCCGCACTGGCAGCAGATGCAGAACTCCGGCGGCTTTGCGATCCACATGTCGGGCGATTTCCCTAACGTGCGGCTTGAACTCTGGGCGATCCGAGGATGAGCGACAACCCTTTCGACGAGGAGAGCGACCGGACGGTCATCCGCCCCATTCCAGGGGGAGCCCGTGCCACGCGCGCATCGGTGCCGGACCCGTTCGCGCCACAGGCG
>JBEKLE010000637.1:0-3430 GCA_050010355.1 Rhodopila sp. | reverse complement strand
CATCCACACGACGCCCTGGGCGAAGCCGCGTTCTTGGGCGGGAAACCAGTTGTGCAAGGCCCGGGTGATGTTCGGAAACGCCCCCGCCTCGCCCATGCCGAACAGAAAACTGAAGACGACCAAGGTGATCAAGGGGGTGACGACCAAAAGCGGCAGGGAGAGGCCCATTGCCGCGCCGCCGCCGAGAGAGAAGCTGCCGAAGACTCGCTCGCCGAGCCGCATGCCGATGCAGCCCGTCAAGGCGGTGAAGGCCGACCACCAGAGCACGATGCGCAGGAGCACGCGGCGGGGTCCAAAGCGATCGCCCCACCAGCCGGCAGGCACTTCAAACAAGGCATAGGCCAGGGCGAAGGCCGCGAACGCCCACCGCAGATCGGCCACGCTGCTGAGGCCCAACTCGGCCACCAGGATCGAGGCGGCCGAGGCCAAGCAGGCCCGATCCAAGTAGGTTAGCATGGCCAACGAACAGCCAAAGCCCAAGACGCCGTAGCGGGCGTGGGTGGCTGGCGGTGACGGCGGACTGAGCGGGGCATTCGGCATGGCTTGGGGGGCCGGCTCGCAATCGGCGACTCTAATGTAACGGGGAGGAGTTGGGGAAGTCCAGGATCCGGGCGGCGGAAGATGTGTTTTGTGCTCGGATCGACGAGTTCGGTATGATCTGCTCCGATCGCTTCCCTTTAGGCTCTGGGCGGCTCTGGCTTGGCCACCTGCTGAACGCGGCTCGATGGCATTGAAAACCTCATTTCCCGGTAAGCGTCCGACCCGTCCATGGTCGAAGGGTTTGACACCGGCGTTACTTGGAGTGAGCACGGCGATGGGCGCGGCGTGCTCGGGTGCGCGTGGCTTTGGCTCGGGATTCGTCGAGCCGGTGGGTGAGGACGGCCTCGGGATGTGCCGCGGCCCAGCGGTCAGGCAGCAACTCGTCCAGCCGCTGGTCATCCGCATGCAGGCGCAGCAGAAGATCGCGTACGTAGCTCCACGGCTCGATCCGATGACGCTTCGCACCGGCGAGGATTGTACACAACACCGCCGCGCGTGGCCCCGCCGCCTCACTGCCCAGGAAGAGCCAGTTCTTTCTGCCAATGGCCTGGTGTCGAAGCGTTCGCTCGCTCACGTTATTGTCGATCGTCAAACGCCCATCTTCGGTGTATCGACGCAGGGCCTCCCACTGGTTTCGTACGTAGTTGACCGCCTTAGCCACACTGCTTTTCGGCAGTGCTGTCCTGGCCAGTCCTGTCAAGGAGACGCCGATTTTGTCCAGCACGGGAATCGATTCAGCAGCACGAAGCTGGCGACGTGCCTCGGGCGACCACGGGCGAGCCCGATCTTCGATGTCGTATAGCTGCCGAATCCACTCCAGCACCTGGTGCGATTCTCGCGGATGACTCTTTACGGCGTCGAAGAATTTCCGCCGTGCATGCGCCCAACAGGCCACTTCGCGAATGGCCGCATGTGAACCAAGAAAGATCGCGTCGTAGCCGGCGAAGGCATCCGCGTGCAGATAACCCGCGAACCCTTGCAGAAAACTTGCCGGCCCATCGCGACTGCGACTCGTCGTGAAGTCGTACACGGAGTAGGGCTGCTCGTGTCCGATGTAGGTCCAGAAACGACCTTGAAAACTCCCCTGCGGACCGCCCAGGACCGTGATGGGAGTGTCGTCCGTCCACATCACCGTGGATTGCAGAACTCGCTGGCATTGCAACTCATACAACGGCTGGAAGAGCTCCGCCGCGTACTTTACCCAATCACACAGCGTGCTGCGTGCGATATAGACGCCGGCACGGGCCACAATGTCTTCCAGGCGGTACAAGGGCAGGTGATCACCGTACTTGCTAACCAGAACCTCGGAGACAAGCCCCGGCCCGGCGATGCCACCGGGAATCGGCCGCTGCGGAAGCGGAGCCGCACAGACTCCCTTTTTGCAGCAGCGACAGGCGTATTTCGGACGGACGTGGATGTGGGCTTCCAGCTTTGCCGGCTGCAACTCCAGTTCACGCGTGACGTCCTCACCGATACGGTCCATCCGTCGGCCACAGCATGAGCAAGTCTTCTCTTCTTCCGGCAAGTCGTGTTCATGGCGGATCTGCGGCAGCTTATCCCAATCAATCTCTCGCTTCTTGCGGTGGCGGCGATGACCGCACACGTCCACGGCGTCGTCGAGAGCCATAGGTTCCGGAAAATCGGTAGGGGCCGGCGAGTCCGGGTTCAACTCGAACAAATGGCCTTGTTCTTGGTCTTCGTGGAAACGCTCACGCCGTCGGCCGTACGCCCAACGCTTGTACCATGCCAGTTCGTCGAGGGTGGCGCTGTGCTCTTGTTGTAACTCTTGGTACGAGGTGGCCGTTTCGCCCAACACGCGGTTCAGTTCCGCTACCTGCTGCTCGGATGCCAGGACGCGACGTTCGAGCTGGGTGGCTTGCCTGAAGGCAGCCAACAAGAGGCGTTGGCATTCGGCGAGATCGTTGGGAAGCGAGTCGGTGCCGTCCATGTCACCGGCTATTGTAGCGAATCATCGGAACAAGAAAAGGGCCTTTCTTCAACCGGCGCGGCGATACCTTCTCCGCCGACGTCCCGTCCTCAAGTCCAGGCCGCCCAGCAACCTGTTCAGTTGGCAATCGTCCAGTTCGATGCCCTGCTCATTATTGCCAACGCTTGGGAGTTGAAAAGTGCCGGCTTCCAACCGTTTGTACCAAATGCAAAATCCATCCTGATCCCAGAACAGGATTTTGATGCGATCGCGATCACGATTGAGGAACAGGAACAAGTGGCCCGACAAAGGGTTCTGATCGAAGATCTTCTCAGCCTGGCCCATCAAGCTATCGAAGCTATAACTCATCTTCGTAGGCGTCATGCAGAGGAAGATCCGGATATCGGAAAAGTATGTCATGAGTTCGGTGACTTCCAGGGGCGCAGTGTGCCCACAACGCGGATTGCCTCTATCAATGCCGCTTGGCCGATACCCAAGGGCAGTCGTACCACACCGCCGTTCGGCAATTGGAGTTCCACGGGAGATGCTTTCAGAGAAACCGGCAAAAACATCGCCGGAGCCATTTCCGCTTGCTCCCGAGCGGCCTTCTCAGCAACCAAAGACTCTGGTATGCCATCTCGAAGCTGGCTGGTCCAACGATAGAAGGTCGAGCAGGAAACTCCTTCCTGCAAACAAAACATGGGTACGCTTAAACCGCTTGCCTTTTGAATCTCAAGCCGCTGTTGCCAATCCAAGTACTCATCAAGTCCGGCGGGTGGACGTCCCATAACCTGTCTCCCTAGAGAGTTGCACTACAAAACTCCAGCATAACAGGCATGACAAGTATGGATTCACCGGACGCTTACACGCCTGACGGGTTTTCGATGTTTAGTTTGACGAGATGGCAGTTTCAGAGTGCCGGGGCGTCGAATCGACCGCTCTGGGACGAGGTTGCCCCGCGTT
>JBEKLE010000636.1:0-3434 GCA_050010355.1 Rhodopila sp. | reverse complement strand
CGGTAAACCTATCGCCCGTCCAGTTCAACAAGGGCAATCTCGTCGCCACAGTTAAGGCCGCGCTCGATGCATCAGGCTTGCGGTCGGACAGATTGGAGCTGGAGATCACGGAGTCAATTCTGCTGCAAAACACCGCGACAACCCTGACCGCACTGCATCAGCTCCACGCGATGGGGATCGCGGTAACCATGGATGATTTCGGCACCGGATACTCGTCCCTAAGCTACCTGCGCAGCTTTCCTTTTGATAAGATCAAGATCGATCAGTCCTTCGTACGCGACATTGTGGAGGACCAGCAATCGATGTCGATCATCCGCGCGGTGATCGCCCTAGCTCGTAGCCTACACATAAGGACAACGGCTGAAGGTGTTGAGACAATTGAGCAATTGGATATGTTGCGTGAAGAGGGATGCACGGAGGTTCAAGGCTACATTTTCAGTCGACCCAAGCCCGCAAGCGAGCTGCCGCTGCTCATCGATAGTCTATCGGCAGGTAAGTTGCTTTCTAATCAGTAACAGGGCGGATTCATTTCATGGACCACGAGACAGGCATGAGACAAAATTGGATCTGGACAGAGCTTCTATCGGGCGCCCTAGCGTTCTTTTTACGCATGGTCTGTTGGCCGTTTTGCTGACGCTGCACGAGTATCTCGGGATTTGCCATCATTTCGGACAGATGGTCACCAAGCAGCACCGCAACCTGTGCTATCAGCCCGACACGCTGCAACCGGTGCTTTCCAGAGTACCCTCGATCCGATGGTGCGGAGGGAACGCTGCGTATCGGCTTCTTCGGGCAAATTTCAGCGCTGAAGGGGGATCGACGTGATCTTCGACGCGGCGGCGGCGCTAGAGGAGGAGAACCGGGAGACTTTGATTGACCTGGCGGCCGGGCTGTCTGGGCGACCGGCGGTCCAGGCAAGCCTTGAGGACTATTTGGAGGTTTATCAGCATGTGGCTCTGGCATGACGGAAAGTTCGACGCACGATAATGCGGGTTATTGGATGGATCGACAGGCGGCGGCTGGAAGAAGACAACGAACGGCACGTCATGTGCCTCGGTCCGGCGGCCAGCCTGATGGAGATAGAGGAAGTATTAGCATGATGGTGCGCGGTTCCGTTGATGTGGTCACAAGCACGGAAATCAGGGGATGGGCCTTCGTATCGGGGCGGCAAGAGCCCGTGCTGGTACAGGCAATCCTGAATCATGAGATCCTGGGGGAGACGACCGCGAACCTCCATCGCCCCGACCTGGCCGCCGCCGGGCTGGGCGACGGGAAAAGCGGCTACGTCATCAACCTGTTCCGTGAGATCGATCCGCTGTATCTGCCGTTTGTCGCGGTCAAGATCGACAGCGGCGACGCGGAGTTGCCGCGGGCGCCCATGGCGGGGTTCGGAGATTTCTTCTCGGCCCTGTACCGAGCCTATCCAACGGCGGGCCGGTCTCGAAGCGTGTTCGGCGGTCTGTGGACCGACCGCACCGACGCAGCGGCACTGTTGCGGAGCAAGACCGAGATCGGACAAATCGAGCCGGAGACGGCCGGGCTGGTAGCGCAGCTTGTTCAGGACGGGTATGTTGCCTTTGATCTACGCGAGGCCCCCGTCCAGCGGTCTTGGTGGGATGCTGTGCCTGAGCGCGTGGGTGAGGTCATCGAAGATGCCTCGCTGCTGCCGTTGTTGCGAGCCGTGCTGGAAGACAATCCCCTGATCGTCAGAGCCGATTGGGTCTCTGACGGCGAGTCGGCGTTCTCGCAGCCGAGCGCCGGGAATCCGTCTCCGTCTCCAGCTGAGTGCATTGAGGTGATCGTGCCGTTCGGCGACTCCGTGGTATTGGACGTCGTGCGCGATAGCCATCGCCTGCCGGAATTTACCCCTCATGGTGTTTCCCGTTGGGCTAGCCGTACCGCGAGTGACGGCGTGAGCTTGGCCGCTGATAACGGGATTCTGGATGCCAAACCGCTGGGAAGCGGCAAGGCGGCGGTGGTTGGGTCAGGGACTTTATTCCGAGTTCGGCTCGGGGTTGGATCGGCGGCTGTTCGGGTGTTGTGTCTGCCCAGAAGGGGGCTGCCGTTTGCCTGGGCGGCCGAGGACGGTCGGGGCGAGCGTGTTCGGGCGAGTGGGGCAAGGGTGTGGGTCTAGTCCGACCGCCAAACCGTATCTGGAATGTAGCTGGTTGCGAGTTTCAGGCACCGCAAAAAGCCTCAGTGTCTGAGGGCATAGCGTCGGTTGTTAGATAAACAACGCGGTGCACGAACGTAGCTGGAACGTGGCGGTTACAGACTGCGAATGCCTGCCCGACTGACTTCCCGATAGACGGTTGAACGTCCCAGGCCAATCTGGTGGGCTGCAGCGGTGGGCGACAATCCGGCAGCTACGAGCTTCAGGGCTGCGCCGATCCGATCGGCGTCGAGCGGTTTGTGCCCGGATCGCTTACCCCGGTGCGGATTCCAATGCATCGCGGCCACCTGTTACGATTTGATCGCGGCCAGGCTACCGATTTGATGGCGGCCACCATTCCAATCTGATCCCGGCCACCCTCCGAAGGCAGAAAGGAGGGCATTCGGGAAAGGAGATCGTTTCGCGGGTCAGTGTTCACCTGGGTCCAGTGTTGCCTCACCGCAATCGATGAAGGGGAACACGGGATGCCGACGGAGAGACTGTCCATGCGGACGGCGCGCTCGAACCAGGGCCGCGCCGCCGCGAACTGGCCCTGGTTCGACAGGCAGTAACCCACAAGGTGCAGGCTGCCGCCGAGGCTCGCGTGATCGACGCGGCCGTGGATGTCGCCCTGCTCTTTGGCCTTGACGGCGCGCTCGAACCAGGGCCGCGCTGCCGCGAACTGGCCCTGGTTCGACAGGCAGTAACCCACAAGGTGCAGGCTGCCGACGAGGCTCGCGTGATCGACGCGGCCGTGGATGTCGCCCTGTTCTGCGGCCTTGACGGCGCGCTCGAACCAGGGCCGCGCCGCCGCGAACTGGCCGACTTGCAGCAGATCGCCGCCGACTATCTCTCCATCAAAGACAGAAACCTGATCGGCACCCGCCGACCTGCTTTCCCTCATCGTTGCTAACCTGAGCGAGGAGAACCTCGAACGTGCGCCCCTGATACTGACGAGCCGCCCGAACGTGGCCGCCGTCAATGGAGAGTGCAATGGATTTCGTCGCCACCATCGCCGACTTGAATCCCATCCCCGCGACAGCCTCCTGCTCCAGCCTCGTGCCAACACGAAGGGTTCGTTGCCGGGTGGTTTCCACGGCCTGTGGCTTGCCGATTGGCAGAAACTCCGCCAGCAGTGTCCGCGCCCGGCGGTAGGGTAACAGTGAACCCATCTTTGCGATGGTCCGCTCGTACTCCGGCGTGCATCGGTCGGGCATGATCTCGGCAACCGGATTGAGCGTCCGTCGGCAGGTCACCGCACACCGACACGGGGTAAACCGCG
>JBEKLE010000635.1:0-4860 GCA_050010355.1 Rhodopila sp. | reverse complement strand
GCGGAAGATCTCGTTGAGGTCACTAAAAAGAAGCTATTCGCGAAACGTGGCGAGCAAGGAAGCTAGCTGCCATCCATCCTTCGCCAGCACGCACCATGAGTGATTGGTCCGCAGATCATGTCGCTTAACCTGACAATCCCGATTTTTTCGAAGCCCCGCTTTCTGGTGATTGAAATCCCAACCATCTTCGGCACGACCAATCCCGCCACGTCCTGGGACAACGCGCACAGCCTGTATGCCCATGATGCTTGGGAGGCGGCGAAGTTCGCGTGCCGGTTTTTCGATAGCCAGTGCGAGCAGATGACGTCGTTGCCGCGGATCGTCGAGGTGAAGGAAGACGGGACCGGCTTGCGCCACCGGCTTTGCGTGAGCCCAGAACATATAACCATCTACGTGCTCGAGCACGACAAGGCCAACTGGCCGCAGCTGGCCGAAGGCGTGCCGGAATTTGAGCCCGATCCGCCGCCGCCGCGGCAATGGAGCCCCGACGAGCTGCGCGCGCAGGAGGAGAAGACCAGGGCGCTCCATGAAAACTTTGCGGCGCATCTGGCGGGCTGCGCACCTGAGGGCTGGATATTGAGGCCGGTCTGGAACGAATGGCAGTCAAGCGACGGACTGTATCATGCCGATCTACTCCATTACGAAATCCGCACGCCGGAGGGCGTAACTGCCTTCTGCAAGGGAGATTACACGGGCGCCATCACCAAAGGCTGGACAGTCGAGCAGGCCAACCTGGCATTCTATTCGGACATCACCATCACGGCACCCGACGGCCGCCGCCTGAGCTTTTCAGACATCATGCTTGCATGATCGGGACCGGGCGTGCCCCTTCGGGCCGGTTGCTAGTCTAGTCGCTGCGCGACCGGAGCCGAAAAACGTCTCCGCCATTCGGTGACGCCCCCAACACGCAAGGCTCATACGGCCGCCGACGCGGCCAGGTCGCTAGGGGCGCTGCCCCCACGCGCTGCAAGGATCTTCCGCCGTAAAAAGCAGACGCCGTTTCGCGCGAGAGCGCGAACACGCCGTTGCTTTTGACGGTCTCCCGAGAAGCTCCTTTCCGCTTGCTACCCCGGTCTCGCCGACGGGCAGAGGTTCAGACGAGCTGAACCTCACAACCAAGCAAGAAGGAAAGGAAATCCCATGACACCCACCAACACCATCATTCACGGCGATTGCGTCACCGGCATGCGTGACCTGCCACCGGCATCCGTCGATTTTGTGCTGACCGACCCACCATACCTTGTCGATTATCAAAGCCGCGACGGGCGCAAGGTTGCCAACGACCGCAACGGCGAATGGCTCCGCCCAGCTTTCTCGCAAATCTATCGCGTGATGAAGCCCGGCACCTTCTGCGTCAGCTTTTATGGCTGGAACCGCGTGCATCTTTTCATGACCGCATGGCGTGCCGCCGGGTTTCGAACCGTCGGGCATATAGTGTTCCGCAAACGCTACGGAGACCGTCCAAAACCTGGGGGGACTTACGCCGCCTTATGAAACGGTCGCCGGGTTCGACGTTCCCCGCCGTACCATGTCAGGCCGCCGGGCGGTCCAACCCAGGGTGTATGGCGGACCTGCTGGTATTGGACCGGGAGGGTGAGATGAGGTGGCGGGTCTTGGTGGAACTGGCGGGAGAGGCCGGTGTCATAGAATTGCGTGAGGTCAGCGTCGGCGAATGCACGACGGCTGCCTGTTCGCCAGAGACGCTCGGTTTGACGATCACGGAAGGCCAGAAAACACTGGCCGGATTGCAGCAGCATCTGGTCCAGGCGCAGACCGAGGAGTATTACCTGAATCGCCGCCGCTGCCAGCACTGTGGCGCGCAGCGCCCGCTCAAGGACATCCGTCCCCGGCGACTGACGTCGTTGTTTGGTGTTTTGCAGATTCGTGCACCCCGTTTCAGCCCCTGCCGATGCGGCGTGGCATCGCGGCGGACCATCACTCCGGTTGCGGAGATCATGCCCGACCGCTGTACGCCGGAGTATGAACGCACTCTCGCCAAGATGGGCGCTTTGTTGCCATACCGCCGGGCCCGCTCACTGCTGGAAGAATCCTTCCCGCTCGGCGACCTCCGGAGGTGGAGACGATCCGTCAGCGGACCCTACACGTCGGCGCCAGCCTGGAGAGGGAGGCGGTGGCACCGCCGACGTCGGCTCCCCCGACTGAAGCCAGCTCGATCGAACTGGCCATCGACGGGGGACACGTGAAAGCGGTGCGCAGTTACCAGGCGCGATCCTTCGAGGTCCTCCTCGCGCAGGCCAGCAACGACAACGGCCAACAGACCGTGTTCAACAGCATGCCGGCGGAGGCTGATCGGCAAGTGCAGCAATTGCGCGGCGTGCTGCATGACCTTGGGGCGACAGCGGACACGCCTGTCACCATCCTGCCTGAGCGACGGGGCCGACGGGCCGCGCGCCTTGGGCGAGGCGGCCAGCGTCGGTCCGACCGAGCATGTTCTGGACTGGTTTCATCTCGCCATGCGTATTCAGCATGTTACTCAGGCCACCAAGAGCTGGCCGGATACCAAGCGGGCCGAGCGCAAGGAAGGCGCCCGCCTGGCCGATAACGTCGAGCATATTCATTGGCGTCTCTGGCATGGTCAGGTGCAGCGGGCTCTCGATCTCATCGGCGAAACCCTGGTGATGCTGGAGGCGATCGCCAAGACGGCGTCGCCGAAGGCTGCGACGGCGGGCAAGGTGCTTGGCGTGCTTCGCGCCCTGGAGACCTATGTGTCCGGGCAACCCGCGTTGATCATTGATTATGCAACAGCGCGGGGCAGCGATGAACCGATTTCAACGGCGACCACCGAGAGCACCGTGCAGTGGCTGCTGCATCGTCGGATGGGCAACAACCAACAGATGCGCTGGTCACCGAGAGGAGCGCATCTGATGCTCAAGGTCCGGACCTCGGTGATCAACGGAACCTTCCACGAGGACCATACCACCGCGGAGCGATGGGCCCGGCGACCGTTTCATAAGGCGGCGTAAGTCCCCCCAGGTTTTGGACGGTCTCTCCTGCCCGTTCTATGGCGTGACCCCGGTTACGGCCCCAATCCCCAGCCTGGCAACGCCCATAGATAAGCCTGCAAAAGAGCGCGCCGCTTCCGCGGCGCTGCTCTCCGGCTCAAGCCATGATGCGGCGTCGCACCTGGGCTTCGGCGGCATAGGCATTCAACGTCATTGCTGCACGGAAACTCCGGTCACGCTCGACGCACAGACCGTTTGGGCCACGTATTTTGGCGAGGTCGGACAATCGCACCTTGCCGAGTTCCGGCATGCCCAGACCAAGATCGCAAAGACCGAAAGCTACATCACCTGCCATTAGCCAGAAGCCGGCGGGTATGTTCTTGAGTTAATAGTCTCATCTCCTGTCTTTCCTTTAGGCTTGAGGAACAGCGCGTCTGTTCCTCTGCCCGTCGGCGAGACCGGGGGTAGCAAAGGGAAGGGCGGCGGCCGGGGAGGGGGATCACCCGGCTTGCAGGGAGCGCTTGCGACCGAAAGCTGGGGATACCCCGGCCGACGGCGCGCCTTGGCGCGCGAACCCTTCCCTGCGCGAGGGGCGGCGCCCCTTAGGACATTGGCCGCGTCGGCGGCCGGATGGCGCGTGAGCGATCGTTACCCGTCAGGGCCGAGACGCCCCTGCGGCTCGGGGCGTCTTCGCCTAGAGCGCGGCTCGGAGGGACACGCCCGCTTATGATTGCTGCTGTGTCGGTTTAGGGGGACGAGGCGTCAGGGGACGCGTGATCAGCCCGCAAGCTGCAAGGCAGCACGTAATGACTGCTGAAGAGCGATCGCCACCGCACTGTCAACTCGGGTGCGAGGCAGACCGGGGCCGGTGTTCAGAAGATCCGCGAATTGCCCATCCAGTAGCGCTCGAACAGGTTGAGGTCGGCGGGTGCCTGCCTGCAATGTATGAGAGTAGATTCGAAAGCCGGCCGCGGTCGTCGCCCGGATCCAGTGGCAGAGGGGGGTCTGCGATTGCCGCCGGGCTTCCCCCGAAATGCTGCGCCAGGCGCAGTTCGACCGGCTTTGTCGTCTGGCCGATATAGCGTGGATGACCTTGTTGGTAGCGTAAAGGCAGTAGATCGAACTCATCGGCGAGGCAGTCTCCCCCACCAGTCTATGGCGGAAAGCGGCCATCCTTAACCGGCCGACCGTCCGCGTGCCGATTTTTTCGGTTCGTATGTGAACAAGGTTAACCCGTCTTATTCAGCGAATCGGCCCGAATTACGCCAAAAGCGCGTAGGGCATAGCTGTCCTACGCGCTGTTTTCAGCACGAATTCAGAACGGAAATGTCAGGCGTTGGGGGTTGTCGGAACGTGGCGGTTTCTGGGGCACAAGCCCCTCAGATCACGGTCCGGCGGGTTGGAAGCTGCGAACCAGGCCGCTGAACAGATCGGCCTCCGGGCAGGCGGCGGCGAAGGCGATGCGGACCCGCGTGGCGGTTTCGCTGATCCGCGCGGCGATCTTGATCAGGCGCATCTGCAAGGTTTTGAACTCGGCAACGGCGAGCGGTTGCGGTTTGGGAATCTTGTCGCGGACCTTCAGCAGCAGCCAGTAAGCGCCCGTGTGCAGCACCAGCCGGACCTGGTTGGCGAGCGGGGAGCGGCAACTGGTCCGGTCAGAGGCAAGTTGCGTCTTGTGCAGCTTGATGAAGTTTTCCATCTGGCCGCGCGCGCAATACATGGTCTCGTACAGCCAGTCCGCGCCGCCGCCGGTCAGGTTGGTCACCACGTAGCGGATGTCGAGACCTTTCGGCGTTGCCTCGATGCGGGCGGCGACGCGCCGCTGGCATTTCCAAGACTTGGCACCGTAGCTGACCTCGGTGTGGCGGCGCACCGCGCTCGCCTGCGCTTCGGCGCG
>JBEKLE010000634.1:0-4054 GCA_050010355.1 Rhodopila sp. | reverse complement strand
GCGTCACGGCAGGTCAAACGCCGAGCGGGACAGGCTGAGCGCAACGGTGATCCGCCCCTCGCGCAGTTCCCATTGCCGCAGATCGTAGGTGCGCAGACCGCGTTTGATGAGTGGTTCATCGTCCATCCAACGCCGGGCCTCGGCTTCGTCACGGGTGTTGAGGATACTGAGCCCATCGCCGACGACGACGCCCGGCTGCACGAAGGGGCCGGAGGCGAACAGCGCACCGCGTTCTTCCAAGGCATTCATGTAACGCAGGTGGTCGGCAATGAAGGGTCGTATCGCTTCAGCCGAGGCAACTGCGCGGCTGATGGCCACGAACAGCGTCTTCTTCAGCATCGGCGCGAGCAGCGCTGCCGTGTCGTCCTGAATCTGCTCTGGCATGGTTCATCCTCCCGGTGTCTGGGGCGTCCGGTCGTCGGATGGGTGTGCGGGTGTTGGGGCAGGCGGGGCTTCGTAAAGCTGGTTACCGAAGTGTCGCAGGGCCAGCACGGCGCCGCGTTCCCCCGCGAGCATCCCGAGCAACCCCAGCAAGGCGATCGCCGGCGGTGCTGGCGAACGGATCCCGCACAGCCCGTAGCCAAACCCGACGACCAGCCCCGCGATCGGCTGGTAACCACCGTCTTCGAAGCCAGGCCGCAGCGCCTCAAGGATGTCGCCCGCGGCGACCAGGTCCAGCTTCAAGCTGTCCACGCCGATGATCCGACCCTCGTTGCGATAGAAGTCCACAAGGTTGAGCGTCACCTCCCGCTGGCCGGTCGCGCTGATCGCGATCAGCCGTCCCCGTGGCGCAAGGCAGGCCAAAGCCGTTCGAAACATGACACCGCCCACGGCATCGAACACCACATCTGCGCCGCGCCCACCGAGTGCGTCACGCACAGCGGCGGCGGTATCCGCGACGCCGGCAATGAAAGCGTCCGTTGCCCTTGCGATCGCCGAGTCGGAGTGTGGGGCCGACAGGTCCACGCCAATGATCTTGATTGCGCCCATGCGCCGGGCGATCTGGGCAACGGCGCTGCCGACGCCACCGCTCGCCCCGATGATTGCGAGTGTCTCGCCGCTGCGCAGGGCGGCCGCATCCACCAGGCCGCGCTGTGCCGTGAGGTAGTTTACGCCGACCGAGGCAGCCTGGTCGAAACTTAGTGTCTCCGGCTTGCGGCGCAGGCTGGCGACGGGAACGATGATGGACTGCGCATGGCTTCCGTCGATGGTGAATCCGGCATTGCCGCTGCCCCAGACCTCCGCGCCGATCCAGGCATCCGGTCCCGCCTCCACCACGCCGGCGAAATCCCGTCCCGGAATGCGCGGCAGCATGGTTTGCAACATCGCACCCGCCACGTTCTTCACATCGCTCGGATTGACCGACGCGGCTTCGACCCGGATCAGAGCCTCGCCGTGGCCCGGCATACGGTCGGGAACGTCCACGACCGCCAGCACATTGGGTGCGCCGAAGCGGGAGAATGTGGTTGCTTTCATGAGGTCACCTTGTTCGAATTGTGTGTGTCTGAATTGGTGACCCTCTGACGGCCCCGAAACAGACGATGTTGGACGCCTATCTTCCGTTAAGTGGAAACATAAGATGCCGGACATCGTCGCTTTGTGGCGTTGTTCCCGGCGATCCCCGTCGGCCTCGTCCGCCATGGCGGACTGACATGCGACATCCGATTGGGCTTCCCAATTGCCCCGGCCTCACCCTGGCCACAGCAGCGCCACCAGCGGCGGCATTATCACGGCGGGCAGAAGCCCGTTCAACCCGATTCCCAGCGCCGCGAACGCCGCTGTCAGGCCGCTCTCAGGGGTGCCACCCCCGCTGCCCGGCTATGCCGGCCGCAAGCCGTGCGCTCGCCAGTCGTCCACCCGCAACCAGTGCAGCATCGGCTTCCCAACAATCGCCGCAATGATCCCTCCGGCGATCGCTAGCGCCGCGGTCGGGGACGGTACGCCGCCGATCTCCTGCGACAGTGTCAGCGCGATCGGCGTCGTCACCGTCTTCGGCGCCATCGAGAGGGCCACGGCTCTCCCCCCGGCCAAGCCCAGGCAACGACGGCAATGCCCGCTCAGTGCCGAGGTCAACGAGCCGGCCAACAGAGCCAACCCGACCCCGGGGAAACTCCGCCGCACGTGATTCAGGTTCAGCGTTAGCGCCGCCGCCAGCGCCACCGTGGCCGGCCCAAGCAGGAACCGGATGAACTGCGGCGCCGGCGAAGCAGCGGGCATAGGGGTGCCGGCGGCCTTCAGCAGCACGGATACGATCAGGATTGCGATCAGCACGGGATTGGCCGGCGGCGCGCCTGGTATTTTCTGCCTCACCACGCACCAACGACGGAACCGCTGGAAGTTGGGGTGCGCGGCCGCCTGCACGCCAACGATTCCGAGGCATTTCTCGACGCCGCGCTGGCTGGTTTGGTTTGGTTTGGTTTGGTATTGCGCTACTGCCCACCTGGCTGACCGGTGAGGCGAACCATGGCCGGTCGGCTTACCCCGGTGCTTCGGGACTGGGGGGGTATTGATCGCGCCGGGGCCGCAGCGGGCGATCTGGGGCGTGTGTCCGCCGAAGAAGGTCGTCTCGCCCAAGGTCCGCGCTTTCCTGTCCTTTATTGAAGCGCGCTTCGATAAGCCGCCATACTGGAACCATGCGCGCCGGAGACGGCCGCACCCTCTCGCCTGTCACGACCTGCTGCTACCGTTGCGGCGAAGCCGGCCCTATCTGGTTGCGCACCGAGATGACTTGCCCCGCCGTGCACTATGCAACCCATTCGAGGAACAGGCCGAACTCTCTCGACTGGACAACATGACCTGCCACTTCCCCCGCACTCCTGGTTGGAACGACCGGGCCGGGCAAAGTCGGAAATGGCGTCCAAACCGCCGCCCCTTCCCGATCGAAGTGTTCGAACCCGTGGCCTAGATGGCGCCCCGGTGCCCATCCCCGGTTGGAACTACGCCACCACGCCAGAGTCCAAAGGCGGCCATGCTTCCGCCTGGCGCAAACATGTCTTCCTCCACCGGCGCTTTCGCACTGCTTTTGACCGCACCACTATTGGACCACCGGAAACAGCCAGGAAGGATCGTGAAAATGCCCAGTGGTGCATTGCCAAATCCGCAAGTGGCCGGGGGCCAGCCAGCCGGAACGCCGGCAAGTCCAGGCGACGCCAGCTATTTGCTGCTCGGTCTTGGACTTGCGAGCTGGATGGAATTCTACACCTACGACGGCGTCAATCTCGTGCTGCCGGACATGGCTGGCACGTTCGGCGTTTCACAGGATCAGGCGAGCTGGATTCTGACGACATACATCTCGGCGCTCCTGTTCGGCGTCCCGTTGTCGATCTGGATGGCGGCGCATGTCGGCTACCTGCGCTACATCGTCGCGTCCGCCGGCGTCTTCGCCGCCGCCTCGGTCGGGTGCGCGCTGACGCCCGATTTTGAGACGCTGCTGGTCTGGCGAGCGATCCAGGGCTTCGCCGGCGCGGGCCTGACCATGTGGTGGCGCGCGAGCGTCTACATGATCATGCCCGGCCCGCAGCGCAGCGGATCACTCATGCGCATTTCGGTCATGCTCTATCTAGCAACGGCCGCCGCGTTGGTTTTCTGCGGCTACGTCACCGACAACGTCAGCTGGCGGCTCATATTCCTGCCTAATGTCGTGTTCGCTGTTTTCGCGATCAGGCTGCTCGTGCGCCACTACCCGCGCGTCCCGCAGCCCGCGGATCCACGGATCGTGGGCGTGGATAAAATTGGCATCCTGCTGCTTGGTCTCGCTCTGGTGTCCGGTCAGATCGTCCTGAGCCGGGGCAACATCGACGACTGGTTCGGCTCATCCGAAATCCAGTTTCTCACCTGGATCGGGATGATTGCCCTGATCCTGTTTGTCACTTGGCAGTTCAGCCCCCGCAACGGCGCGCCGCTTCTTCATCTGCGGCTTATTCGAGACCGGAACGTGCTCGCCTCCATGGTCCTTGGTCTGTTCGCGGGCGTGATCCTGTCCGGCAGCATTTATGCACTGCCGGAGTTCCTGCGGAACGTATACCCGCGGCCACTCAGCGCGACGCAGACAGGC
>JBEKLE010000633.1:0-3460 GCA_050010355.1 Rhodopila sp. | reverse complement strand
GGAGCATACGCGTTACGGCAATGTCCTGATGGTGCGGCTGGGGTTGTTGGCGGTGGCAACGCTTGTCCCGCTGGTCGTCGGGCGCGCAGGCCGCATCCCGGTATACTTGACGCTCCTGCTCAGCCTGATCGCGCTCAGCCTCCAGGGACTGATCGGCCACGCCGGTGCCACTGCCGGGGCGATCGGCGACGGCCTCGTCCTGTCCGAGTGCCTCCACCTCACTGCTGCCGGCCTCTGGCTCGGCGCGCTGCTTCCGCTCTGGCTCAGCGTACTCGCATTGGCCCCCGCTCAGGCTGCGGCGGTTTGCGAGCGCTTCACCCCGATCGGGCTGGCCTGTGTCCTTGTGCTCGTTGGAACCGGCTTCGCCCAGGGGCTGGAACTGATCGGCAGCCTGCCCGCCCTGTTCGGCACCCCATACGGCCACTTCGCGGTGCTGAAAATTACGCTGTTTCTGCTCGCACTGGTGCTGGCTGCGCTGAACCGGCTGTGGCTGACCGATCGTCTGGCAGCGGGGGCCACAAACGCGCGCCGCCACCTTCTGGTGTCGGTGTGCCTCGAAACCTGCGTCGGCCTGGCGATCGTCACCGCGGCCGCTTTCATGGCCTCGTCCCCACCCGCGGCGCATACCACGCCGGTCTGGCCGTTCTCCTGGCAGTTCAGCCTGGTCACCGTCAACGAGGACGCCGATTTCCGCGGCGACGTCATCATCAGCCTGGAGGTAATCGGCGCGGCGGTCACGCTGCTGGCCGCGTCGCTGCTGTGGCGCCGGTTCCGCCTGGTGGCGCTGGCCATCCTGGCGCTGGCCCTGGTGCTGCGCGGACCATCGTTGAAGCTGCTGACCGTCGAAGCCTACCCAACCAGTTTCCAGACCTCTCCCACCGGCTTTTCCGCCGCCTCGATCGTTCGCGGCCAGAGATTGTTCGCCCTGAACTGCGTCTCTTGCCATGGCGCGGAAGCCGAGGGCAACGGCCCCGCCGCCGCCAGCCTGCGCATCAAGCCCGCCGATCTGACCATGCCGCACATTTGGGAGCACACCGACGGCGAGATGTTCTGGTGGCTGACCCATGGCATCGACGATCCGGAAGGCGGTCTGGCGATGCCCGGTTTCGGCAACACCCTCTCGCCAGACGACCGCTGGGCCTTGATCGACTACATCCATGCCCACAACGCCGGACTGGCCATGCAGCAGGACGCCGCCTTCGACGTTGCGGTCCGGGCGCCCGCCTTCGCCCTGACATGCGCCGGTTTGACCGCATCCACCATGGCGGACCTGCGCGGCCACGCCGTGCATGTGGTGGCCGATCAGGCCGTGACGATCGACGTCCCGCCTCAGGCCGGCATTTCGACCATCAATCTGGCGCTGCAAGACGGCGCCACGCCGAAACCCGGAGCCTGCGTCGCCGCGGCCGCGGCCGCATGGCCCGCCTACGCTGTCCTCACCGGCCTGCCGCCTGACAAACTGTCCGGGGCCGAGTTCCTGATCGATCCCAACGGCTGGCTGCGCGCGGTTCGCCGTCCCGGGACAGCCGGCGCATGGCACACGGCGGAAGCCCTGATCGCTGCGATCCGCGGCATTTGCGCCAATCCTATCAAGCAATCCAGCGGAGGCCAACATGAACACCACTAACCCGAAGACCCCGCCGCATCGCGTCCTTTACGCGACGATGGGCCTGGTGATCGCGGTGCTGCTGGTCGGCGCCGGCGGATTCCTCTGGCTGACCGGCAACGGCGGCAGTCCGATCTCCATCGGCGGGCCGTTCACCCTGGAGAACGGCAGCGGCAAGCCCGTCACCGACCGCGACTTCCGCGGCAAGTACATGCTGGTGTATTTTGGCTATACGTTCTGTCCCGACGTCTGTCCGACCACGCTCAACGCCGTCGCCGACGCGATGGACAAGCTTGGCCCCGCTTCCTCTCGGATTCAGACGCTGTTCATCACCGTCGACCCGAAGCGAGACACGCCGCCCGTCGTGAAGCAGTACGCCGCGGCGTTCGGGCCCAGCATCCAGGGGTTGACCGGGACGGCGGAGGAGATTGCCCAGGTGGCCAAGGAATACCGGGTCTACTACGCCGAACATCGCACCGGTTCGGGACCCAACGATTATTCGATGGACCATAGCTCGGTGCTCTACCTTATGGGTCCGGATGGCGCGTTTGTCGCACCCGTCCGGGCGGATCAGTCGGGCGATGAGATGGCGGCGAACCTGAAGAAGCTGATGGGATGATGCGGACGCAGAATCTGATCGGCCGCAGCGCCCCGCTGTTCGGTATCTCCAATTTCGAGACAGACGGCACGGTATTCGCGCGAAAAAATACGCTGGTCCGCCGGTTTCGAGTCCCAAACGGCCGCGTTTTGCCCTAGTATCACATCCTGCCCGTCAAAATGGGTAAGCTAACGAAACAAGGTCCGGTGGACTTACAGGGAGCCTCGCATGCCCAAGCCGTTCATTTCACGTCGCGGAGCCGTCAAACTGGGTGCGGCCGCCGCCGCACTGCCGCTTGTACATATCCGAACCGCCGGGGCGGCCGGCAAACTGAATATCGGCTTCTGGGACCATTGGGTGCCCGGCGCGAACGAGGTCATGCAGAAACATGTCAATGCCTGGGCCGAGAAGAACAAGGTCGAGGTCAACGTCGACTTCATCACCACCAACGGCGGAAAGCTGCAGCTTACCCCGGCGGCTGAGACTCAGGCCAAAACCGGCCACGACGTGATGACGTTCTACAACTGGGATTCGCAGAACTACGCTGAATACCTCGATCCGGTCGACGACCTGATGAAGCGCCTGATCGCCGCCCATGGCGAGGTGACCAGCACCGGCAGCTACCTCGCCAGATACAAGGGACACTGGGCCGCGGTGCCGTCCAGCAGTGGCACCCAGACCAAGCCGCCCTGCGCCCGTATCAGCTGGTTCAAGAAGCACGGCCTCGATATCCAGGCGATGTATCCGGCAAAGGACGAAAAGAACGCCCTGCAGGATACCTGGACATGGGAAACGTTCCTGAAATACGCCGAACTCGCCCAGACGGATAACATGACCTTCGGCATGGGCATGGGCGGCGGCCTCAACTCCGATGCGACAGACACGCACGGCGCGATCTTCGCCGCCTTTGGCGGGGCCCTGATCGACGCCGAGGGCAAGTCGCAACTCAAGTCCGATGGCACTCGTCAGGCTCTCGAGTACGCCCAGCGGCTGGTGAAGTTCTACCCGGCCGATGCCGTCAGCTATGACGACGCCTCCAACAACCGGGCGCTGATCGCGGGCAAGTCAGCTTTGATCTTCAACCCGCCGTCCGCCTGGGCGGTGGCCAAGCGTGATAACCCGGACGTCGCGGCTGACTGCTGGACGTTTCCGGCCCCGTCCGGCCCCAAAGGCCGGTTCGTGCCGACGCAAAGCTATTTCTGGGGTGTCTATGGCTTCAGCCAGAACAAGAGCGCCGGCAAGGACCTGATCGAATT
>JBEKLE010000632.1:0-3465 GCA_050010355.1 Rhodopila sp. | reverse complement strand
AGTCAACACCCAAGCGGCGCCGTGGCCGCGGCATATGACAGAAGCCCGAGTATCCGGCAAATCGCGGAGGCGGCGACATGACTTAAATCATTGTACTCATCGACCACGGGGTCCGTCTGCCCAGACGAGCGGGCAACGCCCCCCTTGTTGAGAGGCAAACAGCCTTGAGGAGGAAACACCGCCGCCACGCGGCAGGCGCCGGGTCTGTCGCAGCTTGGGATGAAAGCGGATCAGCGAAGCGCTGACCGAACCTCCTGGTCCGTCGGAAACCGGCCGGCCGCCTTTTTGGAAAAGCCCAGCCGGCCATCGACGGTGATCTCGAAAACCCCGCCGCCGCTCCGCCGCAGGGCGACTTTCGCGTTCGGATGGGTCTTCAGAATCAGGTCCCGCGCCGCGATCGCACGCGGCTCATAGCCTCACATCCCGCAGTATTCGATCTCGATCAGCATCTTTCGCACGTCCTTCGCGTGATTGGTGCGCTTCCAGCTTGGCAGCAGCGGCCGGGATAGGCAAGAAAGGCGCGATGTCAGGATCCAGATCAATGACCGAACAGCGTATCGTCCCCGTTATCCTCTCCGGCGGCTCCGGCACCCGGCTCTGGCCCGTGTCGCGTGAAAGTTTTCCCAAGCAACTGTGGCCGCTGGTGTCAGCGCGGACAATGATGCAGGAAACCGCCCTGCGTGCCGTGGACCCGGCCTTCGCGCCCCCCATCGTGGTCTGCAACCACGAGCACCGGTTCCTGATCGCCGAACAGTTGCGCGAAGCCGGAATCGACAACGCGCGCATCGTGCTGGAGCCGGCTGGTCGCAACAGCGCCCCGGCAATTGCCGCCGCCGCCCTGCTGGTGGCGGAGAACGACCCCGACACGGTGCTGTGGATGATGGCCGCGGACGCAGCGATCGGCGACAACGCGGCGTTGCAGACGGCGCTGCATGCCGCCGCAAAGGCCGCCCGCAATGGCCAGGTCGTAACCTTCGGCATGCAGCCGACCGCACCCGAAACCGGCTATGGCTATATCGAAATCGGCGAGCCTCTGCCCGACGCGGACGGCGTCTTCGCCGTGGCGCGCTTCCTCGAAAAGCCCGATGCGCCGACCGCGGCACGGTTCGTCGCGGACGGCCGCCATCTCTGGAACTCCGGCATGTTCGTGTTCACCGCGCGCACGTTGCTGGAAGAACTGGAACGCTACGCGCCCATCGTGCTCCCTGCGGTGCGCCAGGCGGTGGCCGACCGGACCGCCGACCTGGATTTCATCCGCCTTGGCGTCGAAGCATTCAAGGCATGCCCATCCATCAGCATCGACTACGCAGTGGCGGAGCAAACGAGCCGGGCCGCCGTCGTGCCGGCGGATCTGGGGTGGTCGGACGTGGGAAGCTGGAGCGCCCTCTGGGACCTCGGCACCAAAGACGCCAACGGCAACGTGGCGCTCGGTGATGTGGTCCTGGAGGGTGCGGAGAACTGCTATGTCCGTAGCGACGGCATGCTCGCCGCCGTGGTCGGGCTGAAGGACGCCGTGGTGGTGGTGACCGAGGACGCCGTGTTGGCGATGCATCGCGGCCAGGCGCAGGACGTGAAGAAGATCGTCGAGCGGCTGAAGGCGGCAGGCCGGCCGGAGGCGGTGGCGCACAACCGCTGCTACCGCCCCTGGGGCTACTACGAGAGCCTGATCCAGGGCGACCGCTTCCAGGTGAAGCGCATCGTCGTCACGCCCGGCCGGCGACTGTCACTGCAGAGCCACTTCCACCGCGCCGAACACTGGGTTGTGGTGAACGGCACCGCCAAGGTTACCCGTGATGCGGAAACCCTGACCGTGCGGGAGAACGAGAGCGTCTATCTGCCGCTGGGCTGCGTACACAGACTGGAAAATCCCGGACGGATCCCCCTGACGCTGATCGAGGTGCAGTCAGGCGCGTATCTGGGCGAGGACGATATCGTCCGGCTGGAAGACACCTACGGCCGCACCTGAGCGGGGCGGACTGACCCCCCTGAATCATCGGGCATAAGGCGCGGGCCGGCCTTTCCCGAACCTCAAGGTCCGCTTCGCCGCGCCAGCGGTTCGATGAACTGGGGTTCGGTGTCCCACGGGAACAGGATCCACGTATCCTGAGAAACCTCCGTCACAAAGCTGTCCACCTCAGGGCGTCCCGCCGGCTTCGCGTAGACACAGGCAAAATGCGCATTCGGCAACAGCAGCCGGACCACGCGCGCGGTGGTCCCCGAATCGACCAGGTCATCGACGATCAGGAACCCGCTCCCGTCACCCGCCGCGGCGGGCGGCTTCGTCACCACGGGCTCGCCGCGTAATTCATCCTGGTACGTGACGACGCAGACGCTCTCGACCAGACGCAGATCAAGTTCGCGCGCGATGATAGCTGCGGGAATCAGGCCGCCGCGGCTGATCGCCACGATCCCGGTGAACGGACCCATGCCCACCAGTCGCCAGGCCAAAGCGCGGGCGTCGCGATGGAGTTGGTCCCAGGTGACAGTATAGTAGTGCGTTGCCATACCCGTTTTTCGGCCAAAAGGGAGCGTCGGCGCAAGCGGGTTTCGATCTTTCGTGTGTTCGCCCGATAGGGCGGATTTCAGATGCAGGACACTGGCATGCAGGACGATCTGCAGCTGCGGGACACGACCGCGCTAACCGCATCTTACAGTGATCGAGGATAGTGACATTTCGGTCCGGTGCGTCTTTTATGCGGAGATGGACGGCCCCGCATCCCTGCCCGACGCCGAAGACATTGTCCCCTACCGGCTGTTGGCGCCCGAGCGTCCGTTCGCGCCCGTGGTTTTCACCTCGGCGCATTCCGGGCGGGATTATTCGGCTGACCTGATGTCGGGCGTCCGCCTCTGCCCACTAAGCTTGCGCCGCAGCGAGGATTGCTTCGTCGACGAGCTTTTCGCCGCGGCACCGGCGTATGGCGCCCCGCTTCTCGCGGCGAATTTCCCGCGCGCTTTCTGCGATGCCAACCGTGAGGCATGGGAACTGGACCCTAACATGTTCGCCGATCGTCTGCCCGACTGGGTGAACACCGGCAGCTCACGGGTGAGCGCGGGTCTCGGCACGATCGCCAAAGTGGTCGCCTCGGGCGAAGCGATCTATGCGATCAAGCTGCCGTTTTCAGAGGCGGAGCGGCGGATCTTCACCTATTGGCGACCGTTCCACGATACCCTGGGGCGCCTGATCAGCGATATCAAGGCGCGTTTCGGCTACTGCCTGCTGATCGACTGCCATTCCATGCCATCCGGTGCACAGGGCAAGCGAGCCGGCAGCCGCGCGGTCGATTTCGTCCTCGGCGACCTCCACGGTTCGGCGTGCGCATCCCGCGTTACCCGAGCAGCCGAGGCATTTCTGGCCAGTAAAGGGCATCTTGTCCGCCGCAATGACCCCTATGCCGGTGGCTACATCACGCGCCACTATGGCCGGCCCGCCGACGATGTGCATGTGCTGCAGATCGAGATCGCCCG
>JBEKLE010000631.1:0-3472 GCA_050010355.1 Rhodopila sp. | reverse complement strand
TGACTGGACACAATCAGCGCGCTCCGTTCTCTTTGTTTGAGCGAGCACTTTATCACCCCGACTGTTCCGGTCAGGGTTTATGTTCTAACGCAGCGCGTCCAACGCGCCTGCCGTCGATGCCGTGCGCTGCATCGGATCGAAAGGCGCCAGATCCAGCAACCCGCCCTGCCCGGTCACCAGGTCCGCGAGCAGCCGCCCGGCGAACGGTCCGATCGTCAGGCCAGCCGCACCAAGGCCGTTACCAACCGCCAGACCTTCGATCCCTCGCACCCATCCCAGCAACGGGCGCACTCCGGGACCAACGGGGCGGAAGCCAACGCGGGTCTCGATCATCGTGGCCTCGGCAAGACCGGGCGCGATTCGCAGCGCCTCGGACAGCACCTCCATCTGCCCCACGGCGGTCACGCGGTAATCGAAGCCGACGCCCTCCCGCGTCGCGCCGGCGACAATTCGGCCGCCGTCGAATGGCACGATATAGTGGCTGCCCGGCGGCAGGATAACCGGCCAATCTTCCGTCTGTCGGTGTTCGAGGCGCAAGTGCACGATCTGGCCCCGTTGCGGTTCGACCGGCTGGACGAGGCCGAACCGCCCGAGCACCTGATCCGCCCGGGCGCCGGCGGTGACGATCACCCGGCTGGCCCGGATGCGCTCGCCCCCGACGTCCACGCCCTCGACGTCCACGCCGGCGACCCGGCCCGCTTCGACGGCCAGAGCCGCGTGGCCCTGCAAGATCGTGGCCCCAAAGGACCCGGCAGCTCGCAACAGTGCCGCGGACAGCCGCCGCCCATCGACCCGGGCACCGCCTGCGACATGGACCGCGCCGAGCCCTTGCCGCAGCGGGGGAAACCGTGCCTGCGCCTGGTGCGCGGACAGGCGGGAAACCTCGCCCATCCCCGCCGCCGCGCGTTGGCGCGTGCTGCGTTCGGTCCAGTCAAGTTCCCGGGCATCCGGGGACACGAGCATCGCCCCGGCACGCCGGTAGCCGAGGTCGGTCTCCCCGGCCTTCGACAGCGCGGCGATCAGGTCGGGGTAGTATTCCCCGGCGGCTGTATACAGGCGGTAGAACGCGGCGTCCTCGACCCCCGATACCCACGGACAGATGATCCCCGCGCCCGCCGCGGTCGCCCGACCATCGAGATGAGCTTCGATGACGGTGACCTCGGCTCCCGTCCGAACCAGGTGAAAGGCCGCGCTGGCCCCAAGCACGCCGGCCCCGATTATGACGATCCGCATGACACCTCCCTTCGCTGGCATAATCATTCTCTGGTCATCGCCATTCAGCGTCATATCGTCCCCGACGACTGCCAATAGGCAGATTTTATTATTGTCGTTTGCGCAAGTAATCGAAGTGACGCAATCATCACGTGTCCTTGATTGACTTGGGTGAAAAACAGAATAAAATAGAAGGTGACCGCGAGGCACGTCCCCGGCGGGCATTGACGAAACGTGTTCGCGGTTTCGTGATCATATGTGACATGATCACGTTCTGTGGTCTCTGGAGCACGAGGATGAGCGTCAACGACCACGACGAGGAGTTATACCTTGCTCTCCAGGAGATCGACCTGGACGAGAAGTCACCTGCATACGGGATATCGATGCAGGTACTGCATCAGTCCTACGCGTCCCTGAACGCAAAGCAGAAATACGTCTATGATACGAAAATGGCGCCATTGTTGAGGCGGCAGGCGGAGCGTGACGAGGTTAATAGACTTAGGGAACCTTTTTGACCCCGTAAAATGCACGATACGCTTCGGGAGGAGTGCCTGCGCGACGCAGCGACCGATGTCGCCAGCCTCATCGATCAAGGCGAGGCGCAACGATCTCTACCACGGCCAATGGAGCGGTCCTCTGTTGGCGATGCACCAGATCGGGGGTTCTCTCGCGGCCACAAGGTCCAGAAGCGCATAACACGCAGGCTCCCAACGAGCGCCGGTCGCCTCTGCGGAGACAAGCGTTTCTCGCACGCGTGTCCCGCTAATGGTATCGCCAATGCCAGCTAACCCAGCATAGACACTCAGGATCGCTCCCAGCGCTGATCGCAAAGGCTCAGTTGAAGAGTGCACCGCCTGAGCGCGCTGTTGATCGAATTTTCGAGACACAAACGCTGCGAGACGCGAGCGACGCCATCTAGCTGGGTTGAGAATGTCGGCATGTGTGAACTCGATCTCTTCAGCGACCGATGAAGCCTCGCGCCAGACCAGCGCATCTAACAGCATCCACTCGATCCAGGGATGCGAAAGCCAAGGGCGGACAATATAAGCGTCCACAACGTTGACTACCGCCTCCTTGTTGCACGCATGGGGAGTATGATAAGTTTCTTTTCGATCAAGTGCCTTACGCCACTCAGCAACATGATGTAAGGGGTTCCTGCCTGTGGTACCAGACACGCCCGACTTGTCTGCTCCAGTCTTGTAAGGGTTTACCATCTTCAAGTTCCCGAGGCGGCGGCGCGATCCTCAAGGCCGCCGCTCCGTCAGGATTCAATGCTTCGTGCATGCTCTCGGCAAAATCTAGCCCGAGCAAAAGGGCGGTTTCCAACCCATCGGCCCATTCTTCGCGGCGCACTGCTTCGGCTAGGTAGCGGTCGGTACACCAATTTACGAGTTGTTGGAGTTGTTGGCGGCGATACACCCAAATTGGCCGGGTCCATGCCCTCCGTACATTCTCAAAGTGCCCGAACGCCTCGTCGGTGCTTAAGGGACCCGAGGTCTGATCCGCTTTCAACGCCATGACCGATATCTATATGGATTTACAACAGTTGAAAACCCAATATGCGAGCGATGGCGTTCTTATTTTTAGGCAGTGTCGAACCCCATGGAGAGCTAAGTTGAAGCGGCCACCTGTTCCACTGATGAAAGCACGCGCGACCAAATCCTGACCCGGCGCACATAGCCGGAGCATTGCTGGCTCCCTGTGCGGGAGTTGCCCAAGCTAAGCAGGTTCATCCCGACCGGGTTCGTCGCTGCGCCCGTGCTGAACACCACGGCGCTGGCATTCAGCGACCCGGCCTGGGCGCCCGGCGAGTAGGTCGCCGCAACCTTGAATGCGCCTTGCGCGAGGGCACCCCGGTGCGGATGTCACAATCGGCGCGGCGCGCGCGATGTCAAGGCGGGCCACGTTAACCTTCGGTCAATGAACTGCGCGTAGCATCGCCGGCGGAGGACCATCCCATGCCGTCGCTACAAGTGCCTGCCGGTGCAACGATCTTTCGCACTGGCGATCCCAGCCAGGCGGTCTTCATCATCGAGGACGGCGAAGTCGCCATCACCGTCAACGGCGGCATCGAGGTTGCCCGGCTGTATCCCGGCGACCTTTTCGGCGAGTCAGGCGTGCTGGAAGCGCGTCCCCGCGCCGCTACGGCAACGGCGATGACCGCTACGACGCTGTTGGTGACCGAAGCAGATACATTCGTCCGCGCCTTCAGCATGGACAATGACCGCGCCCTGGCGCTGGTGAAACTGCTGTGCCGGCG
>JBEKLE010000630.1:0-3473 GCA_050010355.1 Rhodopila sp. | reverse complement strand
GGCGATCAGGCGCAACTGCCGTTCCCGACGCAGGAATTCGGCCCGAAGGGCACCTACAAGCTGTTCGGCGTCGTCACCAACCGCCGCGATGCCGGCGATCAGGTGATCTGGTGGCTGCGCGAGCGCTGCGGCAAGAGCGAGGAGGTCCACTCGGTGATGAAGAGCGACCTCGCCGGTGGCCAACTACCCTCTGGCCTGTTCGGCGCCAACGCGGCGTGGTGGGCGTTGATGATCCTGGCGCACAACCTGAACACCGCGATGAAGCGGCTGGTGCTGGGCAACGGTTGGCTACCGAAGCGGATGAAGGCACTGCGCCTGCGGCTGATCGGTCTGCCGGGGCGGGTGGTCAACCACGCCCGCACGCTGATCATCCGCCTGGGAGCGGGTGCCGAGGCGCTGGGGCTGATCATCTCTGCCCGTCAGGCCATCCCGGGCGCTGGCATGCGGGCCGTCCGGATGTTCAGTCGCAGCCGATTCCATCGCGTTCCGGGGTCTGCCGCCAGCCACCTGATCGGGAGGCAATGCCGATCCATGTCCGCTCATCGGACACCGGACTCGCGGTGGTTGCAAAGCCCCAAACCCGGACTCGGGTGCCGTGCAGCCGCATCCGAAAGAAAGGCCATGCCGATGCCACACTGAGCTGAAAGCGGTCTCTCACCCGAAAAACCGCCCTCCCGCCAACCCGCCCGGCGGTTTGTTCGGGAATCCTGGAGTCCTGAGCGGCTTGACAGCCAACCACCGATGGAACGAATCAGTTTCGGCCCGTCCCGCTCACTACGTCCGCGAGCATCGGTTGCACAATGGTCTCGCTCGTCGGCTTCCAGCGCCAGCTTGGCCTTGACCTGCATGCCGTTGTCCACCCAACGATGAGAGAGCCAGCGACGGTTGCACAGATGGCCCCAGATTCCGGGTGCTATGCGGTCACCGATGATGCGACGAGCTATCTTCGTCTCGTACGTCCCCTGGCGCGAGGCGGTCACTGTCTGCCGCTACAAAGGGGTTCGCAGCGTCGATGGTGCCGTTCATCCGCGTCCAAGCAATCTTGTGCGCGGTACGTCTCAACTCCGCCCGGTCCTGCGTCTCCAGACTCTCTCGGACTTCGGTTGGCTGCCGATCGCTTGCTGACATGGCTCGCTCCCTGGTTGAACCGCGTCCCACTTATACCACCGATGGACGCTCTGTGCAGATACCGTTGGCCGCATCGGAGCACAAGTGGCAAGCAGGCTTCGTTCTGGCGACGGGGCCGGCGCGACCCATTCGGCAGCACCTCATTCTCGCTGAGGCTCGTCAACGGCACGATACCGGAAGATTATTAGCATTTGATTCACATAACCCGCTTAGCCTCGGAGGCTGAGATATCGGGGGATGGGGTTTTCGATGCCACAGTATGATTGTAATGACGAACTGAACCGCTGCACCTCGGGTGGCCGGGAGTGGTTCATTGGCTACGAGTTCACAGACAACGGCGAACAGGTCTCGACGGTTATCGACGCATTCTCAAAGGAAGATGCGCTTACCGAATTCCATGTCAACTTCTGGCGAATTGCCTTCGGTGATCGCTCTGGCAAAGGCCCGATTGGCGTGGACCCGCATGACTTGTACGAAATCATCGAGATTCGTCCGGCGACGAACCGGGATCGCCGGCCCAGTCTGGATTAGTTCGCCGGCTTATCCGGCGGGAGCCAAGCGAATGTCTCGCGTTATCAAGATGTCCACGCCAAAAGGCAAGCCGGCCGGCCTGCCCAAGACGGCGGCGCTGACCAGCGCGCATGCCGAACACAAGGCTTGGCTAAAGGCGCACGGGATCAAGGAGACCAAAAATACATTGCGCACCTGACGCCCGACCGGCCTAATACAGCGTTTCCGTGGACCGACTCGTATCACGCTACCGTATCGATCTTATAGGTCCAGTTTTGGATGACGGGTTTTCGGTTCCGTGCCCGTTGAACCAGACAGGCCCATTCCGTTCGCGACCGCGCAATCGCCTCAAGCTCGATCAAACTGGTCGGTTCCACGCAATCGATCTACTAGTTATTCGTCAGCGTGCAATGGTCGTCCGTTTATTCATCACAGCAGGGGTTCTCACCTTGATTCCGGGGGTAGGCGGCGCGAGCCTGACCCGGAACCAGACCCGATGCTTGTTGCACCCGTCAGTCCCGCGTGCATCTCCTCGCCGTTCGGTCCGCGTCCAATCGAAGGACAATTAGAAACCGTATCTGCCGCTATGTTCAGCCACCGCTTTCGCAACATTATCGGGCGCGATGTGGGCGTAGTATTTTTCCGTCGTTTTGATGCTCTTATGCCCAAGTTGCCTGGACACCAGATGCATCGCCATGCCGCGCCGCAGCATGCGGGAAGCATAGGTATGCCGCAGGATATGAAAGCCAATCGCCGGCTTGATCTTGGCCGCGTCGCAGGCCGCTTGTATGGGTCGCGATTGCTCCGTGTCGCCCCAACGATCGCCATCGGCGCGCGGGAACAGCAGGTCCGACGGGGACTTGCCCGCCGCTGCCGCCCGGAAGTGCACCAGGGCCTCGGCCGAGAGCCGGATCACACGCTCATGCCGCTTGCCCGTTACCGTCAGGGTTGCTGTGTCGAGATGCAGATCGCGCACCCGCGCGTTGGCCAGTTCCGAATAGTCGCCGCCCGTCAGCAACGAGGCTACCACCATCTGACGCAGATCGGCCGGGGATGCCTCGACGAGGCGCACCGCTTCTTCGTCCTCCAGCCAACGAACTCTCGGCGCGTCCACCTTCTCGAATGGGCTGACCCGGCGCCATGCTTCGTCGCTAGGCACCGCGCCGGTTTCCCAAGCATGGTTGAGCGCGGCCTTGAGGATCGTCAGAACGCGATTTGCTGTCGCCCGGCGGGCGCGTTGGGCGGCGGATGTTGTCGCTTCGCGGGTCTGCTGGGGCTGGCCCGATTTCGTGCGCAACCGAGCCGGCGCGGTCGCCAAGCTGTCACGCCATGTGGCGATGGCCCGCGCGGTCAGGTCCTTGACCAACTGGGCGCCGAACACTGGCAGGATGTGTGCTGCGATGAGTTGACGCATGCGTTTACCGTGTTTTCCGCCCTTGGCTTCGTAGGCCGCGAGGTAGTCTTCCATCGCTCGGACAATGGTGAGCGGGGTGTCGGGCTTGGTACCACAACTCGCCTCGATCACAACGAACCATTGTTGCGCTCGCGTCAGGGCCTGGGCGTAGTTCAGCGTGCGGTCACCATCGGCGGGAGTGAGATCGTCGGCACTGCCCAGCACCCTTTGCATACGGCCATCGCCGGGGCCGCCGGGCCTATATATTTGCGCCACCCAGGTCCCGGCCCTACTGGCCAAGCGTCGATAACCAATGGCCCGACTCTCCACTAACGTTCTAAAGTAAGGCTTGGCCCGCACCGCCAGCCTTAGCGTATCTGCTCAACCCCCAATTAATTAAACCGGGTTTTGATGCGTAGCTTGCCGGTGCCCTGAGCGGTTT
>JBEKLE010000629.1:0-5372 GCA_050010355.1 Rhodopila sp. | reverse complement strand
TCGCTTTGACTCCAATGACTGATCGGGACATCGAGCGTCTCGGGGTCTTCACAGGCCAGCACCATGATCTGGCAGATCACCTCCGGCGTGAACGTGGCCGGCGCACCGCAGCGCGGCGCGTCACTCAGACGCGCCGCCACGCTGGCCGAGGCATCCGCGTTCAGCCACCGGCGCCTCCAGTGAGCGGCCGTCTTGCGCCAAATCCCCAGTTGCTGGGCGGTTTCGGCAAATCCCACGCCGGTTGCGGCCAGCAGGACGATCCGTGCGCGTTCCGCCAGCTTCTGTGGCGTTGAGTGCGCCCGCACCAGATCGTTCAGTTCCCGTTCATGCTCAGCCGACAGTTGCACCGGTGAAGCTTTGTGAGCCGGCACCATATCCTCCTCTCCCGATCGAGAGGGTCGACTCGCATCGCTGGTGGATTCACACCTATGGCCTGGAGCCCCGAAAGGTCGTTTTCGGGGAAACTGTGGCAAATGCGACTCGGTTCGCCGTAGTGGTCCAACCGAGTCGCGAATTCCGACGAGGTGTACTAGTCTATCCCGACGAGGGCCACGGTTTCATTCGACCCGAGAACCGATTGTCCTGCCTGGCGATGGAGGAGCATTCTATGCCGAACATCTTGGGACACGCTGCGAACCAGTCGGGGACGATCTGACGGGATCCGGTCTAACCGAGCGGTAATTGTGGCGTGGTTGCGGTTCTTTATCGGGAGCCGTGACAGAGCCTTTGTACGACCTAGCAGGCTGCTGAAAAAGCCCCTTCGAAATCCGGTTTCGGCTGTATTTACCGCGGATTTGCGATTTCGGCCTCTCATGCGTGGCAACGATAATCGACGGGATGGACTTTTCAGCTACGTGCGACCAGAGAGCCGGATCCCCAGCAGCCACCTGCTGCGTCTGATCCGTGGCGTCGCCGACGAGGCACTGCGCACGCTCGACGCCCAGTTTGCCGCGCTTTACTCCGAGAATGGCCGCCCTTCGATCCCTCCGGAACAGTTGCTGCGCGCCCTGCTGCTGCTAGCGTTCTACAGCATCCGTTCGGAACGGCAGTTGATCGAGCAACTCAAATACAACCTGCTGTTCCGCTGGTTCGTCGGCCTGTCGGTGGACGATCCGGTGTGGGTGCCGACGGTGTTCAGCAAGAACCGTGACCGGCTGCTGGAGGGCGACATCGCAGCGGCGTTCATGGATGCGGTGCTGAACCTGCCAAGAGTCAAAGCCTTGCTGTCGGACGAGCATTTCTCGGTCGACGGCACGGTGATCCAGGCCTGGGCTTCAATGAAGAGCTTCCGCCGCAAGGACGGCAACGACGAGCCGCCCGCCCCGGGTCGCAACGGCGAGCGCAACTTCCACAAAGAGAAACGTTCGAACGAGACGCACGCCTCGACCACCGACCCGGATGCGCGACTGGCCCGCAAGTCGAACGGCGAGGGTGCGAAACTGGCCTTCACCGGACATCTGCTCATGGAGAACCGCAATGGCTTGGTGGTGGACGTTCGCTTGACGCGAGCCACCGGGACGGCGGAGCCGGAGGCTGCGCTGGCGATGCTGGAGGCGCTGGCGATGCTGGAGGCGCTGCCTGGCAGCGGCCATAAGACCGTTGGCGCGGACAAGAACTACGACACCGCGGCGTTCGTCGCCAGCAGCCGCGCCGCTGGCGTCACCCCGCATGTGGCGCAGAACATCAATGCGCATCGCGGGTCGAACATCGACGGGCGGACGACGCGCCACGCTGGCTACCGGCTCAGCAAGGTTGTTCGCAAGCGGATCGAGGAGGCAAACGGCTGGATCAAGGAAGTCGGCGGCATGGCGCGGACCAAGCTGCGCGGTCTGGAGCGGGTCGAGTGGATGTTTGTGTTCAAGGCGGCGGCTTACAATTTGATCCGGTTGCCGCGCTGCTGGCGACAGGATGAGTCTGCCCGGAATCTGCCCCTGTGGACGTCAGCGGCTGTCCGGTACTCGCGAAACCGCTAAAAATCGCCCTGGAAATCGCAAATCCGCGGCAAAACAGCCGAAATCGGAATTCGAAGGGGCTTTTTCAGCAGCCTGATAGGACAGCAGAGCGAACCGATCATGTGCCGGCGACAGCCGTGGAGGCCGCGGCGGCACAGGGCCTCATGCGACATTCGCCATGGCGCGAATTTCAAGGGTTACGTGTAGCGACCTGCAAACATCGGCGCCCGGGATCGCAAACATCGGCGCGCCGTGCGCACGATCAGAGCACTTCGGCAGGCGCCTGGATCAGCCGCAGCTCGCACGCGGCTGCAACAGCAAGTCGCGGGTGATCTCGCTGATCGCGAGTTGGACGAGTTTCTTCATCGCATTACCTCACGCTCGGTGCGATGGCGTTGTCAGCCACCTCAATCAGTCCCGACACGATCGCCCAGCAGCGCCAGCAGCGGGTGCACGGCTTGACCTCGCAGCGGTCAACGTCGAGGCGCCGGAAGCCGCGTGGGCGTCCGCAGCCGATCAGGCAGGGGCGGCGGGGTCGTGGTGGGAGGGCCCGACGTTGCTGCGCATGTCGATTCCGGAACTGCATAGCGACTGTGCTTGGATTGCGAATAAGTATGGTGAATATTCATCGGAAAACCTTACCGGTTTCTCCGCCTCTTCGTTCGTGCATTGGGCACGCGGAAACTGGGCAACAAATGTGTCCAATCGTCCATTGGTGGAACGCCGCAATCTTCTGCATATAGGCGCTGCGGGCCTCGTCCCTGAGATGTTGCAAGAGCAGGGAATAGACACAGAAGTGGGCTTCGGGCGTGCTGGGATCAGCCGACAACGACTCGCAGACCCCGAGCTTGTCGTTCCTCTCGCTTGGCTAGCCCGCGTCTTCGCGTCTGCCGTGGCGGCCACTGCCCAGTCCGAGTTTGCGCTGTTGGTAGGCTTGCGGGCCGGATCCCGATTCATAGGTGACGAGCAAGGCCAGACGCCAAACCAGCCCCCGGCGAGTGTCGCGCTAATGCGCATCATCTCACAACCAACAAGCTTCCCCAATTCGCTCCTATCTCTAAGTATGTCTGGAAATACCTGCACCATCGAATGCGCTCAGCTCCATAGCAAACTGACCGGACGCGATCAGCTAGTCGACTGCGCCATGGGATTTGCTACTGGCGCTCTCCGTGTCCTGTGCGGGCCGCGCTGGCGCCCCTTAGGGTTTCGTTTCGCGCATCATCCACCCGATCCGCCGCGCCATACGGCACTGCTGCAGGCCCCGATAACTTTTAATTCTGACGTGACTGCTATGGAGTTTGAGAGCAGTTGGCTCGACCGCAACGATGTCAATCCACCAGGCAACATTTCCCGTCATATCCACCAACGGCAGGAATGCCATCGGCATACCCTCGGCGCCCGCCGTCGCTTCGAAGCTGGGATTGAAACCGCGCACACTCCATCGACTGCTTGGTAAGCAGGGAACCAGCTTCACCCGGCTCGTTGAAGATAAACGTTACGACAGCGCGCAACAATTGCTTCGGGAATCTGCGGCTCCCATTCGGTCAATTGCCTGGTCGCTTGGCTATGTCGACGCCAGCGCCTTCTCGCGCGCATTCCGCCGCTGGTCAGGCAGGACACCAAATGAATGGCGCAAAGCCACGGAACCCATATCGCAGTGACGGTCCTTTTGACGGCTTGGCCCAGATGAACGCAACTCAGTCTGCTATGATCAGAAGGCCGGTAACGTCCAGTGCCAAATCCGCATAGCGGTAACTGCTGTCACACGGCACGGTATTCTCCTGCGCTCGGTCGCGTCGATTGATGACGCTGCGGCCATCTGGAGGGGAGCACGAGATGTTTACGAGGCAGAGCAGCATAGCCCGAGTGCGGGCGCTGGGATTAGTCATTGCGACTGGTGGATTGGTTCAGCCAGGCTTATCCTTCTGCGCCTTCGCCCAGGCGTCAGACATAGCGGGCATCGCTCATACGGAGACCGTATCCGCTCGAGCAGTCGTCAAGATGGTCGACCTGCGAACCCGCGCGGTTACGCTTGAGGCACCCGGCGGCAATACGATGGTTCTAAAGGTCGGAGATCAAGTCCAGAATCTGGCGCAGGTCCGGCCTGGCGACACTGTCATTGCGCATTACTTCACCTCCTCGGCGTATGTGCTCGCGCCATCGGGGACAAAGCTTCCGAATGAGTCTCTGACCGTCGCCGGCGCGCGAGCAGCGCCTGGTGAGAAGCCCGGGGGCGCCACTGGAAGCAAGATGGTGGTCAGTGGTTTGGTCGTCGGCGTTGATCCGACATTTACATACCATTGCCCTGGTTGATCCTTCAGGCGGGGGGATTCGATCCGTGAACGTGGTCACGCCCGAAGGCCAGCAAAGTATGAAGCTCATAAAGATAGGCGACACGATCACGGCGATCATCACAGAGGCTGTGTTGGTCCGCGTTGAACCGGCGGCATCCTCGCGGGACTGAAGCATCTTGTTCCGGGCCGGCTCCGCACTTCCAAGGTTGTCATCACTCACTTGAAGGCGAAACGGACCGGCCTGAGGCTAGCCTCGTGGTGATGCTGTTGATCGTCTCAATGCTATGAGCGCAAGTCCGTCTAATTGGTGGGCTAATACTCCGCAGGGATCATTGGGCTTGCGCAGGCTTCGAATGTGCGCCCGAACTGGCAACCGGCGCCAAAGGGACCGTTGAACCTTACGATGCGGCTTTATGCGCCGAAAATCGATGCCCGGACCGCGAAGTAGGACCCACCGCCCGTGACGAAAGCAGCCCAGGCAACCATTTGTCACCACAATAGAGATTGACCTAATATTTTGTAGTGGCAATAGACTTGCCAGTATGCCCAGAATTTCCACGACTGATTCGCCAGTCCTGAAGAAGGTGTCCACTTATGAAACATGCTCTCGCACTGGCAATCTTCACGCTTAGCCTTTCGGCCCTCGTGACACTGGGAATGCCTCAAACGGCTCATGCGGCTACCTGCGCCAACGGCGTCTACCGCGCCGGATGTGTCGGGCCAAATGGCGCCGTTGTCGTTCACAAGCGTCCGCCACCGCCGCGGACGGTTACCTGCGCCAAAGGCGTCTATCGCGCTGGATGTGTTGGGCCCAACGGCGCGGCTGTCATAAGAAAATAATAAGACGTAGCCTTGCACCTTTTTCCAGACGGACACCCGATCGCAAACTTCGTTCAAGGCAATCGGGGATGCCAGGCGTCTGCCGGAACACCCGATTGATTGGCAAGGCTAAAGCTCAAGCATTCGTAGCGGATGGCCGATGTTTGCCGAATTCGCATAGCGCATTTCCGACATCAGCGGCAGAGAATTCGTGGTGCAGGGTGCTTCGCCCTTTTGATGCGGCTCTGCAAGGGACCTGCTGATATGCGTGACGTGTTCACAGCCGCGCCAAAATGAGTGAGACCCA
>JBEKLE010000628.1:0-3493 GCA_050010355.1 Rhodopila sp. | reverse complement strand
CGGATGTGAACTTCGGTGCTGTAGCCTGCATGTCCATAAACCGTCCGTTCTGTGGACGCCCGCGCAGACGCCGCTCTGCCGCTATAATTTCCGTCCACAGAATGCGTCCCGCATACCTCATGAGTCCCAAATTGAGCGACCACGTTCAGTGGACGGTGGGAATTCGCCAAATGTTCTCCCACCGCGTTGTCTATCTGACAACCGACGCTATGCCCTCTCTCCCGGCAGATGATCTGCTGAGGCGTGCGGCCGCGCCGATCCAGGATTGGTGGCAGCTTGCCTATCTCGGCGAAGCCAGCCCCCTTTTGGCGCGGCGCTTTGCGGACGAGGCCCGGGCGAGCCTGCCTGGCCTTGGTGGATCCACTGATAGCCCCTCCGAGGTCTTCGCGGCCCTGCGGGTGCAGCGGCTGCGGCTGCGCCATGATCAACAGGCGCCGGAGTGGGCCGGTTAATGCTGCGACCAATGACAGAGGTTGCCAAGGGGTTTGTTTAATTGAAGCAGCAACAATGAAGTGAAAACGTCGCTTGTACCAGTTGAATAATGTCATTATGCACTATCTGCCATGAGCAGACATTTTGTATCCGCTCACGCAGATCGCATAACCGCCAGCGCACGACGCCATCTTCCGCGAGATCCGGGCCTTGCTGAACCCACTCCGTCAGCACGGCCTTCTCTTCAACCGATAGTTTTGGCGCCGCGCCGCCTCGCTTGGGAAGGTCCGACAGACCAGCTATGCTGTGCTCGTTGTAACGGATCACCCAGTCACGCAGCGTTTGCCGATCCATGCCGCAACTCTTGGCCGCATCCGCCCGGCCATGCCCTTCCAACACCAGAGCTAACGCCAGAACCGCCGTGCAACAGGTGCTGCGGACGTGCGCCCCGCGGACCGACGCAGCGGATACGCATCGTGTGTTCCGAGCCGTGTGATCTGCACCGTCATCGCTGTCCCACCCCCATCCTGGATCGGCAAAAACAGATCACGCCGCCCCGAGCCGGGCGAAATCACAGTAGAGTCCACTCATCGGTCGCTTGGTATTGTTCTAGAATCAGTCAGTGTTTCGGGCCGACGCCGGGCGCGGACGGTGCTGGGGTATACGCGGCCAGATACCGGTGCGGACGCGGCCTGGTCAGCACCAGTCGATCAATGCGGCCTCGGCGATGAATGGCAAAGGTGGGTTCTGATGCTACGTCTAAGCAGCAGACCGGCGGCCGAGTGGTCCATCAGTTCGTCGCACGTAATGATGTAACATCGCACAAAGCCGGTGCACAAGAAAGTGGCGAGCAAGAGGTTCCCGGTCGACGCATCCGCCGTCGTAGAGGGCCGCGCCAAGCCCAGCCATAACATGGAGGTCGCACAATCAGTCCGCCTTCTTCTGCTCTCGCAGCAGGACCGGCAAGCCCAGTAATGTGGAAAACGGCGCAGGATTTCCGATCAGGGACGTTCGCGGCGACTGATTCTTCAACAGCGTGGGCCAGCGCAGCCACGACGACAGCGGCGCCGGGTCGGTCTTCAAGGTCGGCCAGCCGAAGCGATCGGAGGCGATCGCTGGATCTTTCAGCAGCAGGCGCAAACCGAGGCGGTTCGAAAATGGTGCGGGATCGCTGCTTAGCGTCGCCCGCGGTCCCTGGCTTGCCAACAGGGTGCGCAAACCAAGCCGCGACGACAATGGCGTCGGGTTGTCCAGCAGCACGCGCCAGCCAAACTTGGCGGAGGCCGGGGTAGGATCATTGAACAGAAGCGGCCAGCCGAAAAGGGAGGAAAGAGGTGCCGCCTGGTCACCCGCCTTTGGTGCGCCCGCCGTTGCCGTGCCGGTATCGCCGGCCGGCGCGCCCCTGGGCATTCTCCAGATCGCTACGGTCTCCGGCACATCGGAAATGTGCGTGTCCACCGGGCCGATGCCGTCAAGCACCTGCGTGACCGCAGCCGCGCGGCCGAAGGTTGGTTCGACAGAAACGACGTAGCGGTCTCGCTTCACCGCCTCGACGTAAACCTTTGCGCTGCCAGCCGACATTCCGTTTGCCGCCAGCTTCGCCTCGGCGGAATCGCCATCGCGGGGCGTTACGACCGTAACCTGCCCGACCACGGTCTGCGGTTTCAGCCCCGCTTCAGCCTGCCGTGCCTTGTCCTCAGTATCGTAGATCCGCGTGACGATGACCGGCATATCTGTCCTCGGCTGTGGTGAAGGTTCGTTGTGGGCTGATGCCCTACCTCTGTCACCACATCCATCTTGGCAGCGATTTCAGGCCGTCAAGCCGACATATTCCCTAGGCGCGACGATCCGAGCACCGCGTTTTCAGGATGGCTCCAGGGGACCAACGCCGCTTTATGAAACGGTCGCCGGGTTCGACGTTCCCCTCCGTACCATGTCAGGCCACCGGGCGGTCCAACCCAGGGTGTATGGCGGACCTGCTGGTATTGGACTGGGAGGGTGAGATGAAGTGGCGGGTCTTGGTGGAACTGGCCGGAGAGGGAGGTGGCGTAGAACTGCGTGAGGTCAGCGTCGGCGAGTGCACGACGGCCGCCTGTTCGCCAGAGACGCTCGGTTTGTCGATCGCGGAAGGCCAGAAAACAATGGCCGTATTGCAGCACCATCTGGTCCAGGCAGACCGAGGAGTATTGCCTGAACCGCCGCCGCTGCCAGCACTGTGGCGGGCAGCGCCCACTCAAGGACGTTCGTCCCCGGCGACTAACGTCGTTGTTTGGTGTTGTGCAGATTCGTGCACCCCGTGCTGCGGGAAGCCCTGGCATTCGCAACACCAATTCCAATAGTCCACGCCGCCACGCCCCGTAGTTGTTTGCGCCACGGCATCTGTCGTGCAAGATGTCTTCCGCCCCGAGCTGTTGGGCCGCGGATTGTGGGCCATACAGCACGGTCGCGGACCTGGCTCCGGCAACACACTGACAACCGGTCATAGCAAACGCGGTCAGCGCCCACGTGCTGGCCTGAAGTCATTCGAGAACCGGCTAGCTTATCAATGCCCGGGCTTATGGTGCTGACGCTTAGGGGCACCGACCTCCCCGGTGGTCAGCGTCTGGTGTGTCAGGGCTATTTCCTGCAAGTATGCTCGGACAGACTGTCGCGATCAAAGGCGATCGTTTCAGTCTGAATCAGCGACGGTGAACGTGATGCCTGACAATCTCTCCTCAGCGGTTTCCTATGCCGGCATAACCCCCGTGATCGTCATCATCGGCGGTGGTTTTTCGGGCACATTGACCGCTATCCGGTTGCTTGATGGTGCCACCGAACCGTTGGCGATCAAGGTTATCGAGGCTCGCGTCGATCTCGGCCGGGGACTGGCCTATTCGGCACGTGATCCGGCGCATTTGACGAATGGTCCGGCCAAGGTGTTCAGTCTGTACCCCGACCGCCCTGATCATTTCGCGCGCTATCTCGCGCGTTATGGCCGCGACTGGGGATGGCGAGATCCGCAGTCGCCAGACCACGCGAATGCCCATACCCCGCGCTGGGTCTATGGCGATTACGTTCGCGC
>JBEKLE010000627.1:0-3519 GCA_050010355.1 Rhodopila sp. | reverse complement strand
GTAACTGAACTGTGCAGCCGCTATGCAGAGATATGAGTCGTCCATGAGCGGAGAATCGCGAGGATTGGCCCGGATGGCAAGGCGACTAATTCGCTTAGGCGCGATAAGCGAAATTATCGCGCATAGGTAGGGAAGGAACAAGGAAAATCAATATTTTATGGAAAATTCGTTGCAAATTCAGGGATCAGTCGCCTAAATTCCAGCCGGACCAGGGCTATGTGCCCTGATTGACAACGATCGACCCCGCCCAGTGCGCAATCCCAACTTGGCGACCGTAGAACCTACCAGGCAGACCTTCCCTGCCAAGCCCGCGGCCCACGCTCATCCCGACATTCGATCGCCAATTGGGATGTTTTTATCACGATATAGGGTATTTTATCACTAATTAGGAAACACGCAAGTCTTTGGAATCCCTCATTTAGCAGTATTGCGATTTAGGGTTCGCGACAATCAGGATGAGCGACGTCCGGCCGCCTTGGGCGCGGATTCAGCCAGACACCACGGTAAATTCGCCTCTGGGAATGCGCCGGATGATATTGCTGTCGTGCCCGGATACGGTCCAGGCCATCGTGCAACCCCCTGCCCTGTCGACCTGCCTCTAGGCCCGGATGCCGCTAACCGACACCCGGCCACCTCTGCAAACGGCCGTTTGTGACAATAAACGCGCGGACGCCCGTGCCTTTTGTGGTCAGTCGCGTGAAGCCTCTGAAAGTCCCGTCCTCGCAGAGAGCATGCACCTCCATCGTTAAACCGGACGGCGGCTCCGCCGCCAACTTCACTCGCCGCACCAGCTTTGGCACCAGTTCACCCCCGTTCCGTGAGTCCAAAGCTTCTGAGCCAGGAACAGCCCTCTCAGGCTCGCACGCTCTCCACTCCCCCCGAGTCGGCAAGGACTCTACCGAGGCACTCGCTCTTGTGATTAACATTTTGTTTCAGGACTCTACCGAGTGAAGGTCAGGACTCTACCGATGGTGGCATCCCAGAACAGAATGATGCTGAAGCCTCGGTAGGCGGCCAGCATCGGAAAGCAGAGCGCCGCGATACAGACGATGAAGCTCATAGGCGGTTCTTCTCCGTTCCGGCGGGCAATCGCCCCTTTTTCAGGGTGTGGTTACTCCATGGCTCCTCCGGCCGCGCATTGATTCATATCAAAACGGTATCATCGCTGCACGATCTGCGACGCGGGGGCGGAGCATCGGCGGTTTCTGGGATTCGTGACGGGCTGGCCAGTATTGCGCATGAAGGCAGCGCCAGGGTCGATGTCGGTTTGAAGTATCCGATTCAGGGGGCTGCTCGCACCGATATGGTTACGGAAGTCAGGCAGTTTATCGAGCAGAGAACACAGAAACAGGTGTTGGTGCATGAATAGCCCAGAAGTTCAATGAGATCAAACGGTTAGCCGAATTAGTCACTTCAGAAAATATGAATGATTTCAGTTGCTTATCTTATTCATGCACCAACGCCATGCGGACCTGCACGACTTCCGCGGTGCGGTCGCGCACCCTGTCACCGAACGCGCCGAGGCAGGCGGACAGCAGGCCGCTGTCCTCGTCCAGGCTGAAGTTCACCTGGTTGGTGCTCCGGAGCAGGTGCCGTAGGTGATGGTAATGGCCGTGCACGAGATGGTCGGCATGGATCTGCACACCGCGCGGCGGAAGCTGTTGGCCTTCAACCATCGGCTCCGCCGCTTCGAGGTCCCCGCGCTGCTCGATGACGATGGCGACTTCGTCCCCCTTGCCCCCGTCTGGGGCTGGCGGCCATTTTTCCGCCGCCCGCGCCAGGGACTGCGCGTAGTCGGCCTTGGTCCAGAACCGAGCGGTGTCGCGCGTTTGCGGCGGCTTGTCGGCGTCGCCCGCTGCGAGCCATGCGCCTCTGCCGCGTCCTGGTCGAACGAGGCGTCGAAGTTCGGGCTGAAGGCAAATACATAGCCAGACTCCCGATCGGCCGTGGCCACGGCCGTGAGTTGGACGGTTTTCCGGTTGGTCCGGCTGCCCCAGTTCAGGATGTAATCCTGACGGTCCGTGCATAGATATCGGCGGCCGAGGTCCATCCCAGGTAAGCGTGCCTCGCGGGACGCCGCGAACAGTGAGCACTGGCGGTGGATGAACCGGATTTTGTCATAGACGGTTGGGAACGACACCCCGCACAACTCGACGATACGGTTCAGGGGTGACTTGTTCACGAGGTGGCGGAACACGGGCGCGTTGGCTCGGGTTCGACGTTGGCGCGTCGTCGGCCCTGGCACCGTCTCATTTTCAGGCGTTGACCTGGATCAATGCACGTAGCCGCGGAAATCGGCGGCATCGTCGATCATCTGAAGGTCATCGCCGATGTCGGTCCCTGTGGTGCCCGGACGTCTCACCGACGTTGCCTTTCCCCTGTCGCCGCCGTACGACGCGTTGCTGGCCAGCATATCCTTTTGCATCCCCGCGGATCGGCTGATCACCGATCCGCTGCGGCTGCTCACCTGGGGAACCGACGCGAGCTTCTACCGCCTGGTGCCCAAACTCGCCGTCGTGGTCGAGAGCGAGCAGGAAGTCACTTGGCTGCTCGCCAAGTGCGCGCGACTCAGAACTCCGGTGACCCTCCGCGCGGCCGGCACCAGCCTGTCCGGCCAGTCGATCACCGATTCGGTCCTGCTGCTGCTCGGGGACAAATGGCGCCAATGCGAGGTCGCCCCGGACGCCGCCACCATCACGCTGCAACCGGGCGTCATCGGCGCCGAGGCCAATCGGCGACTGGCGCGATACGGCCGCAAGATAGGGCCTGACCCCGCATCGATTGACTCAGCCATGATCGGTGGTATCGCCGCCAACAATGCGAGCGGCATGTGCTGCGGCACCGCCCAGAACAGCTACAGGACCTTGGCGGGGATACGTGTCGTTCTGGCCGATGGAATAGTGCTTGACACACGCGACGAGGCAAGCCGCGCCGCATTCAAGGAGCAGCGAAAGGATCTGGTGGAGGGGCTGTCCGCACTGGCCAAGGCGGCAAGCAACAACGCACCGCTTGCCGCGCGCATCCGGCACAAATTCCGCCTCAAGAACACCACTGGCTACAGCCTGAATGCGCTGGTGGACTTCACAGACCCGCTCGACGTTCTTGCCCACTTGATGATCGGCTCGGAGGGCACGCTGGGCTTCATCTCCGAGGTCACCTATCGCACTGTCCCGGACTACGCGGACAAGGCGAGCGCGCTCATCCTGTTCGACGATCTGGAAACCGCCTGCGGCGCGGTCACCGCGCTGAAAGCCGCACCGGTGGCGGCGGTCGAACTGGCCGATCGCGCCGCGCTGCGCTCGGTCGAAAACAAGCGTGCCATGCCGGAAGCCATCCGTGCGCTGGGTCCCGACGGCGCCGCGCTGCTGGTCGAGACACGCGCCGCCGATCCGGCGACGCTTAGGCGACGCCCAAAAATGAACGAGTCGCCTGAGGTCGCGCGGCCGACTATTTCACAGGGGGAGATTCCGGCGCGGACAAGTGCTGCGTAGACTCGCCGCATGATCAATGCATCAGCGA
>JBEKLE010000626.1:0-3527 GCA_050010355.1 Rhodopila sp. | reverse complement strand
GGCCGCCTATACGACCAGGCAGGGGCTGGGGCAGACCTACCGGCGGCCATTATCGAGGCCCACAACCATCTGGCCGTGTTGCCTCCCTCCGAGGGCGGCAAAGTATTCGCTTTGAACGAAATCACTCTGCCCGCCGGGCCGGGCGTTTTCCTGGTGCGGCCTCGAGGCCACGGGGATGATGCGCCGATGATGATCGCTAAGACGTGGATTTCGAACGACCAGCTCGGACAAGCGCAATCCCGCGACGTTGCGACATGGGCTGAATTCGTTGCCGCCTCGGTCGTGTCATGCAACGCGTGACGATCCTGTTCAAAAGGCGCATAAACGATTTGATTTGAAGGAGAAAACCAATGTCCACGGCTGCACCTTTCAAGAGATCACCGGTTCCGTTTACGACGCTCCGCGGGCTGCCCAAGGCCACGCCGCTGCTCACCTCGGGCTCAGTTTTTGCCGACTTGTTGAGGCGCCATCGAACGGCTGCGCCGAAACCGCGGCCCAAGTCGAAACCGGCGCCAGCGCCTGTTGCTGTTGAAACTTCCCGCCGGCGGGAAGTTCTGCGTAGTCCGGCACCTGATTTTTCCCATCTACTGCTTGCTGCGCGACGACGCGCTGCAATGGTTCTCCCCCTGCCGGAGCCGACTATCGACTTCAGAACAGAGATCGGCAGTTCAGACGCGACTGAAGCAGCCGCGCTTGCTCTGTCGAAACGGATTTTGGCAGCCGGCTCGCGGGCTAAAACGCCGCACGGCACTGGCGCACCGCCGCCAACCGGCTTGGCGGCCCAGATCATCGCCGCCGGCCAGAAACGTCGGGAGCTAAACACATGACGACGGAGACAAAACGCCGCCCGGCCGACGCCGAGACTGTCCCCGAGCCACCTTCGACGCTGCGACGTGGGTATGTCGTCCGTGGTAGGACCGTCTGCCTCGCCGGAATTTCGCACGGCCCGGGCACGGTCCTAGAGTTGTCGGCCGACGAGCATAAGTATTTGACGGAAACTGGGTTTCTCCAGGCCGAGCCGCCAATTTTGGAACCGATGACCGCGCTCGAATCTGCGACAAAAAATCCGTCAAACATAGGACTGCAAACGCAACAGGTTAAATTCACGGGTCCGGTCTACACGCGCTAAAGCCGCCGCGAGGCCGCTACCACCATGTGGCGCACCGTGCGCAGGGGTGCGAGGCTACCCGACTGGCGGGACAATCCTGATCGGGATCCGCAGCCCGTCGGCCGCCATACGTTTCAGCCAATCAAGACCTTGGATCTTGAACGGCACTATCCGGTCCTCGGTCACCCATGAGCCGAGCGGACCGAGAAGACCGCGCTCTCGCTCCCTGGCCAACCTCGCCTCGATCCTGGCCAACTCATCCCGCCGCTGATTGGTCAGCGGTTGAGGCCACGGGCAGAGCAACCGACCGGCGACCAGCAAGCCTTCGCGCCGCTCTGCCTCGCGATCCCGAAGGAACAGATACGGCGCAGGCCGCACGGGCGGCGCGTTGTATCGAGAGGCCATGCTGTCGGCTCCGCCCAGGCTCATGACCGCCATGCTCTCACTCCCTCGCCACGCGATGAAATCAGCCCTTGATCTGGCGGATTGATGCGCGGGCCGGCGATATAGTCACGACCGGGGAAGACGGCAAAACGCAGCGGCCCGAGCGGGCATCGTCTTGCGATCCTTGCCCGCCGTCTGACTGGCACGGTCAAGGGCTCTGGGAGCCCGTGATTGGGGGAATTTCCCCCAGGCTTTCCTCGCCCATGCGTCCGCCCGGCCTCGGGGTATAGGCGCTGGGACGGCCATCATGCCAGGCGGCGATTGCTTTGGGCCGCTCGCGTGATGATGACTGCGCGCCGTACCGAGCTCGTTGGCCGTATTCATCAAGTGCTATTGTAAGCAACAATTCTGTCGACAGAACAGAGTGTTTCCTGCGATTTTGCACGCGAGATGACCCATTCGAAAGTCGATTAGATGAAAATGCTAATAGTGGCTGTCGGCGCCATCGCTATTGCTGCATCGAGCACTGGCATTGCACACGCCTGTGTACTGGAACCGGGCGTGGTGTGCGAATCCAGTACGATCACCGGTGTACGCCCATCCCCCGCTGGCCGGAGCGCTCCGGCAATTGCTGAAGTCAGGAGTGTTGGAGCATCCGGAAATTGGAATATCTACGAAGGGCCTTCACCAGTGGGCTACCTATGCGGCACAGCGCTAAGATGGCAAAACAGATTCGGTCAGCCGCAGAAGCTAAGTATTGAGGCCACACGCGGCACAGCCACAGCCAAAGTTTACATGCGGTTTATGTTTATGGAAGGGGCGCCGTTCTACAAGAGTCACGCTCTGCTCAAGTTTAGTGATGGTGCGGCAATACCGGTTGTCACTGATCAGAGCGCCTTTCTGGAGGTCATTACATTCACTGATCCAAGTCGGTTTTATCGTGAGCTTCGGCTATCGCCTTCTATGATAATAGCTGTTGTAAATGACGAAAGGGATCCCGTTATTAACCTTGCTGGCCTGCCTGCCGCAATGGATGCAGTGAAACACTGTATGAGCCGCTAGTCCCAGCTCGTGTAGTGACGCCTAAGGTGCGGAAAAGCGCCTGTTTATCTCCGGCGCGATCTGTTGGCGAAATTGCCACGGCATCATCCCGATCTTCTGGATCAGTGATGCCATACTGGCACAAAACTTTTTCCCTTGAAAAAACGCCATATTTTTTGTCTCTCCCCGGAATGAAACCAGGAACTCAGCCGCGCCTTCGTCACGCTTGTTAGGATCGCTCTTGTCCAACACGATCGCGCCTTCTCGCCGCATCTGTTCCGCCCATAGTTGGGGATCGCCGAAGTCAGCGCCGGCGCTCACACACTTAGTCTCGGCAACACCATACCACGCCGAATCATCCCCCGGCGCGCTGGCTGCCGCGGTGGATTGGGTCGTCTCGGCTGGCGTGGTGGATTGAAACGCATTCCATCCCTGACGATACGCCGGCTCGCTCCGCCGTCTGACGTCAGCCGGTGCCAGTCGACGCTGGGCTTCACCGCAACCAGCATCGGCGGGTGTATCGGTATGACCGCATGGTCCTGGATGGGGCAGACTCCGCTGCCCGGCCCAGTATGCCGCGCCGGTCTTCTCGCCGGTTTCAAGGCTGCTGATCCAAGCTTCGTAGGCCGTCCGATCCGCTAAGCCATCTGAATAAGCGGCGGATTGCGCATGAGAGGGCGAGTTAAAGGCGATGACTAGGGCGGCGAGCGCGACAACGAAACGGAACACAGAACACCTCGGGCGCTGGCCGCCAGGCGGCGGGGTCTCTCAAAGCCTGGACCGGATCTGTTTACCAAACGGTTAACGGTTGCGAAAAAACCTCTGGCACAGCGGCACCGCCCGCAACCCATGCGCGAGCATCCCCTGGCGGCTTCGTTCCGCCCATAGATCGGCCTGCCGCAACCTTGGCGCGAGTGTATGTATAGTGCTCGCGCAGTCAAGCCGTGAACCGTTGCCGTTCCGCCGAAATTGACTACACGAGTACTACATGAAC
>JBEKLE010000625.1:0-4329 GCA_050010355.1 Rhodopila sp. | reverse complement strand
GAGGGCGGCAGCGGTTGATGGTGGTAGCCGAAGCCGTTGACGTTCATCGCGAGGCCGCCGAGCTTCATGTGGAGGTTCGGGAATGCGGACAGTTCGGTGATGCTGGCGCGCCAGCGGGCGAAGACCTCGGCGCGCTTGCCCTTATAGGGACCAACGCCGAGCGGGCCGCCGAAGTGGTTGAGAACGACTTTCTGTTGCGGGAACGCACGCAACAGGTCGGCGAGATCGTCGAGTTGGGGATGGTACAGCCAGGCCTCGAACGTCATTCCCAGGCGGTGCAGCCTTGCAAAGCCGGCACGGAACGCGGTGTCGCGGTAGAGGCCGGGGGGCGCGCCGGGGGGTGCGGTCGGGGCGATGCCGGCGTCGTAGGTACCGCTGTGGCGAATGCCTTTGAAGCGGCCGCCGCCGGCCTGGATGTGCGCCTCCAGCACATCGTCGATTCGCTCGCCCAGCAGGCAGTTGGCATGGCCAACGATGCCGGCGCAGGCTCGCAGATTGCCATATGGGCCGGTTTCACATTCCCGGGCAGCAGCAGCGACGAATTCGGTTTCGCCCACGGGCTGCATCGCCTCGGGGCCGTACGTTCGGTATTCGGAGCGGCACTGGATGAAGACCGTTGCGATGACGTTGTGGCCGGTGCGGAGGTCCGCGACGAGATCGGCCAGCAAGTAGGGGTCGGGCCGCGCTTTCCATAGGTGATGGTGGGGATCGATGATCGGCTGGCCGGGGTCGAGTACCTCTTCGGTCAGCTTTGCCAGCCAGTCCGGGCGAACGCGCGGATGGTGAAATGGTTTACGGTCCTGCTGTTCGCTTGTCATGGCGTTTTCTCCCCCACAATCCGGGGAGCCATCCAGCCACGGCGGACCGGATCTGGCAAACGATGCCGGATCAGGCCGCGCCGCCGAGAGCGGCGAGCACCGACGCCGTCATGGCTTCCCTGGAAAACCGTATCCGGGCGAATTCAACCTGCTGTTGGCTGCGTTTTTTCCAGGCTACGTCGTCCTTGAGCAGTGCGGCGACAGCAGCAGCGAACAATGCGGCATCGTCTTCAACAGCGACGATCTGAGACAAGCCCGGCAGACCCTGCGCGCCAACCGGGGTGGTGACCAGAGGGACGCCGGCGCGCAACGCTTCGACCACCTTCAGCTTCACGCCGGCGCCACAGCGTAGCGGCACAACGGCCACGCGGGCGCGATCGTAAGCGGCCTCCAGTTCGGCGTCGGTGACATTGGCGAACAGGCTGATGCCATCGCCCGCCAAGGCCTGCACGGGTTCGGTCGGGTTGGAGCCGATGACCGACAGTTGCGCCTCCGGCACTTCGGCCCGGATCAACGGCAGGATTTCGTTCACGAACCAGAACGCGGCGTCTTCGTTCGGCGGGTGACCGAAGCCGGCGACGAAGATGATTTCGTGTCCCGGCGGCGCGGGCCGGGGATCGGCAAAGTGATCGAAGCAATACGGCACGAGTGAGCCGATGTTTGCGTCCGGTTGCAGTGCGGAGGCGATCTGGGCTTCCTCCTCGGACAGGTAAAGAGAAAGATCGGCCTGCCGCCAGATGGCGTATTCGCGCTCGCGCATGTGCTCCGCGAGGCGCCGGAGGGCTTCGTCGTGGGTGACATCGGCCTGCTGACGCAGGCGGCGAAAATGCAGATCGTGACCGTAATAGATGACGCGGGCACGGGCGTGCCGGCGGATCGGCGCGATCACATCCTCGGCGACCTCGGGCCGGCTGACCAGGATCGTATCGAATTCGCTGCCAACGGTTTTGATCCAGGCCTCGAACGGGGCCTGGCGGGGGCCGTGAAAAACCTCGATTCCCATGCCCTGCAGGACTTCGGTGTATCCTGGGCTGTAACTCATGTTGTGCGGCCAGAATTTCACCACGAAGCCGGCCTGAAGGAGGATATGCAGGCAGGACATGATCGCCCGCGACCCGGCGTCCTTATCCGGCGTCGGAACGTAATGGTCGATGACCAGAACGACCTTGCGGCCCATGGTCCGGTCGCGCGCGCGGAACACGTTCTCATCGTTTCGGTAATGCTGCTGGGCGAGGACATTGGCCCATATATCGACGAAAGTGCGCCGGTTCACGACCTGGTGGGATTTGATACCGACGGCGGTATCGCGCCCGTGCGAGATGCCCTCGTGATGCACGACCTGAGCCGCCGGCTGATACAAGGTCTTCAGGCCGATTTGTCGCAGGCGGAAGCAGAGATCGGTGTCCTCGAAGTAGGCTGGTGCGTAACGTTCATCGAAACCGCCCAGGCTGGCGAAGACCGCGCGCTCCACCATCAGCGCGGCGCCGGAACAGTAATCGACTTCCCGCACGTAGTTGTAGGCGGGGTCGGTTGGATCCTCCAGGCGACCGAAGTTCCACCCCGAGCCGTCCTGCCAGACAATGCCGCCGGCTTCCTGCAACCGGCCATCCGGGTAAAGCAGTTTGGCGCCGACAGCCCCGGTGCCGGATGACTGCTGGAACAGCGACACCATCGGCTCCAGCCAGTCATCCAGCACTTGCGTGTCGTTGTTGAGGAAATAGAGATAGCGGCCTCGCGCCAGACGGGCCGCCTTGTTGCAGCTATGCAGGAACCCGAGGTTGGTTTCGTTGCGGATCAGCCGAATGCCGCGCACATGATCGAGTTCGGCGGCGTCGGCACCGTGCCAGGCATCATCGATGACGATCACCTCGATCGGGAGCGCCGGCGAGTGGCTGGCGATCGAGGCCAGGCAACGCAAGGTAAAGGGCAAGTGCCCATAGGTCGGGACGATGACCGAAACGACCGGATTTTCGGAAATTGGCAGGTCCAGAGAGCGCGGATCGACGGTCTCGACCACCGGGGCCGGCGGCGCGACCGGTGTGATGCGGCGCAGGCGCCTCGCGCGCAGCCAGTACCGGGCGTGGATGTGAAGCTGGAAGGTGGCGGTCCACCACAGCAGCAAGACACCCCGGCGAAGCTGCCTGGACGCCCAGGGCGAGCGTCCGCTGAGGGATCGGGCGAAGGCCAGCACGCGCCACAGAACGATGTCGATCGTGGCCGCGACGTGAAGGCGGGAAACGCGGAGTGACTGGCTCACGCTGGGGCCTCCGTCCTGGAGGCCCCGTCTTATCGGGGAAGTCTTAACAAACCGTTAAACCGCTTAGCGTGCCTGGAAGTCCGGTGGCCGGCGCTCGCCCATCGCCTTGGTCCCTTCCTTGAAGTCCGCGGTGTTGCGCAGCCAGTCCTGCTCCTCGTACTCGCGTTCGGTCGCCTGGGCGACGGCGTCGGCGAACCCGCGGCGCAAGGTCTCGCGGGTCGCGATGATCGCGAGCGGGGCCGAGCCGGCCCGGTGATGCGCCTTCCGGTGTACAACAGCATGGCGGCGTTCTGGCCGCCGATCAGGCGCGGCAACGTGGCGGTGAGGCCGAACCCGGGGTGGAAACCCAGGCGGGTGAAGTTGGTGGAGAAGCGTGCTTCCGGGCAGGCGACGCGGAAATCGGCCATCACCGCGAGGCCCACGCCGGCGCCGACGGCGGCACCATGCACGGCGGCGACGATCGGCTTGCCGGTGCGCCACAGCCTCTGCGCCTCCTTGTAGAGATGGCGGCCGCGCTTGGTGGGGCGTGCGACGCCGTCGGGGCCGCGGCTGCTGAAATCGGCGCCGGCGCAGAAGTGCTTGCCTTCCGAACAGAGTACGATTGCTCGGACGTCGGGGGTGCGGTCGTAGACCTCCAGCGCGTCGGCGATTTCCGCCACCATGTCGGTGTCGATGAAATTGTTCGGGCCACGACGGACCTCGATCGTGGCGATGTTGCCGGCCACATCGACAGCGATGTGCTCATAGGTCCCGTGTTGCATGGTGGTTCCCTGCCCTGATCGTCGGTTCGGACGAGCCTAGCGCGGTTCCGGCGGGACGGGAAACCGGTGCGGGCATTGCCTGGGGCTGTGAAACGCAGCAGAATCGTTCTTCAGGTTCAGGGAGATCGAGCATGGCGCGCAATATCGCGGTCGGTGTTGGGATCATGGAATACCCGTTCCAGACCTCGGACGGGTTCTGGCGCTGGGTCGATCTGTGCGAGCAAGGCGGGTTGGATTCGATCTGGCAGACCGATCGCATCGTCAGCCGGACGCCGATCCTGGAGTGCATGACGACGCTCGCCGCCATCGCCGGGCGGACCCGGCGGCTCAAGTTCGGGGTCAATGTCGTTTCGGTGGCGCTGCGCGAGCCTGTGCTGCTGGCCAAGCAGTGCGCGACGATCGACGTCCTGTCCAACGGGCGGCTGCTGCCGGGCTTCGGGATCGGCAGTCCGCGTGGGGCGGAATGGGTCTCCATGCACATCGATACGACGAC
>JBEKLE010000624.1:0-3535 GCA_050010355.1 Rhodopila sp. | reverse complement strand
GGCCGCAGGGCTGCAAGGCCGACAACATCTCCGTCAGCGCATCGGCCCAGGCCTGCGCTGTCGGACGCAGCTCTGCATGGGTCCCTGGCAGGGCGAATGCGCGCTCGAAATACCCTGCGACCCGGGGTGGCAGATCGGTCAGTGCGACGTCGCCCGGGATGGGTCGCCGAACGCGATGGATCTGGCTGAACCCGAAGACCCGCTGCGGATCCTCCGGGCTCCTGCCGGGTGGCGGCTCCAGCGGCGCCCGCCCCGCAAAAAGCAGTTGGAAGATCAGCCGTGCCAAGCTGAAGTTGTCATGATTGGCCGTGCGCGGCTCGCGCGTCAAGCGGAGCGCAAGTTCGGGGGGTGGCCAACCCGCCGAATAGCAGGCCGAGATGCTCGCTGCGCCTTCCCCGATGAAGACAAAGGAATCGCAATCGATCACGGTGACCCTGCCATGCCGCGCGACCAACATATTCTTTTCGCTGATATCGACGACGGCAAGGCCCGCCGCGTGGATTGCAGCCACGGCGAGGGCGGCGCCCCGCGCGACCTCGACCATGAACGCCCAGGTCGCATTGGGAAACGGACCGATCCAGCTCACACGGTCGAACAGCACATGGATCGCGTGGGCGCCTGTCACGAATGGCAGAACAAGGGCGCTCCGGCCGCCCATTTGAACCCAGCCTTGCGGCCAGGCGGCCACCGCGTCCAGCGCCCGGTCACGCCGGACGATGATCCGATCGATCCGACGGCGGTCTTCGGCCAATGGCGCCGTCCGGAAGACCTTGAGCAGCAGATCAGGATGACGCATCACCCTATAGATGTCAGCCTCGCCTCCCGAATCGAGCATTGTACCGAGCGTGAACGCGGCTGTCGTGGTGCCGTCCATTCCGGCCTACCCGCGCAACCGGGCGGCGAGTACAAGAGTCTTGTCGTCACTCGTGTATTCGTCCAGGCGGCCGTTCTCAAGAAAGCGGGCCAAACCAGCGTCGAGTTGGTCTTCCTGCTCGACCGGCGTTGCGAGCACCGTCGCCATCAGGCCGTCGAAAAAGTCCTGAAACGGCTGCCCGGTCTTGCGGTCGAGACACACGTTTTCCAGCCCGTCCGTTGTCGCGGCGATGTCGGAGATGCGCCCGTTCCAGCGGCGGATTTCGGCGCGCTCGAGCGCGTCGGCGCTCGTCAGAAACCAAGTCTGGTTGACATATTCACCCCGCTGGGGTGTGCACGCCACTTCCCAAGTTGCAGCGTCGCCGCCACGGACGGCGATTAGGCCGTCGCCGAGCTGCAGGAAGATGCCGGCTTCTTCCCCGGCGACGACGGCGAGGAAGGTGCAGGCGTATTCCTGCACCGGGCGGCCAGCCTTAGCCGCCTCCTCCAGCACGTTGCGGCGCATCGCCCGCAGCCAGGCGCGCGGCGCTTCGTCCGGCAGTTCCGCCACGCGCGCATCCTTGAGCGCCGCGACGATGCAGTCGATGAAGCCATCGACCGCCACCTGCGCGCCCGGGCCGGAATGACTGGCGCTGCCCGCACCGTCGGCCACCGCCGCCACTGCGACCACCTCGCCGCAGCCTGACCGCACCTCCTCCGCAACGAAGCGGTCCTGGCATTCCTCGCCTTGAGCCCTATGCGCCGTTCCCCTCACGCAGGCTTTTGCGATGCGCCAGGACGCCGCGTCGGTTGCGGACGGGGGCGCCTCCACGAGACGGCGCTCAGGCCGCATCCCAATCGAACGTCTTGGGCGGTGGCTTCGGGATGGAGACCTTCAGTGTCGGATCGGCGCCGGTATGGCTCTGCGATCCGCTGACGGCTTTGAGAGTCGACTTCAGCCAGAGGAAGAGACCGGCAAAGTTCAAATCGATGAGCCTCGCTGCCGGCCGCATTGTGAACTCCTGCAGCACAGCTTGGTCGGCCCCGGGCACGCCAAAAACGAAGGAGCTTAGCTTGAGCTTCTCCTCGGCGTCCCGTACCATGGCCGCCGCACCACGCCAATCGTCGCCGACATCAGGAACGCCGTCGGTGATAGTTATCATTACTGGACGAAAATAATCTAGCCGGCTTGCCCGATACATTACCTTTCGCTCTTCGATCAGTTGGTAGCCGAGCTTCACGGCCGCTCCCAAGGGCGTCGAGCCGTCGGCCTTGAGAACGGGCGGCACGAACTCTGCTGCCGAACAGAAAGGCTGTAGGACCTGCGCCGGCGGAAAGCCGACGACCGCGATCTCTACTCGCTTCAGCAACAAAGGGTCGCCCGTGAGATGCGTTGGGAATTCGCGCAGCGCCTCGTTTAGTTTGGCGATCGGATCGCCCTCCATGGAGCCGGAGTGATCGAGCACGAGTACGCAAGCACATCGCTGCTGCATGTTGTCGCCGGAGATGAGCGGTGCGTCGAAATCGACCATTCTACTGCCTCCTGACTGGTCTTTATTTTAGGCCGATCAATCGTCGCCCCGTTCGAGGCGCATTCCGAATATCCTGCATCGTGCGGCATTTTTCACGTGCGCTTCGAGCGGATTATGGACCAGCGAGCGTTGGCAAACGATCAGCCGCGGACAGCATATCATCACGGCACGGTAGGTGTTGACAATGGGTCAGGGATCTTTTTATCTGGTGACGAATCCTTGAGCTCAAATCTCGTATCTCTGGCGCTCTCCACCGGCCGCCGCCGCTTGCTTGCGGTTCGAGAAACGACGACAGGGCCGCAAGAGCCAACCCGACAGATCCCCATCTGAAGCCCGTGGCGAATCATTTTGACCACGATTAATGCGCCGGCCACGTTGAGACCCGCATTGCGTAACGGTCATCTCATCGTGCGATATGCGAATTTGGCGCTAGGCTAGTGGATATAATCTGACGTTTGCATCCGATTAGGAATTCCCTTCGATGGTTGCGCACGCGAGTCTGGCGAATGCGCGAACGTATCAACATCGACCTCTCGGACACCAACCGCCGGCGGCTGGTGGCGATCGTGACGGACCGGAACAGCCCGCAAAAGCATGTCTGGCGGTCGCAAATCGTGCTGCTGACTGCGGACGGTTGCGGCACGATGGAACTCACCCGCCGCACCGGCACGAGCAAGACCTCGGTCTGGCGTTGGCAGGGTAGGTTCCTGGCCGAAGGCATCCCTGGCCTGCTGCGCGACAAGACCCGCCCGGCGTGTTCCGCGACAGCTCTGATGGCCGGTCGTATTGCCTCACCCAGAAATGTTCCCGAACGAGCGGTGCTGACCTTGTGTCGCGGCCGCAGCCGAGCGGATGGACGGCATGCTCACGTCGTCGACTACCGCCACGTCAATCACAGCTTGCGCCGCAAACCCATGGCGTTGCTCAACCTGGTCTATCGTGACGCGTTGTTCCCGCACCCGGCCTATCGTCTGGCCTGAGAGAAGCTGTTGGCGGAGGGCGATCCGCGCCGTGCTTGTAAATCAATGGTGGCGTTGTTGGCGCTGGCGCATGACCGTGGCTGCGAAGCCGAACTTGCCGTGGCGCTCACCGAACAGATGGCGCGCGCGGAGCCGATCGACGTAGCGGCGCTGCAAGCACGGTTCACGCCG
>JBEKLE010000623.1:0-3540 GCA_050010355.1 Rhodopila sp. | reverse complement strand
GTCCCCGGCGCCAACGACGTCCAGGTCCCGCTCTCCGCGATCGCCCGCATCGAAAAGGTCGTCGCACCCCTGGTGATCGCCCATCAGGAACAGTTCCCCGCCCTCACTCTGAGTTTCGACCTCGCCCCCGGCTCCTCGCTCGGCCGCGCCGTCGCCGCGGTGGCCCGGGCCGAACAGGACATCGCCATGCCGGAGACGATCACCGGCAGCTATGCCGGCGACGCGGCCGAGTTCCGCTCATCCCTGGCCGCCGAACCCTGGCTGATCCTGGCCGCAATCGTCGTGATCTACATCGTGCTCGGCGTTTTGTACGAAAGCTGGATCCACCCGGTCACGATCCTGTCCACGCTGCCGTCAGCCGGCATCGGAGCGCTTCTGGCCCTGATGATCTGCGGCATCGACCTGTCGCTGGTGGCGCTGGTCGGGATCGTCCTGCTGATGGGCATCGTGAAAAAGAACGCCATCATGATGGTGGATTTCGCGATCGAGGCCGAACGCACGCGCGGCCTGTCCTCCCACGACGCCATGCGCGAGGCCTGTCTGTTGCGGTTTCGTCCGATCATGATGACTACGATGGCCGCTTTGCTCGGCGCCCTGCCGCTGGTCCTGGAACGCGGTGCGGGGTCTGAGCTGCGCTACCCGCTGGGCGTGACGATCATTGGCGGGCTGCTGCTGTCGCAGTTCCTGACGCTGTACACGACGCCGGCGATCTACCTGGCGTTCGAACGGCTGCGGCTGCGGGTTTCGGGGCCGCGATCGACTGAGCCCGCGGCGGCCGGTTAGGACGCAGGCATAATCGTGCCGACACCCACCCTGGCGCAGAGCCACTCGGGAAAATCAAGTGAGGGCTTCCTCACCACAGAAAGTCTGAAAGTCTTGGTTCTATACCAGTCGGCCGAAGGACCGACGCTTGACTCTACGGTCGGCCGGCTGGTATCTCATTGATTTCGCGCGCTGCCGCCACAAGAACCATGCGCGCATACTAGTCAGGTCAGCGTAATCGCCGACTGGTATTACCTACGAAAATTTGCCATGAAAGGAAATCCGTCTCTGGTCCGCGCGATCTGCCGTGATCTGATTGTTGCGGTCGCCGACCGGGTGCTCGCTCACCCGCCGCCGACACGATCTGGCCGCCCAAGAGATATGAAATGCTTCTCATCTCTTTGGGGTCACGACTGCGGGGGTCACGGATCCGGCGGACAACCAGGAGCCGGACAATGAGGGCTCGACTGAGCTGATCGATCCCATTGTCGCGGTGATTCGGTGGTTGAGCGAACCTGGGCCGCGCAGTCGTTCAGGTCTCGCTATGAGGATCATCCGAACGAGAAATTTCTGTTCGTCTGAGGGGAGAGACCTGGTGGCGGTCGCTCATAGGCGGCCGGCCTGGATGGCTTCGCGCAGAACCTTTTCCACGCGGGCATTGTAGCCTTTGCCCGTGGCGCGGATGGAGGCAACGACATCTGGCGCCAGCCGGAAACCGATGTGCACCTTTGGCTCATCAACCGGTGGGCGGCCGATCCGTTTAACCATAGGAGCACGACCACTCGCCTTCCATTCAGCGTACTGCTTGGGAAAGACCTCCTTGAAGGGCTTGCCGCGAGCAAAATCCTCCTCGGTCAGTTCGGGGTTTTCCTCATCGTCGATTGGCTTGTCATCATAATCCTCAGGGTTGAGCTTAATCTTTGCCATGGCGGCGATTCTCCATTGAGTTGGCCTTACGTAAGGAAATCACCCGGACTACTTCACCGCGCATGGTGAAAGCCATCACGTGCAGGACGCCATCGATCAGGCCCCAAGCCCGATAGCGGTTTTCGCCATAGTCAAACCGGTTGCCCCGCGAAACGGTCGCTTCGCTTAGGATCATGCGTTCGGCCTCGGCGAGCGACAGATTGTGTTTGGTTCGATTCCTCTCGTCTTTCATCGGGTCAAACTCAATTTCCATCCTTTCTTGTAGCAACAAAAAGGCCGTGCGCAATGTTTTTGTTGCTACAAAAAGGGGTGAGATAGAAGATGCCGCCAGCTTGGATGGCCGCGCTCGCCCGCGAACCTTGATTGACCGCGTCCGCCCCGCCGGCCCCCACCGCCGGTCGCGAAAGACAGCGGCGGCTTCGGGGTGAGCTATTCCGGCTTTGGCTTCGGCGCCTGGGGCTTCCTGCCGGGGTCAACCGCCGCGGCCGTGACACCCTACGCGGCGTTGCAGGTCGCGGTCATCACCGACCCGGCGGAACAGGTGCGTGTGCTGGTCCCCCACCAGGCCGGCAGGCTACCGCCCGCGCCCGCACCCCAACAGGTGTCGAGAACGCCGTCAACGGCCTTGGCGGCTTTATAGCCCGACCCCTGATCGGAACTGTCTAACGCGGTGCCGCTGCCGATCAGGGTCGTGCTGCCGTTGCGCAGCCGATCTCGGGAATCGAGGCGTTCTGACCGGTCCCGTTACTCAGGACATTGACGCGCCAGTATTGATGTGCGGCCCTATTCTAGGACGCGACCTTGTATCCCACAAGCATCCCATTGACGTCGGAGGCGGTCCGACTGACCCCGGTTGTGGGATTCACTCGTTGAAGCCCTCGCTGGCGGTTGGAGGGAGATAGCGTGAACAGATCATAGGTCTCATCGCTTACTTGGTAAGGATGTTCACCCTGCTTGGTCCGTTCAAGTAGCCTCTGCCTGCAAATTGTGCAACGACGAGCAGCACCAACGGGCGCAAGGACGGGTCCCCATAAGTTGATTGCGGATGAGCACAGTCGTGCCCTTCGGCGACAGAGTTGCGTAAGTATCCGGCTTGCTCGAGGACGAGGCCTGCAACAGAGTGGGGGGTGGAGGTACAGTCCCGAACCAGGGAGTTCTTGAAGGGCTGTGCTGCCATGGAGCGCGGTAAGTTCCGTTCATCCCAGTCAGAGGAAGGTCCAAAAAATGAAAACCCCCAAACGTTCCGCCAGGTGGGATCGATGCCTGGTGCCGATGGCGACCGGCGTTGTCGCTTCGGCGCTTATCCACACGCCAGTTCAAGCGCAGTTCCAGATTTGCGAATCATTGGCGGACGTGTCGCTGCCTGGCAATACCACCATTACGACCGCTCAGACACTGTCGGGGACGCTCAGTCTCACCGCCGTTGGCACGACATATGATTTGACCGGAATGCCGCCCTTCTGCCGTGTCAACGGAGTAACGAAACCAGGCCCCGGTTCCGATGTCAACTGGGAGGTGTGGATGCCGGCAAGCGGCTGGAATGGTCGTTTCGAACAAATAGGCGGCGGCGGAATCGACGGCTCGATCAACTTAACCAGTTTGGGAACCCTGATACAGCAGGGTTACGCCGTGGCGGCCACCGACGGCGGGTCGACCGGCCAATTCGCGGATTTCGTCAACAATAGTGACCGACAGATGGACTTTGCATACCGGGCCTTTCCGGCGACGCGTAATACCAACTCGCCTAAACAAAGACTCGCCCATAGGAGGCACCCAGTTGACAGCATGTCCGTGGTTCGATTCGTTACGGCGAACGGAATTCGGACCAGGGGACGGGATGATGGGATCGCC
>JBEKLE010000622.1:0-4765 GCA_050010355.1 Rhodopila sp. | reverse complement strand
CGGATGCCAGGTGCTGCCGTCGTCAGAGATCCCGCCGCCACTGACCAGGCAATGGACATGCGGATGCAAGTTCAACTGCTGGGTCCAGGTGTGCAGCACGGCGAGCACGCCGACGGTGCCGCCGACGTAACGCGGATCGCGCGCGAGTTCGATGATCGCGGCGGCGGTGGCCTGCATCAGCACGCCATAGCCGTCACGCTGGTTGGCCCGCAGCACCTCGCGCAGCTCGGCGGGTACGGTGACGGTGATGTGGAAGTACGGGACCGGCAGCATCTCCGCCTGCCGGTGTTCGAGCCATTCCTGCGTCTGCGCGGTGTGGCACTTGGGGCAACTGCGATTGCCACAGGAATGATAGGAGAACACCTCCGTGTTGCAGGTGTCGCAGCGCCAAACCTGGCCGCCGAGTGCGGCGGTGCGGCAGTCGAGAATGTCCTCGATGGCACGCCGATGCGAAGGCAGCATCGACGCGCCGTGAGTCGAGACGTAGTCCGCCGCGAAGCGGCGGAACACGTCCGCGAGTTCGATCATGACCGCGCCTCAGAGGCCGTTCATGAGCCGATTGAGCAGACCATGCAGCGACGCCCGGGTCGGCGTGGTCAGGTGAGTGTAGATGGCGGTGGAGGCGATGCTGGCGTGGCCGAGCAGGATCTGCACGATGCGGGTGTCGATGCCGTTCTCGATCAGCCGTGTCGCGTAGGAGTGGCGCAGACAATGCGGCGTCACCCTGCGCTGGATGCCTGCCGCGGCGGCAGCGGCGGCGAAGGTATCCGACAGCACGCGCTTGTTGAGCGGCGCGTCGCCGTGTCGGTTGGGGAATAGCCAGCGGCGGTTGCGATGGGTGCGCCACAAGCCGCTGAGATCGTCAAGAACCGGCTGTGGCAGCGGCACCAGCCGCTCCTTGTTGCCCTTGCCGACGATACGCAGCACCTGGTTGGCCCGGTCAATGGCGCTGACCTCCAGCGTGGTGGCCTCGCTGATGCGCAGTCCGCACGCATACATGATGGCAAGGCACGTCTTGTGGACCGGGTTGCGGATACCGCGGAGGAGATGGCGGACCTGATCGTCTGACAGTGCCTCAGGCAGCCGCTTCTGCCGTGGCGAGGCGATCCTTTTTTTCCCCGAACAGTCCCCAGGCCCGGCCCAGCGTATGGCGGTAGAGGAAACGCAGGCCGTACTGACCGGTTTTGAAGGTGCCGCGTGCCACGCCTCGCTGGCGTAGACCGAATCGGGTGAGCGGCGGTAATGCGCGGCCAACCTGCGCACCGCCTGGATGTAGATCTTCTGCGTTCCCTCAGCCAATCCGGCCAGGGTCATGTCCTCGATCATCCGCGCACGTAGTGGCGACATGGTGGTCTCCTTTCGTTGAAGTTCCGGCGGGCAACCTCATGCCCGCCGATCGAAAGGATACGTCCAACTAGGCACCGATCTAGCTACCCGGGGCCCTCGGCGAAGCCGTTCCGTCCAACGCGGCATAACCGGTCGCTATTGCCGGCAGAGCGCCGGGAAGGCCGCCGCCGAATGGAATCTGGGCGAGCAGGGCAACCACGAGGCCCATTGCCTCGGCCAAGCCCTTCCACTTAGAGCCAGGTGCCGTCTTGTTTGCGTCTTTCATGGCCCTCCGCCTTCTTTCCTCGATATGGTCGCGCGCCGCTGGATCGTCTCGCAGTTGAGTGGTCAGGCCAGAGGGGCGGCGGACAGTCACCGCGACCGGATCCTCCGGGATTGGAAGAATGTCGTTCAACTCACGCGATTCCCGCGTAGCGGGTTAGTCCAAGCCGCTTTATGCGACCAACGCCTGACTGTGGCCGTCCGGCTTTAACGGAACTCGGCGTATGGGTTTGCGCACGAGCTCCCACCTCGGTAGAGTCGATGCTGCGCGAAGGGATCTCGGTGAGGCGCAAACACATCCGACGGTTGGATGCGCAAACTCGGGCTGAAGTGGCGGTGATAGCCGTGGAAGGATCGTGTTCGTCCACTACGAGAGGATGCAACAATGTTTAAGGAGTGGAGGAGCCTGACCGGCCAGCAACAGTTGACGGTAGGAGCGTTCGTGGTCGGGGCGCTTGCCAATATCCTTGTGTTTTACTACAGCGGACAGGGAGCAAGTCAATATACGTTTTATTCGGTTATCACGACAACCACGATAGCAATTTGCCTAGATCGGATATCAGTTTATAAAATAGAAAATAAAACGATGGCGACTCTAGAGCATTTCAATTTGGGGAAGAAAGACCTTCATTTTATCGGTTCCACCGCGGAGGGACAAAAATGGATTAGGACACATCTCCTTGGGCTTCGATTGGTTGAGAATACTATGTATCGGTCGTTCGTCGCACAGACCACTTTCGATCAAGACTATCTTCAAAAACATATTGAGACGATTAGAACGTGTGTAAACAAAGATGTCCAATGGAAAGACCTTGTTCTTGTCTCCGATGACCACCAAGAGGTCCCCAAATTTTTTAACAGTCTGACTGAAGAAGGCAAGCGTCGCTACTCCGTAGCTTCAGTAGCTAACGTTAAATCGCCAATGTTTGGGATAATGCTTTTCTACTACAAGGACGATCACACCGATCATCCGGACACAGTCCTATTCGGATGGACTCACACTGGAGGCCGAAAGGCCGTGATCTTTGAAAGTCACAATCCGGAAGTAGTGGACTATTTTTCGGAGTATTATAAGGCTCTCTTTGAATCAGGGGATCTTCTCATTAAGAATGGTAACGTCATTAAGAGCCCAAAAGACTGCACCTTTACCGCCAACGCACATGTGCAAGTGTCTACCAAAGGGTAAGATATTGGACGCTTGGAAATGTCCCTGATATCAACGGGTTGAAATTCCAGAAAGTTAGTCTAATAAGTGAGGGCATGAAGTATGGCTATGCCCGCGTCTCGACCGAGGATCAGAACCCGGCGTTGCAGCTTGCCGCGTTGAAGAAGGCCGGATGCGCCAAGCTGTTCGAGGACCAGGTGACCGGCGCGCACATCAAGCGCCCTGCCCTCGCCCGCTGCCTGAAAACCTTGCAGTCCGGCGACACGCTCATCGTCTGGAAACTTGACCGACTCGGCCGCAGCTTGCGCGACCTCATCGCGATGCTCGACGGCTTCAAGCAAGGCGGCATCAAGTTCAAATCCTTGACCGAGGCCATCGACACCGAAACGCCGACAGGCCGCGCCATGTGGCAGATGATCGGCGTGCTGGCCGAGCTTGAGCGATCCCTAATAACCGAACGCACACAGGCGGGCGTGAAGGCCGCGCAGCGCCGGGGCGTGAAATTCGGGCGCAAGGTGAAACTCACGCCCGACCGGCTGACCCATGCGCGCAAGCTGATCGATCAAGGCCGGACGCCGACCGAGGCCGCAAAGATTGTCGGGGTAAGCCGCTCAACCCTTTACGGCGCGTTGCAGCGGGCGGCCTGAGCCTGTGCCGGTTTTTTTAGAGAGGTTTGTCCTGCCGGTTCTTGCCGCGATTGTGGTCATCGTAGCGATAACTAACCCGGTAGGACTTGAGCCGATGCAGCGGGTCATCGGCACAGTGATCCTGTTGCTGCTTGCCGGTATAGCTGCCTATCTTGTGCATCGTCATAATCAGAGGAAACCCGCACAAGCAGTCAGGCGAACAAAACCACCAGATTCCACGCCTGGGCGGAACTATGTAGATGTAGAGCCTCGGTTCTTATTGGGGTTCTTCAAGTCTCACACGGCAATCCAGGCCAACCAGATGGTGGCGGGTTACGTCGGTAGCTGGATGAGGCTGTCCGGTAGTTTGGATAACGTGATGAAAAATGGGCCAACTCGGTGGCAGCTCACGTTCCGCACCTTTGGACGAGAGCCTGTCTTTATGTATTTCACCGACAAAAGATGGAGCCCGCGCCTTGCCACCTTAAGGCGTGGAGACAAGATAGTCGTAGACGGTAGGATACGTGAGGTTGATTCGGTGTCCGTTCACCTCGAAGACTGTGAATTCGTAGACTAATCGCCTCTGCAAAATCGCCGAATTAGCACGTGATAATCCGGTTTATCACGTGCTTAGGAGGCCAGGAGTCTTCCGCCGATATAGACAGGCTTTTACAAAAAGGTTCAGCTCAGGCCTGTCAGTGTCGCTTTTCTGAAACGTGCCTATCCGCTATTTCGGCTTGCAGGGGACTGGCGAAATGCAGCAATCCGTCCGTTACACTATTCGCTTTGATGGCATGGAGGCGGCAGATGCTGGCCGCGCGGCTGAGAGCCTACGCCAAACGTTGCTGGACGTCGATCCAACGATCCAGGCCACACGGGTGCGGACCGACGCAGAGGTGATGGACTTTGGCGCTACACTTGCGATCATCCTGGCGGCGCCCGCGATTGTCGAATTGGCCAAGGGCATCACAAACTGGCTTGCGCGCTCACATTCCAGTAGGCTGACGGTGATCGGCCCAGACGGGTCCACCATCGTCGAGAATATTAGCGCCCGGCAGGCAGCGGGTCTCGCAGAAAAGCTACAGGCCGGGCATGGGGAGGGGTAGCACCGCGCTTGATGATGCGGAGCCGGAGAATCCCGTCCTACAGCGTGAGCGGATGCTTGCTGTGGTGCTTGGCGCAAGCGAATGGCCTTTCTATCCCGAGTTCCCCGGCGCGCCTTCCTTTCGGCGCTCGGCGCATGATTGAGTTTATCCCGATTAGACCATCGGCTGCCATGGCCCCAGGCGCACCCGGAAATTATGCAATGCGCAGCAGATTTCCATCACCAGATCTCGGATGCCCTGCTTCCACAGCCGAATCCGAT
>JBEKLE010000621.1:0-3549 GCA_050010355.1 Rhodopila sp. | reverse complement strand
CATGTTCAGCGCTGCGGCCGCCAGCCGCGCGTCCGCGACCTCGGCCAGGATCCGCACTGCGCGGTCATAGAAGGTGGCGCCGACCTCCGTCAGATGCAGGCGGCGCGTCGACCGGTTGAACAACGCGGCGCCCAGGTCGGCCTCGAGCGCGGTGATGTAACGGGAGACGGTGGACACCTTCACCCCCTCCTCGGCGGCGGCACGGGAGAAGCTGCCCAGCTCAACGGCGCGCACGAAGGCGCGCATCCCGGCAAAATAGTCCACGCGGCTGTGCCCCTGCCATTCAACCCATCGTCGCAAAAATCATTTGCATCAGCGGCCATTCCGCACAAGGCGCGCCCAAGCCATTTCGGATGCCGTGGCCAAAGACATAGGAGATTTGGCATGGCATCGCTGATCAATCGGCTACAAGCACCGCTCCCCGAACCGACACGCGACACAACGTCTATCCCTTCCTCGCAAGAATTGCCCGAAGCGGCGATCCATTGCGTCGGCGTGGTGGGACTGGGCCGCATGGGAGCAGCCTTCGCGGCAAACCTGTTGTCCGCCGGCTATCGCACGATCGTCTATGATCGGGACCGGCGGCGCGCGCAGCCCTTGCAGGTCGAGGGCGCCCGTGCAGCCGAACGGCTCGCGGATCTTGCCGCTTGCGACCTGGTGATCACCATGCTGCCGGATGACGCCGCACTCGAGACGGTAGCGATTGGCCCCGATGGCCTGACCGATATCCTGCCGCAAGGCGCCATCCATGTCTGCGTGGGCACGATCAGCCCCGGGCTGTCGCGGCGGCTGGCCAGTGCGCATGCCTCGCACGGACAGGGGTTCGTGGCGGCGCCCGTGCTGGGCAACCCCGATCTCGCCCGCGCGCAGCGTTTGTTCGTCTTGGCGGCCGGCGCGCCGAACGCCGTGGCCCGCGCCCGCCCGGTGCTGGAGCGGCTGGGCCAGAAAATGTTCATCATCGGCGACGACCCGGGCCACGCCAGCCTGGTCAAACTCGCCGGCAACGTGCTCACCGCCGCAACGCTTGAAAGCATGGGCGAAGTGTTCGCACTGCTCCGCAAGGCCGGCGTCGACCCGCATCTCGCGTTCGACGTCTTCACCGGGTCGCTGTTCGACGGGCGGGTCCACGAAACATACGGCGGCAAGATCGTCGATGGGCGCTACGATCCGCCCGGCATGACGGTGCCGCTCGCGGTGAAGGATCTGCGGCTGGCGCTGGTCGAGGCGGAACAGCTTGCGGTACCGATGTCGGTCGCCAGCCTGGTGCATGACCGGCTGGTTGCCGCCGAGGCGCGTGGCTGGGGCGGACTGGACTGGTCGGCGCTCGGGCTGCTGGCCGCCGCCGATGCCGGGCTGCCCGATACCGCGCCGGCAGCGCAGCGACAGTCCTGAGGGGCCACGGCAATGCCCCTCGCTTTCGCCGTCCTGGTCGGCCTGCAACTTGTCGGGGAGGCGCTGCGCCAGACGCTGCACCTCCCACTGCCGGGACCGCTTATCGGCATGGTCCTGCTGACCACGCTGCTGGTGGCCCGCGGCAGCGCCGGGCCGGCCGCTGAACGCGCCATTCCGCCGTCGCTGCTGAGCGCCGCCAACGGACTGATCGTCAATATGGGACTGCTGTTCGTGCCGGCGGGCGTCGGCATCATCGCCGAGCTCGACGTGTTGCGGCGCGAGTGGCTGGCGATCCTGGCGGGCCTCGTGGTTTCGACGGTGCTCGGACTCGTCGTGACCGGGCTGGTGATGCACCACGTCGCGCGGATCGCCGCCGCCGGACGCCGCCCTGTGCCGCAAGCAGCCGCCGAATAGGAGCTTGATCGATGGGCCATCTTCTCATGGCGATCTGGCAACCGCTGGGCCTGACGCCGCTGCCCTGGCTCGCGGTGACCATCACCGCCTACGTGTTCGGCCAGTTGGTGCAGCGCCTGTGCAAGGGCGCACCGCTGGCCAATCCCGTGCTGATCGCAATCCTGGCCGTCTCCGTGCTGCTGGAGGCGACGGGCACGCCCTATGCCCGCTACTTCGCAGGCGCGCAGTTCATCCAGTTCCTGCTCGGCCCGGCCACGGTGGCGCTCGCCGTGCCGCTGGCGCTGAACCTGAACCATGTGCGGCGGAGTTTCCCTGAAGTGGGGCTTGCCCTGCTGGCCGGCTCGCTGACCTCGGCACTGAGCGGCGTCGCTGTCGTCGCCTGGCTGGGCGGGGGACGGGTGGTTGCGCTGTCGATGGCGCCGAAGGCGGTGACGACGCCGATAGCGCTGTCGCTGTCGCAGGAGATCGGCGGGGTGCCGGCCCTGACCGCGGCGCTGGCGATCGCCGGCGGAATCATTGCCGCGATCGTCGGGCAGACGGTGCTGCGCTGGTTGCGGGTGGACGACTGGCGGGCGCATGGGCTGGCGGCGGGGGTCGCCGGCAGCGGCGTGGCGGCGGCGCAGGTGGCGCCCCTGAGCGGCCTGGCCGCGGCGTTTGCGGCGCTGGGGATTGGATTGAACGGACTGCTGACGGCTGCACTCGTCCCGCTGGTGGCGATGCTCTGGCCCGCGTGAGCGCGGCATGAGCATGCCGGCGCGACCGCGCAGCTCCCGATGTCCGATGTCGCGATAATCCTCGCCGTTGAGAAGCGCGGTGCAGCTCGGAGCCAGGCGCTCCGAGCGGCTGGCGCACGCCTTTCATCAAGACCCGCATCTTTGCTTACGCGGCAGGCAGCTCCGTCGCAGCGTCGATCGGACGAACCACCACCGGTATCGATTTCGCAGCCGGCGTGCCGCTCTTCCGGTCGTAATGTGACAGCGGCAGCAACGGGTTGGTTTCCGGGTAATAAGCCCCAATCGAGCCTGGGGGAATGTCGTGCGCTTTCGCTTTGAAGCCACCAACGATCCGCCGGTTGCCATCCTCCGCGAGCGCCTCAATCTCCACCAGACTCGCCGGAGCAATCCCCCGCCGCCGCATGTCGGCTTCGTTCATGAACACCACCATGCGTCCCCCGAAGACGCCGCGATAGCGGTCGTCGAGGCCATAGACCGTGGTGTTGTACTGGTCATGGCTGCGCAGCGTCATCAGACGAAGCATGTCAGGGTTGGAGATGAACGGGTTTTCTTCCACGCCCGGAAAGACCAGGAAATTCGCGCGGCCGGTTGCCGTCTTCCATACGCGGTCGCGCGGCGGATTAGTCAGATGGAAGCCCCCCGGCGTGCGAATTCGTGTGTTGAAGTCATGGAAAAGCTGCGGCAGCACCGCCGCGATCTTGTCTCGCACCCGGTCGTAGTCCGCAACGTAATAGTCCCAGTCGATGCCGCCGCCGGGCAGCGTCGCGCTCGCCATGCCACAGGCAATGGCCACTTCCGATTTCAGATAGAAACTTGCCGGCTCGACCAGCCCAGCCGACGCATGAACCATCGACATGCTGTCCTCGACCGTGACGGACTGCCGGCCGGTGGCCTGCACATCGATGTCGCTTCGCGCCAGGCAGGGCAGGATCAAGGCCTGTTCGCCATGCACCAGGTGACCACGGTTGAGTTTGGTGTTGATCGCGACGGTCAGCCGCATCCGCCGCAT
>JBEKLE010000620.1:0-3553 GCA_050010355.1 Rhodopila sp. | reverse complement strand
GCTATGTTCTAAATAGGACTGGAGATGGGGAGGGGGTTGGCTGGTTCAAGGGGGAGGGGGGATTTGCGGGTGGGGGCCGCGATAACCCGATACGGGGATCAATCCGCGAGGCGCACTCAAGCAAGGATGGCTGCAATGCAGTCGAGGAAGTTGGCGGCGGAATTGAAAGCGGACTCGGCGTTTGCTTCCATCGTGACGGCTTCGTCTGGGTCGACGCCGTAGTCGCAGAACTCCTTGTATCCGTTGGCCTGGGCTGAAAACACTGTCGTGTCTTTGGGGATACGGGGATCATTCTTTGACAGGCGGGCGAATTCACTGCGCACGCCTCGGTGCGTTCTGGCGACTCTGCCAGTCTTTTCGACGATCAAAGCCTCGGCGGCGGGAAAGGCGGCGTGATAGGCCGATCGCGCGGCGACATTGGGGAGGGTGATCGGGAAAATCTTGCGGGCGTCGTCCAGGTCGCCGTGCGCCTTGGCGAGATAGTATCCGGCTTCAGGGGTCACAGGTCGATGCCGTCACGGCGTAGTTCGGACATTAGGCCGGTTCGCTTCAGGTAGGCCGCCGCGTGAAAGGGCAGCGCGCTGATGACGGCGCCGGTATCGAACAGGATGTCTGTTTCTATTGCGGCCAGCCGAGCGGATTGCTTTGTGGGTCGTGGATGAAGACGGCGATGTCGTAATCGGAATCGGGCCGCTCTTCACCTCGGGCATGGGAACCGAACAGCACGACGCGCTCCAGTTTGCTGCCGTAGGCGTCGGTCAGCGCCTGGCGGAAGCGATCGAGGATGGGATCATCGGAGCTGGCGTCTTCAGTCTGTTTGCGGGGCGGCGCGGGATCTCCACTCCCGCTGCATCGATCCTGCGGTATAAGACTGTCATGCCTGCTCCTGAACCACGCGCCAACCCGCTGCTGCTCGGCCATGCGGAGGCTGAGGCCACGATCCTGGACGCGATCCGGGCGGGGCGGATGCATCATGCGTGGCTGATCACCGGGCCGGAGGGGGTGGGCAAGGCGACGCTCGCGTATCGGTTCGCGCGGCGACTGCTGGCGGGGCGATTGCTGGCGGCAGGGCTGGCGGAGGAGTCGCTGGCGCTCGATCCGGGGCATCCGGTGTTCCGGCGGGTGGCGGCGGCGTCGCATGCCGATCTGCTCACGGTCGAGCGGGTGTTGAACGAGAAAACCAAGCGCATGAAGAGCCAGATCGCGGTCGAGGACGTGCGCAAGATCAACGGCTTCATGTCGCTGACGCCGGCCGAGGGGGGGTGGCGGGTTGTCGTCGTCGATGGGGCGGAGGATCTGAACCAGTCGTCGGCCAACGGGTTGCTGAAAATCCTCGAGGAGCCGCCGCCGCGGGCGATCCTGCTGCTGGTGTGTGCGGCACCGGGGCGGCTGCCGGCGACGATTCGCAGCCGGTGCCGGCGGCTGCGGCTAACTCCGCTGGGGGACGAGGCGATGGAGCAGTTGCTGGGGCAGTATCTGCCTCGGCTGGAGGCGGATGAGCGAGGGCGGCTGATTACGCTGGCTGAGGGCTCGCCGGGACGGGCGATGATGCTGGCGGAAGATGAGGGGCTGAAGATCGCGATGCTCGTGGACAAGCTGCTGTCGGATATGCCGGTGGTGCCGGTGTCGCGCGGGTATGAGATCGCGGATTTTCTTGGCCGCAGCGAGACCGGGTTCTCGACGTTCATGGACCTGATGCGGGCTGGGGTGGCGGCGGCGGTGCGCGAATGCGTGCGGGGGCGGGCTGATCCGGAGCAGGAGCGGCTGGTTGCGCTGCGTCCGCTTGATGCGTGGGGCGGGCTGTGGCAGGGCCTGACCCGGCTGCAAGATGAAACCGAGCGGTTTTCGCTGGACAAACGTCAGGCGATCGTGGCGGGAATTGGTATGCTGAGCGGGACGCCTTGAAGCCTTGAAGCGAAGGGCCTGCGCGGTATTTTTGAATTTGAAGAAGACCCATGACCCAGAAGTTCTACGTCACGACCCCGATCTATTACGTGAACGGGGCTCCGCATATCGGCCACGCCTATACATCCGTCGCGGCGGATGTCATGGCCAGGTTCAAGCGGCTGGACGGGTATGAGGTGTTCTTCCTGACCGGGACGGATGAGCACGGGCAGAAGGTCGAGCAGGCAGCAGCGGCGGCCGGCGTTGATCCGCAGGTGTTCACCGACGGGATTTCCGCCGATTTCAGAGCGATGAGCGACACGATGGGTGTGTCGTACGACGACTGGATCCGCACAACGGAGGAGCGGCACAAGGTGAGCTGCGCCGAGCTTTGGAAGCGGATCGAGGCGAACGGGGACATCTACCTGGATCATTACGAAGGGTGGTATGCGGTTCGAGATGAAGCATTTTACGACGAAAGCGAGCTGACGCTCCGGCCGGATGGCATAAGGGTGGCACCGAGCGGGGCGCCGGTGGAGTGGGTGAAGGAGCCGTCGTACTTCTTCCGGCTGTCGGCCTGGCAGGATCGGCTGCTGGCGTTTTATGAGGCAAATCCGGGGTTTATTGCGCCAAGTTCGCGGCGGAATGAGGTCGTCAGCTTTGTCAAAGGCGGGCTGCTGGACCTGTCGATCAGCCGGACGACGTTCAACTGGGGCGTTCCGGTGCCGGGGGCGCCGGGGCACGTAATGTATGTGTGGCTGGATGCGCTGACGAATTACATCACCGGGTGCGGTTTTCCGGATGAGGGTGCGGCCAGGTGGGGGTTCTGGCCGGCGGATGTGCATTTTGTCGGCAAGGACATCATCCGGTTCCATGCGGTTTACTGGCCGGCGTTTTTGATGGCGGCGGGGGTACCGATGCCGAAGCGGGTGACGTCCAACGGCTGGTGGCTGATGGACGGGGAGAAGATGTCGAAGTCGCTGGGGAACGTGGTGGAGCCTCGGAAACTGGCGGAGATTTTTGGGCTGGATCAGATCCGGTATTTCCTGCTGCGGGAGAAGCCGTTCGGGGCGGACGGCTCGCTGTCGCACGCGGCGATCATCAGCCGGATCAATGTCGATCTGGCGAACGATTTTGGGAATCTGGCGCAGCGGTCTTTATCGCTTGTTGCCCGGAACTGCGGGGGTGTGCTGCCGGCGCGGGGGACGGTGACCGAGGAAGATGCGGCGTTGCTGGGGGCGGCGGACGCGTTGCTGGAGGTGGTGCGGGGGCATGTCGAGCGGCAGACGTTCCATGAGGGGCTGGAGGAAATCTGGAAGGTTATCCGCTCCGCCAATGGTTATATCGACCGGCAGGCGCCTTGGGCGTTGAACAGGACGGACAAGGTGCGGATGGGGACGGTGCTGCGGGTGCTGGTGGATACGATCCGGGTGGCGGCGACGCTGCTGCAGCCGGTGATGCCGCGGAGCATGGGGCGGATGCTGGATCAGCTTGGGGTGGCTGGCGAGGCTCGGTCTTTCGCGGCGCTGGGTGTGGCGCTAGTGGACGGGCAGGTGCTGCCGGCGCCGCAGGGGGTGTTTCCCCGGTTTGTGGAGCCGGCCGCCTGATGCTTGTGGATAGCCACTGCCACCTGGACTACTACACGCCGATGGACCTGCCCGCCGTGCTG
>JBEKLE010000619.1:0-3572 GCA_050010355.1 Rhodopila sp. | reverse complement strand
TTGCCAGACCATGGTCGGCCGGCCGTCTGAACAGTTCGTTGAACTGGCTTGGCTGCAAAACGGTCATGTCGATCTCCTTCGCCTGGAAGTCGCTTCGGGGGCACGGCTCTCCCGCGACCGCCGAAAATCGTTGCGAAGAGTTGGGTTCTGAGGGTGAGCAGCAGGGTTCAGTCGCATGGCGGCGCGTGGGTCATGGGCCGCGCGAACGGTGCGGACGTTGGCCAGCTTCCCACGGCTGGCACGCCGCCTACCCGCTGAACGGGCAAGCGTCCGGGCATCGGACAAGGCTCGGCCAGCTTAACGCCCTGGAACTCCGTAATTATACCGAGGCAGAGCGTTAGCGCGGCTAGCGGATCGCGATGCCAGCCGAAGTCGACCAGCGCTTTCGAGGCCGGCCCGCGCTGGCCTTCGGTGCGATACGAAACCTCCCCCCCTTCGCAAAGGGATGTTCTCTTTGCGGGTGGGGGGTAGTTTTCCAGCGCCCTCAAAGCGGCCCGAACGCTGACGAACCGGCCAGGATGGGCCCGGTAAAGATCCTCCGCGTTCAGCGGCAACAGGCCGGTCATGGCGAACGCGCGCTCCAGCGGATTGCCGCCCGCCACCAGCTCGCGATGCGTCCGGATTACGTCGTAGGTCACGTCGAGGCAGAGGGCGTTCATGAAGGTGAGGTCACGGCGGTTGAAGATCGGCCGCACCCGATCAGCAGCTTGAACGCACTCCGCCTCGCGGATCTGCTCCAGCACACGCTGACAGCGCGGATCTGGATGAACCTGCACAAACACCGGCGACAGTGAGCCGTCGCGCATCCGGCGCATCTGGCAGGCGACGAACGGCCATTGTTTGCATTCCCACTTGTCATCGGGTGCAAGTGGACCGTCCATCGACACGAACGGGACTGGATCCGCCACCATGTAGGCGCGCGCCAGGCTTTCCAGCTCGCCGATGCGGATTGAGTTCTGGCCTGGCACCAGCGCGCTCCGACAGTGCTCCCACTCGTTGAGGCCGCGCAGCTTGTTGAAGTGGCCAACCGGCGCATGCTCGTGCAGGGTTTCGTCTTCGATCAGCGCATCGATCGTCGTTTGGTTGCTGAACACCGCGCATCTCCCAGGCATGGCGCTGGCGATGTCGCCGATCTCGGCGCGGAGTTTTGCGGCGCTCTCTGTCTTGCTGGCGATTGGCTTGCCGTTGGCGTCGATGCCCGTCATGGACTGTCGTGAGTATTTCTTGGCGATCGTGCCGGTGATGAAAGCGTCGCGCTCGATGGCAATCCGCTCATGCTGCAGCGTCGAACCGAAGAGTGTCCGATTGAGTGTCTCGTCGCCGGTGCCATCCATCGCCATCACCGCGGCATGCTTGATCCCGCGCGGGGGGCGCAGCCGGCTCACCGTGATGACCTTGCGATCCGCGGCAACGCCGTTCAGCCCGTCGCGGGGCATGTCGATTTCCCGCCGCACGGCCGCCACCACCTTGCGCGCGTTCAGGATGTCATGACGGGCACTGTTATCGAGACGGTCTGCGATCGCCTCATCGTCCATGCTGCCGTCGATGTTTACCCCAGCATGATCGAGCGCGTTGTCCAGCGACCGAATGACGGCATCGAGCTCGGCTTTGTCGATCCCGGCAGAGCGTAGCGCGCGCAACGCCGGTTCTGTCCCGACCAGTATCAGGCGCAGTGTGTTCAACGTCTCCCGGGTATCGATGCCGAGGCCGGCGATCATGAACGGATCGAGGGCGGCAACCTCAATTTCGGCCGTATCGACAGCGGTGATCGTTACCTGCTCGTCGATAATGAGGATATCCGGTGTCGGCGCCGGCGAGGGCAGAAACAGATAGGCCGAGGCCAGGAAATATACTCCAGCCTGCATGTCCTCGATGCGCGCCGCTTGCTGGCGATATCCGCACGTGTCGAGGAAGGGGCAGGCCGGGCACAGGGTTTTCCGCACCGATAGTCCAGCCTCGGCGACTTGCCGCGCGATCTCGGCGCGGTCGCACATGGTGCGCCCTTCCCGTTGCGGGTCAGGTTGCCCGCGGCCGCGGACCACGACGGCGGGCAGAGAGCCAGGGCGATCCCTGATTGCCGCGGCATAGTCGTCGGCGACTTCGATAGCCTTGGCCAGCGTCGTTTCGGTAAACCAGACATTCAGCGGTTCGGTGATCGCCGCGACGGCCTCGATCGCGGCCGCGGTCTTGCCCGTTGCCTGTGCTCCGGTTGTCAGGACGCGCGGGGCGAGCGGGATACGCTTGCCATAGCCCAGCTCGGCGGCGACGAGTTTGTGCAATCGTCTGGTGATGGCGCCTTGCTTGGCCGGTGCCAGGTTGAGCCCGGGCAGGCCCATGTCGGCGATCTCCGCGTTTCTCCGGCGCAAAACTTCCTGTCGGGCCGCCGCCCGCCTGGTTGCCTCGGCAATCGTGTCGTGAATGACGGTGACCTGGCGTTCGAGCGCCGATGCACGAGGTTCGGTGGGTGCGGGGTAGTAGGCCGGCAGCGATGTCTGGATGCCGCGCCGCACCAGCGCAATTTCTCCCGCCAGATACTTTTCCGGATCAGCCGGCGGCGGCTGATGAGGCGAAACAGTCGCATTATCCGGCAAATTTGCCGGTTTACCGGCGCCGTTCCGCGGTTTGGCCGTGATTTCGAGCGCAATCGGTCGGGTCCGGCCATTCGCGAGCCCCCAGGCGACAGTATCGGTGTCTTTTTGCCGCGATGCCGGCACATCGAGGGCATCGAGCAACCACCTGGTCGCCGTGGCATCGGTGAAGCCGGCGCGGTCCTGAATACCGCCAAGAGACACGGCGGCGCCGCGCAAGGCTGCATGTCGCTGCCCGTCCGGCGCGCCGCGCACCCGCTCGAGCACGCGATCGATGAACCTGGCCGCCACCGCCTCGGGTATCGGCTCGCGGGGAGCCATATCGCGCGGCGGCTCGGGTGGCGGCGCCAGAGCCTCGGTCGACGGGACCTCGACAGCCGCTCGGCCCGCTCGCTCGGCCAGCCGGCCGGGCAGCGGGTCGACCGTGCCCGCCATAAAGATCGGCGCAGCGGTATAGATCGGTTGGACCGCGCCGAATGCGGCGGGGTCGGCGGGTGTGCCGGCGAGCCAGCGTTTCAGTTCCGCGCCCGCGGTATCGCGCGATAGCCAGAACCACAGGCGAAGGCGGATGTCGGGTTTTATGCCGTGCGAGGCGGTGGCCTGAACGATGCAACGGGCTTCGGCGAAGGCGGACGGCAACAAGGCGATTGCCACTCCGGCGCAGGCCGCCAGGTCATGCACGGCGATTTCGTGCGGCCGCGTCACACCCTCAATGTCCAGCGCCACCCACCGGCGCGGCGTGTCTGTAAAGACCGGGGCCTCGCCCGTTTTGCGATCGGTGTAGAGCAACCGGCGGACGCCGGTGGTGCGATTAGGGTCGATGAGCTGGCCCCGCATGACGGCCGCGTGCGGATCGCCGATCAGGAGCTGCAGGAGCGCGGCGATATCATCCAGGCCACCGGTCAGCGGCGCGGAGGTGACATCGACGTGCCGAGCTCGGCTGTAAGGTTCGGTCCGATCCGGCCAGATTCGTTTGGCGAGCGA
>JBEKLE010000618.1:0-3577 GCA_050010355.1 Rhodopila sp. | reverse complement strand
ATTAACCAGCGACACGAACGCAGACGCGGTGCCATCGAGTCTCGTTTCCGCGCTCAACGCAGGGAGGCGGCGTCGTGACGGGGCAACAAATGTGCCAAGTAATTCGACTCTGTCAAACTAAGTCCTGCGATTGGAATGTGGCTCGAAGCAACTCTCCGTGCTATCATGCGACCGGCTTCCTGTGTTGGAACTCCGGCCTGAATTAACAAGTCGGCTGCCGCCGCCAATCGTCCGCGTGTGGCGTCTGAAATCGTATTGGTCGGTTTGCCGGCTGGACGAGGCCCCCGGGAGAAAAGCAGCTCCGGCCTGGCGCCGCATTGGAGATCATGAAGGGCCGCTAGCAACCACTTGAACGGCGCTGCCGGGTTGGCTTTCGGAACTTGAAAAAGCTCTATCGCCGCGGCAAGCGCCTCCATCGTGAGATCCAAATCCTGCGACCGGTCCTTGTTGCGTCTCCTCTCGATCGCCAGGAGTGCTTCTAAAGTTGCCTCCAGTTGATCCCTGGGAGTCTTCGGAGTGGTTTGATCCATGGCGCATTTCCAATTCATGCGGGTATTCGGCGGGGGATGCTGGCGACACCCTTGGCCACCTCCGCTCCTCATGTTTGCAGCCGCTCAACGCGGCCGATGATCTGCCTCGCGGGCCATTGGCCGAAACGGCGTCGACATCGATTCGCCCACAATCCCCAGCGTCCCAAAGGACTGGCGCACTGTTTCGGCCACATACGACGGCGACAAATGGGCATAGTGCCGCTCGGTCATGCGGGTGTCGGCATGACCCAACTGCGCAGCGATCACGCCGATGGGCACGCCGCGCATCGCCAGGCGCGACGCATAGGTGTGCCGCAGTTCATGGAAGGAGATGGCGGGGGTGATGTTCGCCGCGAGGCACGCCGCGCCTATGGGCCTGAATTGATCGGATTCGCCCCAGGCTGCCCGCTCTGTCTTGCCCGCCGCCTCCCGCGTGGCCTGCGTCACAACCCGGTCACGGTAGAACAGTCTGGCGTTACCCGCCTTGCCCGCCGCCGCTGATTGAAAAAATCCTCGGCCCTCATCCGTGAGAGCGACATGGCGCGGCTTCCCGGCCTTACTCTGCCGAATGGTTACTGTGGCGGCTTGCGGGTCGAAGTCCCCCACCTTCAATGCGCATAACTCGCCGTAGCGGCATCCCGTCAACAGTGCGCCGGTCACAATCGCCCGGAAGTCGGGCGGGCAGGCATTCACCAGCCTAGTAACTTCGTCGTCCAGCAGGTAGCGCACCTTCGCCTTGTCGGCCTCCCGGAATGGCTTGACAGCCGCCCAGGCATCGCTCGCGCACGTGACCTTGCCTTCCCCGTGTGCATGGTTCAACGCGGCTTTGAGGACGGTCAGTACCCGGTTGGCGGACGAACGCCGCCGCCGGCCTGCATCGGGGTCGCCCTGCGAGTCACGATGCCTCTTTTCGCCGGCCTTGGCGCGAACACGAGCAGGTATTGCGGCTACTGCACGATGCCAGGATTTCAAACTGTCTCTTGTTAGCCGCCCCACTGCCGTCTCGCCGAGCGTTGGCAGGATATGGGTCTCCGCCATCTGGCGAGTCGTGCGGATTGCCTTCCCTCCGCGTGCCACATAATCGGCCAGATAGTCAGCAATTGAATCGGCAACGGTGTATGGCCTGGCCGGTGTGGCGGCGGCTTCCGGTTCCATCCCTGCTGCCACGCGGTGGTGCCGGGCGATCCAGTCCCGCGCGTTGGCCTCCGCCTTCCGGTAGTCGAGAATTTCCACGCCATCAGCCTTAAGGATGTCATCGGCGCGGCCAAGCGATGCCTGACGATAGCCGCCACCCGCGGATGGATCCGCGACGCGTACAAGCCACATTCCGGCGGTGATGCCCTTCCGGTAGCCCAGCGCGGCTCCGGCCTCCATGCCACGCCAATAGGGTTGATGACGCGGGGCCAGCCGTTCGCGGGCGGCGCGGGTAGTCAACGGAGCGTCGGCGACGGAACGGGGCATATCGGGCTTTCGGTTTACCAAGATCCTTACCAAGAATACGCCAGCGTCCGCAGATATTCAAGAACGTTCGGTTTCGCAATCAGGCGCTGTGGTCCTATGGTTTTTGTGTTCGCCCCCATCCACAGAGGCATCTGGTTATGTCTCTCTCACGGCACCAACAGGGGTTCGAATCCCCTACGGGACGCCAGCATTTTTAAAAACTTAGCAGAATTTTCACCGGCTCGTGAGGCATTATGTCCCATACATGTCCCATGACTGATGGGCATTGGGACAGATAGGTGGGGACGGTCAGAGTGGAAACTCCCGCCACAGCCGACCATCCAGAGTGGCGCCGCCCTTTTCGAGTTCCGCCGCCGGGTCGGGGTTATTATCCCGGTGACCCCATTGTTTGAGGAAGAACGCGCGGCCATCGGCCTGACAGCGGTCCCGTAAGTCGCGCACCTAATCCACCATGTTCAACCGGGGGCTGTGACCTGACTCGCCGCCGGCAATGACCCAGCCGATGCCTTCGAGCGGCAGATCGAACAGATTGGTGAGCAACGGCTCGCACGAGAGAAATCGCACCAGTGCCTCGATCCGCAGCAGCGGCTTGAGCAATGGGATCGACTGGCTATGCCCGATGGTCAGCCAAGCCAGACGTTCGCCGGTAGGCTGCGCTTGAGCGCCGCCGGCCGGCGGGCGATGTTGCCCGGTCGCTTGGTCAGAATAAGGTACCACAGAAGGGGGGTCATCTCGATCATGTCAAGCGCCTCGGCCAGCCATTCCAGCGGCACGCCCTCATCCCAGAAGTCCGACATGCTGAATGTAAAGACCTTTGTGCCGGGCCTCCAGCGGAAAGGCTTCCGCCAGTAGTCGGGTGGGTTCTTTGTGAAGATGCCGGTCCATTCGCCCCCGACAGCAACACCGCGATGCCATCCTGCGCGAGGCGGTGGTCGCCGCACGGCAGTGATCACATTCCGCCGCGATCTTTTCAAGGCCCCACCGTGGATTCCAAGTCTCATCGCACCAGTGGATTTTGGTCGGCATCATTGCCCCAAATTAGAAAAGCCGCCCACGGGCGGCTTCAAGTTAATCACGCGGCTGCCACGCGGGCAGACTAGCCAACAGCCGCTTCAGGCTATCCATCAACACCAAGGTCCGGCTCCTGACCTTGATGGCTTCGATCTCGCCGCTCTTGAGGCGGCGATATAGTTCCGTGCGGCTCAGACCAGACAACCGCACAGCCTCTTTCATGACGACCGCATAACGGTCGTCTTGTGACAATACGTCCGGCATCAATGCTCCAGGCTGAGTGTTCCAGGTGACTCCAGTCGATTCGATTTTGCTCATGTTACCCGCCCGGCTGAGACAACGGGTTTGCGGGATTTGGACCGAGGGCGAGCCTTTGGAGGGGTGCCATCATTTGCTCCGCTTTTTGCCGCATCGACGGATTTCAAAGATTGCTCTCGCCTCGGCTCCGCCAGACTGAGGTGGTCCCCGAATCCTGGACAGGTAGCTAAGAGAGACTCGCGCCCCTAAAACGGCCTGAAGGCCAGGGGTTACACATGACGAATGTTCGCAAAAAGCACGGGATTGACTTCAAGGCT
>JBEKLE010000617.1:0-3584 GCA_050010355.1 Rhodopila sp. | reverse complement strand
TCCGCCATGCGCCTGTAGGCGGCCAAACGCTCCTCCCGGTCAGCATGGGTCGCAGCGATGACGCAAGATGTTTCCACCGATGGTCGCCTCATGCTCGATGGCGCCCTGACCATTCGTAACGCCGCCGCCGTCTGCACGACGTTGCGCGAGGCGATCGCGCAGTTTCCTGCCGTCTCGATCGATTGCACGGCCGCCGCCGAGGTCGACCTGAGCTTCATTCAATTGCTCGCCGCCTCCCGCGTCAGCGCTTCGCGTTCAGGCAGAACAGTGAACTTGGCCGCATGTCCGGACGGGCCGTTGCTCAATGCGCTGACCCGCGGCGGCTTCCACGTCACGAATGAAGATCCGGCCGATGCTCGGTCTTTCTGGTTCGATGGAGCTACGGAATGAAAAAGAAGATCCTTACTGTCGACGACTCGCCCAGTGTGCGCCAGATGGTGAAGCTGACCCTGTCCGGCGCCGGCTACGACATTCTCGAGGCAGGTGACGGCATGGCAGGCTTGAACACCGCCAAAGGCACCACTGTGGACATGGTGGTGACCGACCTCAACATGCCCGTCATGAACGGGTTGGGCCTCATCCGTGAACTGCGCAAGCTTCCGGCCTATCGCGGCGTGCCGATCCTGTTCCTGACGACGGAATCGAACGCCGAGATGAAAAAGGAGGCAAAGGCAGCCGGCGCCACAGGCTGGATTACCAAGCCGTTCCAGCAGGACCAGCTCGTCGCCATCGTAAAGAAGGTACTCGGCTGATGAGCGGATCCGATCCTGCCCAGATCTTCCTCGAGGAAGCCCAGGACCTGCTGGAGCAACTCGAGCACACGCTGCTCGACCTCGAGCACACACCCACCGACACCGACCTCATCGACACCGCTTTTCGCGCGCTGCACACAATCAAGGGCTCCGGCGCGATGTTCGGCTTCGATGCCGTTGCTGCCTTCACCCATCACGTCGAAAACGCGTTCGACCTCGTGCGCAAGGGAAAGCTGACAGCGACCCATCAGCTGATCGCGGTGGCCCTCGCGGCGAAAGACCAGTTGCGCCTTCTGATCGACCAGCCGGACGTCGCAAGCGCCAGCGACAGCGAGGCTATTCTGGATGATCTTCGCCGCTTGATGGAAGCCGCGTCCGGATCGGTCCCCGCCCCCGAAAGCCACGCCCCCGACAACCAAACCCCCGACACCCACACCCCCGACAACCACACCGGCGAGCGCAGCGCTGCACCATCCGCAACAGCCACCGCCGGCGGCTGGCATCTCCGTTTCCGGATGCCGGAAGACGCAATGGCAACGGGAACCAACCCCCTGCTGCTGCTCGACGAACTCCGTTCCCTTGGCGATGCGACGATCACCGCTCTGACCCGGGACATCCCGCCGCTGGAGGCGATCGATCCGGAAGCCTGCTACCTGCGCTGGGATGTCCTGCTTCGGACCGATCAGCCCCGCTCGGCGATCGAGGAGGTCTTCCTCTTCGTCATGGACGACATGGAACTTGAGATCGAGCCGATGCCCGCCGCCACGGCAACGGCGCCGATCGACCGCATCCCGCCACCGCCTGCACCGGATCAGCAGAACGTCCCTCCGCCGCGCCCGCCCGAGGCGGCATCCGGCGCGGACCAGGCCGCGCTGAAGTATCTGCGCACTGACTCACGGGGTAAACAAAACGTCGATTCCATCAGGGTTCCGGCGCAGCGGCTCGACGAACTTATGGACCGGGTCGGCGAACTGGTCATCGCACAGTCGCGCCTGAAGCAAATCGCGGCAGCGAGCGCCGACGCGTCGGTCAAGTCGGTCGCCGAGGAGATCGAACGGCTCTCACTTGAATTGCGCGACACCACCATGGGCGTGCGCATGTTGCCGATCGGTCAGCTTTTCGGCCGGTTTCGGCGACTGGTCCATGACCTCGCAAAGGAACTCGGCAAACAGATAGCGCTGGTCACGGTCGGCGAGGAAACCGAACTCGACAAGACGGTGATCGAACGGCTCAACGACCCCCTGATTCATCTGATTCGCAATGCCCTGGATCATGGGTTGGAGGATCCCGCCGGCCGCGCCGAAGCCGGCAAGCCCCCGCAAGGCCGGATCACCCTGTCCGCCAGCCATGTCGGCGCCGAGGTGCTCGTCTCCATCAACGATGACGGGCGCGGGCTCGATCGAACGCGCATCCGCGCCCGCGCCGAGGAAAACGGCCTGGTGGCACCCGGCGCCAAGCTGACCGACAACGAACTGTTCCAGGTCATCTTCCAACCCGGCTTCTCGACCGCGCAGGCGGTAACCAGCCTGTCTGGCCGGGGCGTCGGCATGGACGTGGTCAAACGCACGATCGACGGGCTGCGCGGCAACATCGATATCGCCAGCACGCCGGGACGCGGCTCGACCATGACGCTGCGCCTGCCGCTCACCCTCGCTATCATCGACGGCCTGCTCGTCCGCGTCGGTCGCGGCCGCTATGTCATTCCCCTGTCGGCGGTCGAGGAATGCGTCGAGCTCAGCACGGAAGAAGATGCCCGTTCCCGCGGCCGCAGCTTCCTCAACATCCGCGGCGACCTCGTGCCTTTCCTCCGCCTGCGGGAGATCTTCAGCAAGTCGATGCCAGCCGACCGCTACCAGAAGGTCGTGATCGTCTCCGCCGGCGAACTGCGCGTCGGCCTCGTCGTCGATCAGGTCGTCGGCGACCACCAGACGGTCATCAAGTCGCTGTCGAAGCTGCACGCCGACGTCGAAATATTTTCCGGCGCAACCATCCTGGGCGACGGCACGATTGCCCTGATCCTCGACACCGTCCACCTCGTCGCGCACGGCCAGCAGCACGAAGAACGTCTCAAGGCGGCAAGTTAAGGGAAAAAGCAATGTCAACGTGGACCGGAAACCGGGCGCTTGAAGTCCTGACCTTCGACCTGGAAAACGAAATGTTCGCGGTCGAGGCGGTGCAGGTGCGCGAGATCCTCGACCTCGTTTCGATAACCGAGGTGCCGCACAGTGATCCGTTCGTCAACGGGCTGATCAATGTCCGGGGCAAGGTCGTGCCGCTCGCGGATCTTCGAATCAAGTTCGGCATGGAGCAGAAGCCACCAACAATCGATACGCGCATCGTCGTCCTGGAGCTGGAACTGCACGGTGATCCCGTCACCGTCGGCATACGCGCCGACAAGGTCCACGAAGTTGCCGAGGTGGCCGCCGCGGCGCTGCAGGAGACCCCCAAAATCGGCCTCAGATGGCGGCCGGAATTCATCCGCTGCATCGGCAAACGAGGCGACAACTTCATGGTCGTGCTCGATATTGCGCGGATCTTCTCGGGGTCGGCAAAAGACTATCCCGGCAACAGCGCGGACGTGCCCCGGCACGCAGAACTCGAGACAGCGTAATCAACAATTAGTCGGAGCGTTTCACCGTGCGATTCACCATAAAGACGAAACTGGGCATGGCCTTCGGCGCCATAATCGCCATGTCCGCCGGAGCAATAACGTTGGGTGTTGAGAACCTCAGCTCTCTCAACACCTCTCTGAACAAACTGGTGGACGGGCCGGCAGCACAGCGGACCATGGCACTCCGCCTCGTGAACGATGTGCTCCTGCTCATAAGATCA
>JBEKLE010000616.1:0-3597 GCA_050010355.1 Rhodopila sp. | reverse complement strand
ATGGCGTCGAGCGCCCGCGCACACGGCCATCCGCTATATCCTCCAGCGGCTCGATCCGGCTGCGGTAGAGGCCAGTTTTCGTCGCCATGCCGCACTGCTTCAGGCGGCGCGCGCAACCTCCGGGCAGGGCAGCATCGCGCTGGATGGCAAGACCCTGCGTGGCAGCTTCGACAACTTTCGTGACCGTGCCGCCGCCCAGGTGTTAAGTGCTTTCGCGACCGATACGGCGCTGGTACTGGCGCATATCGATATCGCCGAGAAGTCAAACGAGATTCCGGCGGCGCAGAAATTGCTCGCCGAACTCGGGCTGGCCGACGGGGCAATCGTCACGATGGATGCTCTGCATTGCCAAAAAAAACCTTCGAGGTCGCGGCCGAGGCCAATACTGCGCTGATCGTCCAGGTCAAGGACAATCAGCCAACACTGAACCAGAAGATCCAGGAAATCGCCTCGACAACGGCCCCGATCGATGCGATCGGCAGTCGTACCAAGGGCCGCAATCGCGACGAACGGCGCACCGTCACGGTCTTCGATCCGGCCGAAAAACTCACCAGCACAGAATGGCATCCGCACGTCGCCGCGATCGTTTGCGTCGAACGCAAAGTGTTCACCCGCATCGTGTCGAGTGGTCTGTGGGACTGGTCCACCGAGACCGCGTTCTACGTCTCGAACATAACGCTCACTGCTGTGAACGCAGCCGATGCCATTCGCGGCCACTGGAAGATCGAAACCACATCCCACTACAGCCGCGACGTCACATTCGGCGAGGACAAATCACGTATCCGTAGCAACCCCGCCGTGTTTGCTCGTCTCCGCAGCTTCGCCTTCAACATCCTCAAGTCAAACAAGACCAGCACCCTCTGCCAGGATCGCTATCGCGCCGCTTTGGCGGGCATCGATAACTTGCTTGAAGTTCTGGCGATTCCATAGCGTTGAACAGCCTTGCGTGGTGCATAGACCGCTATCGATCGGCTCGACGCCGGCGACTGGCTCCTGGTGACGCGCCTCGACCGGGGCGAGCCGGTGCTTGAGACACCCGCAGCCACAGACATGATAATGGCCGGTGTTTATACTGTGTGGCACGATCCGCGTTCGGGAAGACGGTCGTCTGCATCTCCCGCTGTCCTGTCAGCCGCCGGTACCGGGTGTGCGGGCTCTAACCAGACTGTATTGGCCTCTTATAATGCGAATGAAACGGGCTATCACTGCGCCGACGAATTCTCAACTGCATGTCGGGTGTCCTGCTTCCGTACTTTGAGCATAGGTCCAATTCCGGACGGCCCAGTATATTTGTGAGCGAATGATCCCATCTCCTGGCTGTAGAAGCCGGACTTCCGCCCGGCCACAGCTGGAGAATTTCCATGAAAAGCCTGGTCCTTGCCGCCCTGACTGTTCTCGGCCTAGGCGTTGGCGTTGCCAACGCGCAGAGCTTTGCGCACGAGATGCCGCCAGCGTCCCATCAAGGCAGTTTATAACAACACCGCCAACAGCCTTGGCCGCCGGATGCTGCCGCTTCCCACTATCTAGAAAAAGGCCGGGTAAACCCCGGCCTTTTGAAGAATGTTACGCTGTATCCATGAAAGCAAAGCTGCGGCAGGCTGCCTGGAAAGACAAACCGGCACGTTGTAACTCGCGTGACTTGTCGTACGAAATCCGTTTTCCCCGTGAGCCAGTCAACTGGCAGGGAAGAAATCAGGAAGGCCAAAATCCATGGACCTCTTGACCAATCTGCGTATGTTTGCGCGCGTGGCGGAGAAGGGCAGCTTCTCGGCCGTCGCGCGTGAGCAGAATACGACGCAGTCTGTTGTCTCAAGGCAGGTCTCGGCATTGGAGGAATTCTATGGCGTGCGGCTCATTCACCGCACGACGCGCAGACTTGCTCTGACCGAAGAGGGTCGGGCATTGCTGGTGCATGTCGATGATGTGTTCGCCGCCCTTGATACCGCACAGGATGCGATGCGGCCTCAAGGCGCGTCAGTGTCCGGCGTCGTGCGCAGCGGCGCGCCCGTCGCACTTGGCATTTTGTTGGGCGCTCGATCGAAGATCCTTCTGACCCGTCATCCCGCTCTATCAATAGATCTCAGCATCGGCGAAATCTTCGGCGACATGGTCGAGGAAGGATTCGATCTTGTTGTGTCAATCGGTGCCCTTCAGGATACGACATTTGTATCCCGGCGGATCGGTGCCACCCATCGGCTGCTGGTCGCTTCGGCCGCCTATCTGGACCAAGCAGATGAGCCGTTGACCCCACAAGATCTCGGCAGGCAAGAATGTGTCATATACCCGGGCGAGGGTGAAACCAATCTGTGGCAGTTCGCGGGGCCGAACGGGGAGGAGACCGTCGCGGTGCGGAGCCGATTTCGGACGAATAGCAGTGAAGTCGCGCGCAGGGCGGTGCTCGATGGCGTTGGTATCGGGCTTCTTCCGGAGATTTCCGTTGCGGCCGAAATCGAGGCTGGGAAGCTGCGTCGGCTCCTGCCGTTTTATTCTGCTGCTCAGTATCCCATTCACGTCCTCTACCCTTCCCGACGCAACTTGCCGGACCGTACACGCGCCGTGATCGACTTTCTGATCGAGGAGTTCGAACACAACCCGGCACTTGCGCCGGCCCAACAGCTCGGAACCCGTTCGGCGCGCTAGCCTGGAACGGCGTAAGGGATCTTTGCCACAACTGGAAGCAAGGACACTTTTGATCATCCCGCCTCCTGTGTAGATTGCGATCCGGATGAGCTTACATGCCTCGACTTTATGAAAGCCCGTGCGACGCTGCCGGCGCCGGGGACGAGGAGGGAACTTGGACGCCATCTCCGAATTTGCGCTCTTCCGCTCGATCGTGGACGCCGGGGGGATATCGGCGGCGGCGCTGACTCTTCAGTCTTCACCTGCTGCGGTCAGCCGCCGGCTGGCCGCTTTGGAAGCCAAGCTCGGTGTCCGCCTCGCCGACCGCAGCTCCCGTCGGTTTCGACTGACCGACGAAGGTCTGCTGCTCTATGATCGCAGCCGGACGATCCTCGAGCAGGTCCGCGACGCGGAAGCGGAGGTTGCCTCGCGGGGTGGCGCCGCTCGCGGCTTGCTCAAGGTCGGCGCACCATCCGACCTGGGACGCCATCATCTGTCGCCCATCCTGGCGACCTTCGTCGCCCAGCACCCTGGGCTCGATGCGCATCTGATCCTGTCGGATGCGGGCCTTGAGAACGAGGCCGATGGCTGCGATCTCGTCCTGCGGTTCGGTTTGCCTAACGATCCCATCATGACCACCCGCAAAATCGCCACGACCGGCCAGGTGGTCGTGGCTGCGCCAGCCTATGTGGCCCGCCGCGGCGTTCCCAATTCGCCGGAGGAACTGAAGGGACATAACTGTCTGAGACTGGCCCGGCGCCACCGGATGATCGACGTCTGGCGGTTCAAGCATGGTGGCGAGCTTGTCGAAACCCAGGTCACCGGCACGCTTTCGAGCGCAGACGGCACCGTTTTGCGTGGATGGGCGCTCTCCGGTGAGGGCATATCCTGGGAAGCCTTATGGGACGTCGCCGACGACGTTATCGCAGGCAATCTCGTCCATCTTCTGCCCAGCTACCGCAGCGCCGAGATGGAGCT
>JBEKLE010000615.1:0-3601 GCA_050010355.1 Rhodopila sp. | reverse complement strand
CGACAAGACCATGGATGTGGAACAACGGCATGATGTTCAGGCATGTATCGGCTGGCGAGAGCGCGAGCGACGTGCCGATATTGAGGGCCGACGCAGCTAGATTGCGGTTCGTCAGCGGCACAAGCTTCGGCCGCGCGGTTGTGCCTGAAGTGTGAAGCAGAAGTGCTACATCCTCTGCTTCGGCCGGGCCGGGCCGGGCTGACGGCATCGGACTCAGGTTAGATGTATCCAGCCGGAACAACCCAGCCCTTGCGCCCGTACGGATAAGCCGGATCACGGGAATGCTCAACCGCTCCGCGACAACTCGGGCTGGGCCGACATCGCCATCAGCCACGATCAGCGCGGCTGGCTTCAGGTCGGAGAGAAAGAATTCGAATTCGCTTGATTTGTAAGCAGGGTTAAGTGGGGCCGCAGTGCTCGAGGAAGCAACCGCGACAAAGCAGGCCGCCATCTCCGGCCCGTTCGGCAGTACGCTAGCGATGCGGTCGCCCCGACCGATACCAACGCGGTTTAACGTCGCCCCCACTTCGACCGCCAACTGGTGTAGACCCATGCCGCTCAGCCAATCGCCACCCGGCGCACCGATTGCCCTGAGCTGATTATTCGAAGCCAGGATTTGGAAAACCGTGTTCGTCATTCGCTTTCCTCACCAAATCTTTCCGAAGATCCGCGTCAGTAGTTAATTCGATTACACGGCACTCTGCAATCTCTGGATGCCTTCAATGGGCTAATACCTCGTAATAGTCATACAGTGATTTTGACCGGTTGAACGTGTCCCGGCTCCAGGGCGGGCAAGGCTGACCGATCGACCAGAACGGCGAGCCCGTCTTACTTTTGACGCTCTTTGTGATTCAAAAAATCGTAACTGCCCTAGGTCTCGCAGGTGCAGTCACGCAACCCGGAGGTCTGCAATCAGGTTCTCTAGGTTGGTGGTTAGTCACTTATCACCTGACTCTTGACGCTTTCTGCATCAAAAAACTCCATTAATGATCGATCCCGCAGATCACTCGCGAGCAACTCCAGTCGTTGCAACAGAACCCGATGCTATTTATAATGGCCATCAAGGTGGATGGTCACCTGACTGGGCACCAGGCGCAATTCAACTGCCGGCTGAAACCAAAGTCGCACCGACTGGCTCGCACCTACCAAACAGATTCTCAGGTATGTTACGGTATCACTATAACCGGAGACCCACATGAAGATTGGCATCATCGGCGCCGGCTCCGTCGGCGCGGCGTGCCTCATGGCGATCCTTGGCCGCGGCGCGGCCCACGAAATCGTCGTGCTCGACTCCAACCAACAGCGGGTCCGAGGCGTCGTCACCGACATGCAGTACGGCACACCGCTCTGCCCGCCGGTGCGCCTGATCGCCGGCGATTATCCCGATCTGGCAGGCGCCGAACTGATCATCATCGCCGTCGGCATCAATGAGAAAGCCGGGGGCGCCATGGATCGCAACGACCCCGCCGGACGCCTCCGCCTCCTCGGCACCAACGCGCGCATTATCGCCGACATCGTGCCGAAGATCGTCACGGCGGCGCCCGACGCGACGATCATGGTGATCACCAATCCGCCTGAGCCGCTGACCGAACTTGCCCGCCAGTGCGCCGGCCATGATCGGGTCATGAGCTCAGGCACCTACATCGATACGCTCCGCTTCCGCTTCTACATCGCCAGGGAGCTGCAGGTTCATCCCGATCAGGTCGACGCCCAGGTTGTCGGCGAGCACGGCAATTCCCGCGTCCTGCTGTGGTCCTCGGCACGCGTCGCCGGCGCCTCGGTGCTCGAGATGATCCCACGGGAAAAGGTCCAGGTCTTCAAAGCCAAGGTCGAGGAGCAGGTGCGCAACGCCAACATCACGATCATCGAGGGCACCGGCGCCAGCCAGTACGGCATCGGCATGGCCTGCGGCCGCCTGGTCGAGGCGATCACCCGCGACGAGCATGCCGTCTTCCCACTTGGTTGCTATGTCCCGGAATACGGCACGACGCTCTCGGTGCCGACCGTCCTGGCCCGGCGCGGCGTCGTCCGAATCCTCAAGCCGGTGATGGCGGATGAGGAGCGTGCAGCACTTGAACGTAGTGCCGCAACACTGCGGACCGCCTTCGCGCGACTGGAGATCTTAGAGTAAACACCAGCAGCCAAATGGATGGGCTGGCTGGTAGTGCGCCGGGAGACCGTCAAGGAGTAGGAGGTGAAAGTCATTTAGTGTCTTATGTGGACGGCCCCGGAAGTAGCAAGCCGTATTTGGTCAGCCAGAGCGTGTCCTTTGGCGCCACCGATGAGCGCCGTCAGTCCCGTCCGAAGCCTTTTGGCAGCCGGACCGCCTGGAGATCTTCAACATGACCGCGCAGCTCCAGCACGGCGTCGAGCGCTTCCGCGGTCGGGCTGTCTTCCAGGCTGGTGGGCAGGTTGTCCCGCCACTCCTGAAACCGGTCCAGCATGTCCGCCCAACGTCTGCACCGCATCAGCCCACGGTTCCGGTCGACTGCGCCGATCGGCAGGCCGACGGTATCGGACAACCACCGGCGGCTTCGTCGGCGCAGCCGCGGCAGTAACCTTGCGCCGCGCCCTGTAGGCCGCGGATCGCTCGGCGGGGGTCGCGGCGCGATCGCCGCGGGGTGGTGGTCCTGGCATCCGGGCTTGATATCCCGTGACGCGTCACGAGTCCAATGGACTGGCGTTTCCTTGGCGTTCCTTCATAAAGCGCTGAGTGCGTAGGTGAAAAATCCGGTCAGGTGCGCCCTTATGTCCGGCCTGTCGCGCGGCACATGCCGCTGGCCATCATGGGTGTACGCATGCGTGTCAGGCACCAATCTTGCCGGCGTGCTCGGGGCACAAATTTTTTTCCGGTGTCGCCTGAACTGTTCTGATCACAGTTTTTCCCATCACGCTGGTCAGCGCCTACCGCCAGATCAGTCGGGCTCGCGCCCGACGCCCACCATCTTGCTTGGGAACGTCACGCCGCGACTTCCGCCGCAGCGGCGATTCGTCCCTTCGCTTGGTAGACTTCTTTGCGCGTCATCAACGCCCAGGCGATGCGCGCCATTTTGTTCGCCAGCGCCACCGTCACCAGCCTGACGGGACGCCGTTCCAGAACGCCTCGGGTCCATGCCCCGACAGCACTGTTCCATTGTTCGGCCCGGTAAACCATCGACGTGGCGCCGAGGACCAGCAATTTGCGGATCTCCCGGTTGCCCGCTTTGGTGATCCGGCCGAGACGGGTTTTCCCGCCGGTGGAATACTGGCGCGGCACCAAACCCAACCAGGCGGCGAAGTGCCGCGCGCTCTTGAACATGCCGATGTCGGCGACCGTCGCCGCGATCAGCGACGCGGTGATCGGACCGATGCCGGGGATTGTCGCCAGACGGCGCGCGGTTTCATCGCCACGCGCGTGTGCGACGATTTTGGTCTCAATCTTTTCAATACTCTCTGATAATGAGTGGCATCGCTCGCGTAACTCCCTGAACACGCCTTGCGCTGTTTCCGGGAACGCTTCATCCGCATCGACCAGCGCCGTGAGTTCATCCAGCCTGTTGATCCCCTTCGGAACGGTCAGACCGAATTCGGTGGCCAGGCCGCGCATGGCGTTCACCAGCAT
>JBEKLE010000614.1:0-3604 GCA_050010355.1 Rhodopila sp. | reverse complement strand
GGCGATCGGTCCGGGAAGATCCCGGCCTGGCCGCCCCGGATGCAACGCCGCCTGGGCTGCCGCTGGAGCCGCGCCATGCGCCTTTGCTTCGGCCGGGCCGAGCTCAGCCGGGACCGGATCGACATGAACGGCCCGTGCGACCGGGGTTATGGTGGGTTCCGGTGCCGGCCCGAGCGCCTCAAGCGCGCCTCCGCCAATCGCCAGCAGCAGGACCAGCCCAGCCCAGAACAGGCCCAACCCTCGCCAACCCGCCAGGGAGCCGCCAAGTAGCCGAGCTCCTGACCAGTGGGCAGGCAAGTGGGCGGGCACCGGCGCCGCGTTCAGTTCGCCGAGACGCTTTTCTGCGCCGCCATGGCCTCCGCCAGCACAACCGCCTGCTGCAACTGGAAGTCGGTCTCGTCAGGCTTGGCCGCGTCGAATTTCGGAAAATCCTCCGGCGGCTTTTCGGGGATCTGCTTGGCGACCGGCGGCAGATCCGTGCGCGGCGGCAACGCCTGCGGACCGGTGCCGCCCTGGTTGGTCAGCACCTTGTTGTAGTCGGCCTCCCGCTCACCACCAAAAGTCGGACGGTCCTCGGCGGTTTCCTGAACCGGCACGTCGGGGCTGATGCCAAGCGCCTGGATCGAGCGGCCGGACGGTGTGTAGTACCGCGCCGTCGTCAGCCGCATTGCGCCGTTGCCGGGCAGCGGGATCACGGTCTGCACGGAGCCCTTGCCGAAGCTGCGGGTGCCCAGCAGGATCGCGCGGTGGTGGTCCTGCAGCGCGCCGGAGACGATCTCCGATGCCGAAGCGGACCCGCCATTGATCAGCACCACCAGCGGCGCGCCATGCAGGATGTCGTCGCCCTTGGCATCCCAGCGCTGGCTGTCCTCCGGATGACGCGCGCGCGTCGAGACAATTTCACCTTGGTCGATGAAGTCCGACGACACCGACACGGCCTGATCCAGCAGGCCGCCCGGGTTGTTGCGCAGATCCAGCACCAGGGCCCGTAGCTTGCCGCCGTTCTGCTGACGGAGGGCCTTCACAGCCTGCTTGATCCCGGCATCGGCCTGTTCGGTGAACTGAGTCAGCCGGACATAGCCGATGTCGTTTGGTTCCATCCGAGACTTTACGACCTGGATGTGGATGGTCTCACGGATCAGCGCGACCTCGATCGGCTTGTCGACGTTCTGCCGCTTGATCGTCAGCACGATCTTCGAGTTCGGCGGACCCCGCATCTTGTCCACCGCGTCGTTCAGCGTCATGCCAATCAGCGTCTTGCCGTCCAGCGCGGTGATGATATCCCCCGGCTTGATGCCGGCTCGGGCCGCGGGCGTGTCATCGATCGGGGAGACGACCTTGATGATACCCTTGTCCTCATTCACCTCGATCCCGAGACCGCCGAATTCCCCTTTGGTCTGGATCTGCATGTCCTTGAAGGCCTTGGCATTCATATAGGAACTGTGCGGATCGAGCCCGGTCAGCATGCCGTTGATGGAATTCTCGATCAGGTCCTTGTCGTCGACCGGATCGACGTATTCGGCGCGGACGCGCTGCAACACGTCGCCGAACACCTTCAGCATCTGGTACATGTCGGTCCGGCTGCTGTCCTGGGCGAAAGCCATTCCGAGTGAACCGATGCCCGGACCGAGGGCAGCACCCGCCACGAATGCGGTTCCGAGCAACAGGCCATAGCGCCAGTGCCGAGCGCGTAAGTTCATGCGTTCTTTCCCTCCGGCGCCGGGGGGGCCACTCCGCGGCGCATGATCAACCATTGTACAACGAAAAAACCAGCCGAATACGAACAAACTGTATCACCATGTTGTCGCGCAGCGGACCGGCCGGCGTCCAGTGTTGATTTTGTAAGACGGCAATTTGTGGTTGAACGACGGCCTAGCAGCCGCGTCAGGGACTGAGCAATTGATGGCAGCTTTGCAGGACCGAGCCTGAGGAGTACTGATGTCCGCGACCCGATGGTCGCCTTCCGCGGTGCTGGCGGCGGACGCGAGGTGGAACATGGCTGACAGGTCAACGGCCTCCGGAACGTGTCCATCCCCCCGTTTTTATCATCGGCCGGCCAGCGAGGGCGGCCATCGCGGATTGCTTCAACAAAATAACCGGTGAAAACAGGTGCTTAAATGCGGGCAATCTTCGTGCAGATCAAATGCGACATGGGACAGGCATATCGCGTGGCCCGCGAAGCCGCGGATACCATCGCGGAGATGTCGGAGCTGTTCTCGACCTCCGGGCAGTACGACCTGCTGGGCAAATTCTACCTGGAGACGGATCAGGATATCGGGCTGTTCGTCACGGAGAAGATCCAGACACTGCATGGGGTGAAGGACACCTACACGCTGATCACCTTCAACGCGTTCGGGGGCGGGACGGGGCGTTAGCAGCGCCTGCGTAACGGGGGTGCGACGCCTGCCGGACCGGCACGGGCGATTGGCTATGCACCGTGCCCGCTGTCCAGCGAGGCCATCTGCGCTGGCGCGTAACGTTCCCCGGCGGCGGCGCCTTTTGGAATGGCCTGCTCGATCACGGCGAGATCCGTACGTTGCTGCATGATTCTTTCCTCCCTTCGAACCGGGTCGGAGCATCCCCGCTAGGCCGGTTCGGAAGCCGGTAATCCGGACGCGTTTAGTTTGGCAGACCCGCCCGCGGTTTTCAGGCAGTGCGGACCAGGGGGACCTCTTCGACGAGGCGCTCCGGGCGGCCCTGCGCCACGACGTCAACGGCGAAGGCAGCACCGGACCTGCGGCGACCGAGGCGCCACAAGCACGCACGGCATGGGACCAGGAACGAGCCTTAACGCAACACCTGATGGAAGCGGTGAGTAGCGCCGCGAACCTGAACTGGGCCTACAAGCGGGTAAAGGGGAACGGCGGCGCGCCGGGCGTGGACGGGATGACCGTCGAAGCCCTGCGTGGCTGGATCGCTACGAACCGCGAACGACTGATCGCGAGCCTGCTGGACGGCAGCTACCAACCACAACCGGTGCGGGGGGTCTCAATCCCCAAACCAGGCTTCGCGTTTCGATAAGCTTTGGCTGACCAGCGTTTCGGTGCGCTTGGCGCATGCCAACGAAACGCGAGGGACGCCAACGAAACGCGGGACGGCGGGGAACGCCAGCTCGGCATCCCCACCGTGGTGGACCGTCTGGTGCAGCAAGCGATCACGCAAGTCCTGGAACCGATCCTTGACCCGGCGTTCTCGGGGTCAAGCTTCGGTTTCCGGCCCGGCCGCAGCGCCCACGCGGCACTGCGCCAGGCCGGGGAGTACGTAGCAGACGGATACGAGATCGTCGTGGACCTCGACCTGGAAAAGTTCCCTCGGGTCAAGCCCGCGGGCATGCTTCGACCGGGTCAACCCGGCGTTTCGATGCGCTTGGCATACCAACGAAACGCTAGGAACCACGACATCCTGATGGCCCGTCTGGCGCGGCGCATTGGCGACAAACGCCTGCTGCGCGTCATCCGCCGGTTTCTGCAAGCGGGGATGACGGTGAACGGGGTGTGCGGCGAACGGACTGAAGGAACCCCGCAAGGGGGACCGCTGTCCCCGCTGCTGTCCAATCTGCTGCTGGATGATCTGGACAAGGAGTTGGAGAGCCGAGGACACCGGT
>JBEKLE010000613.1:0-3608 GCA_050010355.1 Rhodopila sp. | reverse complement strand
GCCGATGTGCCTCGATGCGGCGAGCGGTTCGCTCGCTGAACCCGGCTTTGGCCGCGGCGATGTGCTGGAGATGGTCGGGACGGAACTTCATGAACAATCTCATTTGCTGACGTGTGACGTGGTCGTCCGGGCACTTCGGCTCTTGTCGTGGTTGTTGAGAAACCGATATGGTTCGCACACGCCGCGGCCCGCAGACGAGGACACTTGTCCACGTCGCCGGTTGAACTGACCTACGCCCGGGCAAGCCCGACTTTCGGCCAGTTCAACCGGCCATCCGGTCGTGTCGCTGACCGGCGGCGGTGCCCACTGTTTTGCCCCTATTACGTAGTGGACGTGTCCTATAATCTATTGATTTCATTCATAAACCTGGAAATGAGCGGATTCCTGAGCCTACCCCGGGCTTATCGGACCAGGCGGAGTGCGGCTGACGGCTCAACATTGATCTCGTAACGAGACTGCGACGCGCACCGCCGCGGTCGTCTGCGGCTAGGCCCGCGTCTCCGGACAAAATCCGATTGCCTTTCCGGAATCGTGGCCACGTATCTCACAGCTCCAGTGGCGGCATGAAGCCACCGAATGCGTGCTCGATCAACCCGGCAAACGCGATCGTCGTATGGTCTTGCAGATAGCCGCCGATAGTCTGCACACTGATCGGCAGACCGCTTTCGCTATGCCCAATAGGGGCAACCGTTGCGGGCAGACCGGTTGATGTTGCCACGGCTGCCCACACGATCTGGTCGTCGTACGGCACCTGCTTGCCGTCGATGTCGAGCCGGCGGGCTAACATCGGAGCGTGATCTTGCTTGAAGGCCGGGGTCGGCATGGCCGGGCATAGGACGACATCGATCTCGCGGAACAGGGCTTGCAAGCGTACGCGCAGACCCTCCCGAATCCGCACGGTCTGAATCCAGGCCGCGTGCGTCATCGTCGCCCCGCGCGTCCAGGCGGCCTCAAGGCTCAAGTTATCGGGTGAGAGCGCCGACCCGGCGGCCTCGTAGCGCGCCCGCTGTTCCGGCGTAAGGTCCGCGGCCATGAATGCCGACAGCAACTCGACGTAGTTTCGCGTGCTGCGCACCATGTCGGGCATGGTCCGGCTGGTCCGGCTCACTTTGCAACCGGCCGTTGCAAGCCGATCGGTGAGATTCTCCACTGCCGCCCTGACGCTTTCTGCAGTTGGGCAGAGCGGATGTTCGTCGACCACGAGCACGCGGAAGTCAGAGATGACGTCGTGGCGCGGCGGCGGCAGCTCAAGCTTGTAGCCGATGCCGTCCCACAGGTCATCTGGTCCCGCCAGAACATGCAATTCGAGCGCCAGGTCCGCGGCGCTGCGGGCCATCGGTCCGATCACCGCCATGTCGCCGCGCGTTGGATGGCCGGCGTTTCAGGCGGGCCCGAACCGCGCTGCGGGATCAGCTCGACGCTTGGCTTGTGCGCAAACACGCCGCAGAAATGTGCTGGGGCGCGCAACGAACCGCCAATGTCGGAGCCAAGCTCCAGCGGCACGAACCCGGCAGCGAGGGCCGCCGCAGCGCCGCCGGACGATCCGCCCGGGGTGCGGCTGAGGTCCCAGGGATTGTTGGTCGTTTCGTAAACATCGTTGTAGGACTGCCAGTCATTCAGCCCGGCCGGGACGTTGGTCTTGCCGAGGATGATCGCTCCCGCGGCCTTCAGCCGCTGCACCACGAGGGCGTCGGACGCCGGGCGCCAGTTTCGAAACTTTTCGTATCCCCAGGTCGTCGGCAGTCCGGCGATGTTGAACTGTTCTTTCACCGTCATCGGCAGGCCGAGCAGCGGGCTTTGCTCGCCGCGTGAAAGTGCTGCATCGGCCGCATCAGCAACGCTGCGCGCCCGGTCGAAGTCGCGCACGACCACGGCGTTTATCTTTGAATCCAGCGCCTCGATGCGTGCGATCGCGGCGTCCACCAATTCGCGAGCCGAGACCTGCCGGGCCGCCAGCGCCTGCAGAAGGTCAGCTGCCGTGCGGTAGTCCGGGGTGGCGGACGCTTCACCGGCCGTCGTGTCTGCCGGCGCTGCTGGGGTCGCCATCGCCGTGTCTGCACCAAGGCCGGCCACGAAGCTGCGGCGGTTTAGATCGTGGATCATGGTCTCCCTCCCTACCGGTGGATCCGACCTGTCTGGAAACCCGCAACCTGCAAAGGGGCAACATTGTCCGAATTCATACTGCGTCCCGCGTTCGCATCGTGCCGGATGAGAAAAGCCCCGCCGCGAGCTGCGCGGTGGGGCAGTGGACTGTTGCGTCGGCTATTCAAGCACGTTACTGACTTGCGCGGCGGTGATCGCTGCCTGTGCGTCCTGCGGCGACAGGAAGCCCTGCGCCGTCAGTTCCACCGTCGCCGCCGTAACCGCGGCGACGTAGCCGGCATGCGTGCCGTAGCGCTCCTTGAGCGAGGGGCGTGGATCGCCAGAGGCTTGCCGTTCGGCCTTCGTCGTCGCGAACGCGATAAAGCTGCCACTCAGGAAACAAAGATCGCCCTCCGAGAAGCCAGCCGCGCGCAGGTTCCAACCCGTGTAGGTCCCGAGCGGAGCGCGTAGCGTCACCGACTGGATGCCGTCGATCTCGTTGCCGTCAGTGTTCACCGCGGGTACCAGCACGACGTAGTCACCCTCGCCTTCGATCGGCTCGGGCGGCAGAACGGTCATAATCCCGGATTCGTAGGCGGGGAAAAACAGCGGCCCGCGGCTGAAGTTCGGCGGGGCATCGACGAGACCATTGTACGTCACGCCGGGAATGTTCGGAAAGCCAGTAGATTGCTGGTTGGGCTTCACCAGCGTCCCCTCGGCGACCGTCGGGTAGCGGGACTTTGGCGGAGACTTGCCATCGGCAGCCCACGCCTGAAGCCGCGGGAGCAGCGCCCGCAGCGCGGGCTGGTACTGGTTCGGGTTCTGCAACTGCTGGCAATAGGCCACCGCACTGGCCGTTGCCGCCGGGCCATGCTGGGTGCCCGCCATATGAAAGACGCGAACATTGCCTGGCAGTTTCACGTCATGGCCGGCGCCGTCCTTGAGGAAACCGCGCGGGATCCCCGGACTTACCTCGACGGAATTCCCGTCGGACTGATTGTCACAGCGTATGGCTGGCAAGCGACCGGTAGGCCCACTCCGTTTGGTGCTGCCCTCAACACGTCCACCGGTATTTTCAATGGCGGGATCTGCACAGACGCGCTTGTCGCCGGGCAACTCTCGCTTGTCGGGCGGCAGGTCGTGGAGTTTGCCCGCCTGCGCCTCTCCGACAGGGGTTTTGGCCCTTGAGTGTCGACTCAGTCCGGGTCTTCCTGGCCTCGAGGGCGCCTGACATCGCCATTATCGAGCTGGAGACCAGCGCCGCCACTGTTACCCAGGCGGCCGGGGGTCACGGCGTTAATCCCGAACAGATCGCGAAGACTTTGTCGTTGAAGGTCGGAGATCGGAACATTCTTGTGGTGACCCGTGGCGGCGCTCGCCTGGACAACAGGAAGGTGAAGTCGGCGTTCGGCAACAAAGCGAGAATGCTCAGCGCTGAGGAAGTTCTGACCGTCACCGGCCATCCGGTCGGCGGGGTCTGCCCGTTCGGTTTAGCGACGCCGCTGCCGGTCTTTTGTGATATTTCG
>JBEKLE010000612.1:0-4853 GCA_050010355.1 Rhodopila sp. | reverse complement strand
CGGCGCGCGTGGCGTCAGCATGACCGTGCGCAACGCGGTTCTCGCGGCCACCCAGCCGCTGCGCCGGTTGATCCGCGAAGTGTCGCAGTGGATCGATGACGAGCCGAACGGCCGGGAGCAGGCCAGCGACAACATCATCCGGCATCTGGTTTTTGGAAGGAATGGTTTTATGTCCGACGTCCCTGTCGAGCCTCCCCCTGCTGTTCCGCCCCAGTCTGCACCGCGCGGCCCGTCGTCGGCCGAGTTCGCTGCGCGGATTGCCGAGGCCAAGGCGGAACATCCCGAACTGGCGGAGCACGGGATCATGAAGCTGCTGCATGAGATGCACGCCGAAATGCTGCGGCTGGAGCACCGGCTCCTGGGAGACTTGTAATGGCACGAGCGCCCTCGGCTTCGGCTGCCCCGCCCGCCGGCGCCGCACAGGCACTTGGCGGAGCCAGTGCCGGGGCTGGCGGCATGATGGGTGCCGACCCATCGGCCGGCGTCGGTGCTGGCACCGCGGGCGGTGACGACACGGGAGACGACACCGACAGCGGTGGCGATGTCGTCTGCACGATCACCAAGAACGGCGACGGTTCTTACATGGTCTTCGCCGGCGATGAGCCTGACTCGGGCGATGGGGGCGATATGTCCGACGATGACGCCGACGCCTCGGCGCCGCCTGGTGGTGGCGCTGGCGGAGGTGGCGCTGGCGGCGGCATGGCCGCACCGCAGGGCACCCCGGCCGACTCCATCGGCGCGGCACTCAAGGCGGCGCTGGACATCCTTAACGCCGACAAGTCCTCCGAGGGCGCGCCGGGCAACGCGGACGATCAACTGGCTGCCGGGTTCTCGGCGAACCAGTCGCCGACGCCGGCCAGCGGCCCGAAGCAGAAATACTGATGCCCGCCATGCCCCCAGTGCCGCGCATCGGCAAATACCCGGGCGGCGTGACGCCAATGCGGGCCCGCAAACCGGCGCGCAAACTGCTGAAGCCGCGCAAGCCGCTGAAGCAAAAGCTGGCGTTTGCGCCGGGCCTGATCAACCGATAGGCAGAATGTCGTCCATGCCAGCCCGCAAGCGCGGCCAGCCGCCCTACGTGCCTACCGACAAGGACCGCCTGACGGTCAAGGTCATGGTCGCCGGCGGGATTGAGCAGAGTGCCATCGCCGGAGTGCTTGGCATCGCGCTGAAGACGCTGCGCAAGCACTTCCGACGCGAAATCGAAACCAGCGCAGCGGAGGTTGCCGCCCAGGTCGTGGCGTCAACTTCAACGCCGCCAAGTATTACACCCAGGCCCGCATGGGCTGGTCGGAGCGCATCATTGTCGACGACGGCAAACCGGCCGACACGCCCATGCGCGTCGTCGTGGAATTCGTCGGCGAGGCGCCGGTCAGTGGTCAGTCGCCAGGGGTCAGTGGGCAGACTCGCACTGGCTCGCGCTTATCGGACGACATACGGAAGAACGTGCAACTGGTGGGATAGGAGGTCATCATGACGAACCTGGAATGTGCACTGGCCGTGCTCGTAAAGCATCGGGAGGCCCGCGCGTGGGCGGACGAAGCTGTCGCGCTCGATCTGCTGGCGCAGTTCGGGCTTGACGCGGCGGCCGAGGCTGCCAACGCGGCGCCGGTTGTCGACCCGTCGCTGGTCAGCGAGGCCGAGGTCGTGGCGGCCGAGGCGGCAGCGAAAGCGGCGGCCGACAAAGCCACGGCCGCGCGTGACGCACTGGCCGCGCAGACCGAGGCCGCAGCCAAGGCCGCGACGGAGGCGCAGAACGTCCACCCGGAGTCGTCCGAAGCATGACCGTGCTTGGCATGACTGTACTCGAGCGGATCACCGCCATTCTCGAACGGGCGCGTGTCGCCGGCGGCTGGATTGATGAAGATGTCGCGCGGGTTGTGCTGTCGGAACTCGGACTGGACGAGGATGGCAAGCCGATCGACGTCGCTGATCGTGCGTCGGGCGACCCGCCGGTCTCTCGGGATGGATGATACTGAAATCACCGGCTTGGACGAATGGATACGCCGCGCGACCGAACGCGAGGCCGGCCCGGGAACAGGTCAGGCCGCGATGGCGGGATGGCGGGAACAGATCACCGCGATCATGACCGCTCACCCGGAACTATGTGATTTCGGCTTCGGCGTGTACGACCAGCACGCGAAAACGCGCGGTCAGATTGCCGATGAGCTGGCCAGGGAACGGGCGGCCATGCTCGAGCCGAGATCCATTGGACAGTTCGGCGCTGCGCAACGCTGGCTAGGCGAGTTCAAGAAGCTGTCGCGGCCGAACAAGCGCGGGACCAGCTACGGCCTCAAGCACGTGGCAGCGCCTTCGATCGGATACTGCACTAATGGCATGTTCATTGCCGCGGCCGTCGCGGCCGGCTTTTCATTGAAGCGCGTCGGAGCTAACGCCTACTTTAACATTTCATCCGAGGCGTGGGACCCGGCGCGTGCCCGTCATGCCGAATGAGCGATGAGCGCCGCCCGCAAACGCCAGCCCGCCGCCAAGCCGGCCGAGAAGGTCATCCGTCTCCAACTGCCGCGCAAGCTCGCGTTCCTGCTCCAATGCCACCCCTACAAAGTGGCCTGGGGTGGCAGGTCATCGCTCAAATCGTGGTCGTTTGCCCGCGCGCTGCTGACGCTCGGCGTGCACCAGCCGTTGCGTATCCTCTGCGCGCGTGAGGTGCAGAAGTCGCTGGCGCAGTCGGTCCACCAGTTGCTGGTCGATCAGATCGCGGCGCTTGACCTGGGCGACCGCTACCGCGTGACCGAAAACGCGATCCGCGGCACCGTCCAGGATACGCTGTTCCGGTTCACCGGCCTACGCGAGCAGACCGTCGAAAGCATCAAGTCGTTTGAGGGCTTCGATGTCGCCTGGGTCGAGGAAGCGCAAGGGGTAAAAAGACGGTCCTGGCAGATCCTGCTGCCGACCATCTTCCGCACCAAGGGCGCCGAGATCTGGGTGGGCTTCAATCCTGACACGGATACCGACGAAGCCTGGGAGCGGTTCGTCGTCAACACCCCGCCGGGTGCCGTGGTCGTCGAAATGAACTGGCGCGATGCCGTCTCCTGCGGCTGGTGGACCAACGAGCAGGAAAGCCTGCGGCAGTGGGATCTCGTTCACTCGAAAGATGAATACGCCAATATCTGGGAAGGCCGCCCGCGCGTCGTGGTCGCCGGCGCGATTTATGCGCGAGAGGTCGTTGACATGATCGCCGGGCAGCGGTTCCGTCCGATCCCGTATGATCCTCGATTGCCGGTGCATCGGATCTGGGATCTGGGTTGGAACGACTTGATGACGGTCATCATGGTGCAGAAACCGCACCCGAGCGCCCTGAACGTGATCAACTACATTGAGGACAGCCAAATCACCTATGCCGAGCTGCTGGCTGCGATGGATCAGCTTCGCTACGTGTGGGGGACGGATTGGATGCCGCACGATGCCGAGCAGCACGATCCGAAGTCCGGGACGAACGCCAAGAAGCTGCTGCTGGCGCATGGCCGCAAGGTCATGATCATCCCGAAGTCCGACCCCGAGGCGCGCATCCGGGCGGCGCGGATGATGTTCCCGCGGATTTACATCGACAACGCCAAGCACGACACGCCGCCGGAGCGGCCCGACCGGTGTCTGGGGGCCGGCAATCTGCTCGACCGGTTGCGACGCTATAAGCGCAACGTGCCGAGCACGACCGGCGAACCCGCGGGTCCGACGCACGATGCGAATTCGCACGGCGCCGACGCATTTGGGGGACTGGCCGAGATCGTTGACCGCATCAGGAACGAGGGCGAGCTGCCGAAAGCGGCGGTGCGGCCGTTCGAGAATGTCGATGCGAGCATGGGGCTGCTGGGTTAGTAGCCTTTGGTTCCGCGGGCGATGCGTGCCCTTTGCAGGCGTCCCATCTCGTCGCAGTGCGCGGCAAAGCGGGCCAGGCCGGCTTTCAACAACGACACCGTCGCGCCGGGAGCGGCGAGAGCGGCTAACACGATCATCCAGGCGAGGCCCGCCAGGATAACGAATTTCGCCCCAACAACGACGAAGATGATTCCGCCCACGAAGTAGAGGTAGTGCTTCAAGGTCATTGGAGCGTCGATGTTTCTGGGGTTCGTCATTCTGCAACCGGGCACGTTGGTAACACTTTAGACCGGGCACATGGGTAACAGTTTTCTTGCTATGTTCCCAACCAACCGCGGGGCTGAGGGCGAGGGGGTCAAGGGCCACAAGCCGGCTTGCCGGTGCGCGCAGCGCAGCCCTTGAGGCCCTCGCCCTCAGCCCCGCACAATGCGTCAGCCGTGGGTCCGTCCGCACCATTGCGGTGTCCGTCACGGCCAGGCCCGCGCGGCGTCTCAGTTTCACGGTTCTATCGAAGCTGACATCGACGTTCTGCGTTACGTATGATAACGCTGTACAATGGAAGAGACCGGGCGGTCAGCATGGCTCGCCCGGGCGCTCCGGCCTACGCCGCACCAGCCACGTGGCACGACAGCCGGCGCTTCGTCGACATGCCCGGTGGGTGCAGATTGCTTGGTGACCGTTGCCGCTCAGGGTGCCGGCACTGATGTGGCGGGCAGCTCGTCGGATGCTCTTTCACCAACGCCAGCACCGTGCCGAGCCGTTTGTTCTCAGCAATCGTGCCGAGTGAACGCCCTGGATATTGACAAGAGAACGGTTATTCTGAATAGACTGAACTATACGACAGAAATTATCTCGGCATGACCCAGCATAAAGACGCCCATCCTGGTCGTTTCGGTCACTTCTTATGGTCAGGCCCGGCTCGATCGGACCAGACCAGAACGGCGGATTTCATTGCCCTCCTCGGTGAGGGTGCCGAGGTCGAAATTGCGGAACCGGATCGCCCAGTTGCCGTCATC
>JBEKLE010000611.1:0-4126 GCA_050010355.1 Rhodopila sp. | reverse complement strand
CTTGATGTGTTCGAAACCGAGCCGGCGACGGAGTCGCCGTTGTTCGGGTTGGAGAGCGTGGTCTGCACGCCGCATTTGGGTGCGGCCACCGCGGAGGCGCAGGAAAACGTGGCCCTTCAGGTTGCGGAACAAATGAGCGATTTTCTGTTGACCGGCGCAGTGACTAACGCGATCAACATGGCCTCGGTGTCCGCCGAAGACGCGCCGCGGCTGAAGCCATACCTGGAACTGTGCCGCCTGCTGGGGGCCTTCGCCGGGCAACTGACCCAGGCGCGGGAGGGCGCGATCAACAAGGTGACGATCGAATACGAAGGCCAGGCCGCGGGCCTGAACCACCGCCCGCTGACGGCGGCGATGCTGGCGGGCCTGATGTCGCCGATGATGGAAGGCGTCAACATGGTCAACGCTGCCGTTGCCGCACGTGATCACGGGATTGATATTGCCGAGACCGTCCATGATCGCCCGACCGAATACCTGACCCTGGTGCGGGTGACTGTGGAAATGGCGGGCCTGGTGCGCTCCATCGCCGGCACGCTGTTCGCCGGGTCGCGGCCGCGCATCGTGGAAATCAAGGGCATCAAGGTGGAGGCCGACTTCGCGCCCCACATGCTGTACGTGACGAACCAGGACAAACCCGGCTTCATCGGGCGCTTTGGCGCGACCATGGCAGGAGCTGGACTGAACATCGCGACGTTCCACCTGGGCCGGGCGAACCAGGGCGGTGACGCGATTTGCCTTGTCTCGGTGGATGAAGGCGTGCCGGAGGACGTGCTGGCGATGGTGCGCACGCTGCCATTGGTGGTTCAGGCGACGCCGTTGGCGTTTTAGCCCTTTGGGGCGCGTTCCGGTTGGTCCTAAAGGGGTCCGAACTGTCGTTTCCGGCGCTGGGCGGCCGTAAGAGATGTGGGTCACCGTGCCAGGCACGGTGATGACACGGGGCAGGCCTGTGCTGGGGAAGACAGGCCTGGCCCGGTTATGTTGCTCTAACGCAACCGCTCCATCGCGCCTGTCATCAGCTCGATCTGCCGTGCGATCCGGGCCAGGGCATCGTTTTCCTTGCCGGCTGGCCTGGGTGGCAGATCCGTTTTCCCTGACGCCAGCAGGCGCATTGACGTGCCGATCCAGTCGCGCCAGACACGCAACGTCTGGGCTGGGGTCTTTGACCCGAACAGCGGGTCATGCTGCAGGGTTGCCAAACGGCCGGCGCATCGCCGCAGCGCGGCATCGACGACCATCGCGGCCTCCAACGCATCCTGCTGCTTATGGCCCGGTTCCAGTAGGGCCCGGGTGATGAGCGCCTCCAGGGCGTTGGTGGTCACCCCGGCGGCGCGCCGGGCCTTACCGACGGCGGCGTCGTCGATCTCTCCGAGGATAGCGGAGAAGTCGGCTTCCGCGTAGGCGCCGTGGGCGGAGATCGCCTTTTTGACCTCCGGGGCCACCAGATCCGGCTCCCGGCTTGGCCACAGGAGAAAGTTTGCGCCGACGGCGATCAGGCCGCCGATGGTGGTGAAGGCGGCGCGGGCGAAGGCGATCGTCCACTCGCCGGTGTCGGGTGCACCGGTTTCGACCAGCAGCACGACCAGCGGGGTCAGCGCCATCATGAACAGGCCGAAACTAACGGCTCGCACGGCGAAGGCCAGCATGGCGAGCGGAAACATCGCCGCGGCGATTGCCAGCGGGGTTGTGCAGAGCAAACCGACCGCCGCCGCGATCAACCCCCCGGCCGCGGTGCCGGCGATGCGCTCGATCGCCCGCGTGTAGGTCAGGGAAAAGTAGGGCTGCATCGTCGCGACGACGGTGATGGTCAGCCAGTGATCGTAGGGGTTGAACCAGTACATCGTGAACGCCAGGGGCGCCGCTGCGGTGACGGCCGCGCGGACGGCATGCCGCAGGGCAGGGGATTGCCAGTTCAGATTGGCGCGCAGCGGACGGATCAGCCGGGGCCAGAGCGGCAGCCGCCGGCCGGCGGTATCGACGCCCGGCGCGATGTTCGCCGGCACCGCGAGCGTGTGGGCGATGCGCAGCCGCTCGATGATCCGGTCGATGACGGCGCTGAAGGGGGTTTCGGCGGGGAGAGTCCCCAACGCGGTCTCCATGGCGTCGATGGACCTGTCGATGCGGCGATGGACGTTCGGATCGTCGTTGATCATGCCCCGGCCAAGCGTGAGCAACACGGGGCTCATCCGGCGTAGAATGCGTTCCGCGACCTTGCGGTCGGTCCGCGAGCCATGTTCGAGCAGATCGCTCAAGGCGATCAGGCTGCCGAAGATCTGCTCCGCGGCTTCCAATCGGATAATGGCCTGCGCGGCGCGGTTGCTGGCCGCACCCCGGGAGCGAAGGGTGTCCATGACGATCGTCTGTGCGGCCTCGATCGCATCGCGGGCCGCGCTCCGGTGGATGCGGGCGTGGGCCTCCCAGTCGGCGTCGGTGATGGCTGGAGCCTGCACCAGCGTGTGCAGGTCGCGGACGAGCTCCGACAGCCTCCGGTAGGCCTCGGCGACTGCGCGTCTGGCGGGCAGGAACGGGTAGATCCGCCAGATCACCATGGTGAGGAGGATCGCCCACACCGCGCCGCCGATGAACGCCGCCGCGAGAATGGCGGCCTCGGTCAGGCTTGGGTTGCCGCGGTCGAGGGACAGTATCTGCACCGCGCTCAGCAATGCGCCCACCTGCTGTGGGGCCTGTCCGTAAATACGTGAGAAGGACGAGCAGAACAGGCCAAAAATCCCGAGCGGCAGAGCCACAACGGGGCCGAAGTCGCGTAACAGGCCATAGATGGCGGTCACGGCCGCGCCGATCAGGGCGAAGCTCAGCAGGACCGGAACACGGCGGCGGATCGGTCCGCCCGGGTCACAGAGGCAGGTCAGCAGTGCCCCGAGCGCGGCCTCCCGCAGCGGCGGGAAGGCGAGGTACTCGCCGGCGGCGATGATGACGGCGACCGACAGGCCGGCGCGCATGGCCTCCGACACGCTGATCGCTCGGGCGTTGACGACGATCGGCAGGTGCGCGAGGTCGGGGGCGATGAATCGGGAGGCGGGCCGCATCAGGGCTTATTGCCGCCTCTCCTGGAAAAAGTCGCGCAACAATGTGGCGGCTTCGGTTTCGCGGACGCCGCCGATGATTTGCGGGCGGTGGTGGCAGGAGGGCGCGTCGAAGATACGAGCGCCGTGATCGACGCCGCCGCCCTTCGGATCGTAGGCGCCGAAGATCAGCCGGCGGATGCGAAAGAGGCTGATGGCATGGGCGCACATCGGGCACGGTTCCAGAGTGACAACAAGGTCGCAGTCTGGCAGGCGGGGGCTTTCCCTGAGTGCGGCGGCGGCGCGGAGGGCGAGGAGTTCGGCGTGGGCGGAAGGGTCGTTGTCGGCTTCCGTGCGGTTACCGGCGCGGGCAAGGATGCGGCCGTCGGGTCCGAGGACAAGGGCGCCGACGGGGATTTCGCCGCGGGCGGCGGCGGCTCGGGCTTCGTCGAGGGCATCCTGCATGGCGGCTGGGGTCATGGCGCGGCTGGGGTCATGGCGGGATCATAGCCGGTTGCTTGCGGGACGGGGGGATTGTATAGCCTGAGCCGTGAGAGATGCCGGCGTAGCTCAGGGGTAGAGCAACTGATTCGTAATCAGTAGGTCCACAGTTCGATTCTGTGCGCCGGCACCAATTCCCACATCCCATAGCGTCTCAGGGCGATCCAAGAAGTGGCGGAGTTTCGCGATATTTTGTAACTGCCCAGGTCCTGAGCCAAGCCGGGATCGGACCATCAGACGTCATACGGTTAGGGCGTGCTGGTCCTGGTGGCGTCACGATAGAGCCGGAGTGAGATTTTGTTTGACATGACTTCGGCGGGCCGATTCCAAGGAGTCGGTGGATCGCGAAGCGCTCAACCAGCTCTCGAAGCACGAACTCATTGCGCTGCTGCTGGCGCAAGCGGCGCGCATGGCCGAGTTGGAGCGCCGTCTTGGGCTGAACAGCGGCAACAGCGGCAAGCCGCCATCCAGCGACGGGTTGAAGAAACCGCCGCGGGTCAGCAGCCTGCGCGAATCATCTGACAAGAAGACCGGCGGTCAGAAGGGCCACCCGGGCGAGACGCTTTGCCGGGTTGAAAAGCCCGATGCCACCATCGACCATTATC
>JBEKLE010000610.1:0-3626 GCA_050010355.1 Rhodopila sp. | reverse complement strand
AGAAAGGCTGGGGTATCGGACATGGGATGAAGATAGGCGCGTCCGGGATGTCATGCTACCCGGCTTCGTGATCGGTGTTGCGGCGCCGGGCAGGGTCGCGCGGTATCGGGTGCTCCGGTGCGGGGCGGTGGGATAGCGTGGCCGGTCGCCGGCGTGTCAGAACCGGCGCTTTTGAGGAAACGGATGCAGCTTGGCCCCTGGATGATCCTCGCGGCCCTGGCGCTGGGCCGGATCGCTTATGGCTATCAGTTCCAGACGGTCGCGACGCTGGCAACGGATCTGGTGCCGCGGTTTGGGCTTTCGGCGCCTCGGAGGTGATTCCTCGCGGCGGCGGGCGATGGTCGTGCGCGGGTGGGGTTTTGGCGCGTCCTGATTTATGGCGGCACGGTCTTGTCGGCCGGGGTGAGGTGGTCGGTAATCGCACACCGGCCGGAAGGCGTATATGGCGGTCGGCAAACGTTACTGTAACGGACGAGGCTCGGCGTGACGCCCAAAAACGGGCTATTTCTTTCCTTTTCGGACAAGCGATTTGAGCGTCGGTAGGCTGATCCGTCATAGGTTGCGACTTGGTCATGATCAAGCTTTCCAAGTTCTTTCAGCACGCCCTCAATGGTGGCAAGCGGCAGGACAAGTGTTCTTTCCGCATCAAGAAGCGGAACCGCGCCATAACTCGAGTACCAGGCTGTACCAGGCTGTACCAGGCAGCAACTCTGTCATTCTTGGCGTCGATAATGAGGACAGTGCCTCCAACGACCGCGGCGACCTTGAGGCAGCGCCTTCCCGCCGCGAGCAGAAGTTGTCCCCCGAGCCCTTGCCGCTGCTGAGAGCGGTCGATGGCAATGCGCGCCAGGCGAAAGCCGGGCACTTCATGCCGCGCGAGGCCTCGCCGCACGACGTCCGGCGCTCGATGAGCAAGGGATGCGGGCGCCAGGCTGTAGAAACCCAGAATGGCTTTGGTTTTGTCGCCGATCGCCAGGAAGGTTTTGGCCGGAAGACGCCATCGCTCACGGATATGTCGATGACCCGATCCGATTGCGCGTTGCGTCCTCCGGCCTGGTCCGCTTGCCCACAATCCGTGCCTTTCTCGACATCTCAGCCACCGATGCCAGCACCGCCCTGACATCGTCGCCCGACAGCACCTGGCGTTCCAGCAGCGCGTCGGCCAGCGCTTCAACCGCGGGCCGACGTGCGCTGAGCATCGCCAGCGTTTCGGCATATGCGGCAACCAGGCGAGCCTCGACGCGCAATGCGACATCGGGCCGCATTGAAATGAAGCGTCCGCATTCGTCGGGCGTCATGTCGCCAAACCAGGCCAGCGGTTTTCCCAGCCCCCAGGTCACCTCGCAGGAAACCGCGAGCGTCGTGGCCCGTGCCAAATCGGAATCAGGTGATCCGCCCGACCCTCCCGACACGTGGCCGAAAAACAATTCTTCCGCCGCCCGACCGGCCAGCAGTTCACGGAGCATCTTCGCGATGTCGTCAGCCGTTGAGCCGGTATCCGCGCGGACTTTCAGCAGGGTGCCGCCCAGGATCCCGCCGTCCCGCTGAATAGACAGGGCGACGATATCGTTCGGCCGTGTAGCCGCGACGACCACGGCGTGCGACGCCTCGTGGATCGCGGTCCGGCGCGATGGCGGGCTTGCCGAGGCCTTGCCGCCGACCTCCGCCATCAGGTCGCCGATTTCCATCGGACGGCAGCATGACGCGCACGCTGACGAGCGCCACGGACAGCGCGCTCACAATCCGCGCCGGTGCCGCCAACGAGACGCAGCGCGGTCGGTGACAGATCGACGCCGCCCAGTTCGCCGTCCAGTTGTCCGCGCAGACTCATTCCCAGTTCCTTGATGTTGGGCAGGCTGATTTTGATTTCGGTGTCCAGCCGCCCGGCACGCCGGAGGGCGGGGTCAACGCGCTCGGCATAGTTGCTGGCGGCAACGACCACGACACCCACAAGCGACAGCGGATTGCCGAATTCGGCCAGGATGGCATTGATGATGGCGGTGAACCACGACTGGGTGTCGGCAGACCCTCCAGCACCCCGTGACTACACGCTGTCGATTTCGTCCACGAGGAGGATACTTGGCGCGAGGCGACGTGCTTCCGCGAACCGTCCACGGAGGCATTTCATGAGCTCGCCCAAATGGCCCTGCTGACCGGCGGACTGCCATTCCGAATATGACGTCACCACGATTGGAACGCCGCACTCCGCTGCCAGCCGGTGTGCAAAGACCGTCTTGCCGCAACCGGGCGGACCCGAGAGCAGGCAACCTGGAGCAACGGACGACCAATCCAGTTCACCGTTGACGTAGGCCCGCATGTCTTTCGCCAAGCCGCGTCCCCAGGCGGCCGCCGCATCCATGCCGAACAGCCCGTCCAGTCCTGGGACAACCGGCATCTGGCGACCTGGCGATCGGTCGCGGTCAACGGCAGCGGTAAACGCTGTGACCCGGCCGACGAATGCTTCCGCCGTCTGTCCCGGTCGCATCGACAGCCGGAGAGCACAGGGCGTCGCCGTAACCGGCATGGCGATATCAGATGACGACAGGCCGCCGGTTCCAAGTTTTTCCGCTGCCGTACGGATCTGGTCAGCCGTGATCCGGGGGATGCCGATGATGACGTCCGCCGCCGCCCGCTCAGTCGCCGTCAGAGTGTCGAGGTCATGGACAACCAGCAACGCCCCCGCGGCCGTCGGTCACAGCCTCCGCCAGATTTCGGTCGTCGTCCTGTTTGCCGATGCGGCTCCGGTCCCCCGATGGCAAGAGGACATACAGATCCTTGTTTTTCCGCCAGCGGTCACGGTGGGGAGCGACAGCGACCCGTTTGAGAATCATCGGCTGCCATGCCGCGCCGAGGTCGTCAGACCACTCGGATGCTGGGGAGATCAGAACAACAACCGCACCCGGCACACGTGCCGCGTCCACGACGTCCGGTGAGGTTTCCATCAATCCGCCGATCATGGCGCGAGCCGCGACCCTTCCTGCGTCATCCAGCGGGTCATGCCCAACCTCGGCAGCGTCAGCGCTGTCGGACTCCGTTGGGGAAACGTCGAAATTGGGATCGAACTCGGCGTTCGGCATTGGAGGTCACCCGCTGGCTGCAATCATATCGGCAGCGGATGGAGCCGGATGGCTACCCGCTGAGGCTGGTGGTGCCTATTCGTGTGCAGGTGGCAGGCATGGGAGTGTCTCCGGTTACAGTGATTATAATACTCAAAAAACGGTCCGACGTCAACACACTCGGTGCTGTTTGTTCGTGAAACGTGCCAGGGACCTTGTCACTGACGTGTTTGCCAGCGTTGTGAAGATGCGGGCTGGCTGGGAGGTTGCCGCGGGAACCAAGTCTGGCGACCTCGTTTTGATCATAATTTCAATATCAGTCCTGCGGTGGCAGTCAACCGGACGCCAAATCCAGGATTCCCGAACAAACCGCCGGGCGCGTTTGTTGGGAGGGCGCATTTTCGGGTGAGAGGCCGATTTCAGCTCAGTGTGGCATCGGCATAGCCTTTCTGTGAACTCGCTCGCAATAATGACCCCCTGAGGGGGTTTTTTCGCGTCCAATCGCGACCCCTCTGACGTTTCGTCAATGTCTCCTTCTGTGGCCTGCGGTGGCCGGGAGGGGCTTATGGG
>JBEKLE010000609.1:0-4495 GCA_050010355.1 Rhodopila sp. | reverse complement strand
CGCACAGGCCCGCGTGCCAACCCGGCCACCCAGCGTCCCAACGAACTCCGTCGGACGCCCCACCGCACCGATCCAGCGCTCCCCCGTCACCGGCTGATCAATGATCCCCAACAACGGCGCATCACCATCCAGCAGCGCGACCAGCGTCCCGAACGTCGGCCGTCCCGTAATGAACGCCCGAGTCCCGTCGATCGGGTCCAGCACCCACCGCAGCCTCGCCTCGGGCCGTTCGACGCCGAATTCCTCGCCCAGAATCCCGCACTCCGGGCACAGCCGGTTCAGCACCGCCCGCATCGCCAGTTCGGCGTTCCGGTCAGCGATCGTCACCGGCGAGTGGTCGGCCTTCAGGTCGGCCGCGACAGATCCGCGAAAGAACGGCCGGATCACCCCGCCCGCCGCATCGGCGGCCGCAACCGCCGCCGCCACATAGCGATCCAGATCGATACTCAGGGCAACGGCACCGGGTTAGGCGAAAGGCTCCGCAGGTAGGCAATGACATCCGCCCGCTGCTGATCGCCGCTGATCCCGGCAAACGCCATCCGCGTGCCCGGCACATAGGCCGACGGCTTGTGCAGCCAGGCATTCAGCTCATCGAACGTCCACGGCCCGGTCTTCGCCTTCATCCCGGCCGAGTAGTTGAACCCCTCCATATGCCCATGCGGGCCGCCGACAACGTTGTACAGGTTCGGACCCACGCCCGCCTTGCCGCCCTCGGCGACCGTATGGCACGCCGAACAGAGCTTCTTCACGGTGGCCTCGCCCGCCCCGACATCCGCCTTAGCCAGCAGCGGCGCGACCGGCGGCAGTTCGACCGGTTTCGCCGCCGCCGCACCCGCCGCTTCAACCGTCACAGCCACCGGACCGCGGCGACGCCCTTGTTGATCTCCATGCTGTCCATGCAGCGAAGCTTCCCGATCAGATCAGGCCATCACAGCCCGGGTTGAATTCACGCCAACGAACCTGCCGTTGCAAGGGAACCAGCGCGTCCGTAAGCTGCCCCGCACCATAGGGAAGCGAAACAGTTTCATCAACCGCCCCCGGAACGCCTCCCGCGGGACAATCCCGCCGCCGGCGCGACAGTCCAGGAAATCCCGACACCCGATGACCCCAGCCGCCGCATGAACCCCATTGTCGTCATCCCCGCCCGCATGGCCTCCACCCGCCTGCCCGGCAAACCGCTGGCCGACATCAACGGCAAGCCCATGATCCTGCACATGCTCGACCGCGGGCGGGAGGCCGAGATCGGCCCGGTCGCCGTGGCCTGCGGCGACCCCGAGATCGCCGCCGTGGTACGCGACGCCGGCGGGCGCGCGGTGCTGACCGATCCCGCGCTGCCCTCCGGGTCCGACCGCGTGCACGCCGCTCTCGCCGAACTCGACCCCGACGGCCGTCATGACATCGTGGTCAACCTGCAAGGCGACTTCCCGACGCTCGACCCACAGGGCCTGCGCCTCGTCATCACCCCCCTCGCCGATCCGCGCACAGACATCGGCACCCTCGTCGTCCCGATCCGCGACGAGATCGAGGCCACCACCGTCTCCTTCGTCAAAGCCGCCTGCGCGTTCAAGGACGGCGAAACCATCGCCCCCGCGCTGTATTTCTCCCGTCAGGCGATCCCGTGGGGCCTCGGCCCGCGCTGGCACCATGTCGGGATTTACGCCTATCGCCGCGCGGTGCTCGACCGCTATGTCTCCCTGCCGCCAAGCCCGCTGGAACGGCGCGAACAACTGGAGCAACTGCGGGCGCTGGAGGATGGAATGCGGATCGCCTGCGTGCGCATCGAATACGGCCCCTTCGGGGTCGACACCGCCGAGGATCTCGAACGCGCCCGCGCGCTGTTGCCAAACCCACCCCGCGCGCCCACGGCAAGACCGCAATGACCGGCACAATCTCCTTCCAGGGCATGCCAGGCGCCTATTCCGATCTCGCCTGCCGCACAGCGTTCCCGGCGATGACCACCCTGCCCTGCCTGTCGTTCGAGGCCGCCATCGACGCCGTGCGCGAGGGTCAGGCGTCCCTGGGCATGCTCCCCTGTGAGAACAGCCTCGCCGGCCGCGTGTCCGACATTCACCATCTGCTGCCGGACTCCGGCCTCTATATCATCGGCGAGCAGTTCCAGCGCGTCGAACACTGCCTGCTCGGTGTCAAAGGTGCGACCATCGCGGACATCAAACGCGCCCACTCCCACACCGTCGCGCTCGGCCAGGTGCGCCGCATCCTCGCCGACCTTCACCTGACCCCCGTGGTCGAGGCAGACACCGCCGGCGCCGCCCAGCTTGTCGCCGGGTGGGGCCGCAAGGAAGACGCGGCCGTCGCGTCATCATTGGCCGCCGAGATCTACGGCCTGCAAATCCTGCGTGAGAACGTGGAGGACGCCGCGCACAACACCACCCGCTTCTACGTCGTCGCACCCCGCCCCGCCAAGGTCGATCCCGCGACGCCCAACCTGATGACCACCTTCGTTTTCCGCGTCCGCAACGTCCCCGCCGCGCTCTACAAGGCGCTCGGCGGCTTCGCCACCAACAGCGTCAATATGACCAGGCTGGAAAGCTACATGATCAACGGCGAGTTCGCCGCGACCCAGTTCCTGTGCGACGTCGAAGGCCACCCCGAACACCCCGGGCTGCGCCGCGCGCTGGAGGAACTTTCGTTCTTCTCGACCGAGGTCCGGGTGTTCGGCGTCTATCCGATGGCGGCGTTCCGGCTGGCCCAGGGGGCCGAAACGGCAGCCGCCAACTGATGGACGAGATCCTGGTCGAACGGCACGACGGCTGGCGCAGGCTGATCCTCAACCGGCCCGCCAAGCTGAACGCTGTCAACGCCGCGATGCTGCCCCATCTGCTCGCCGCGATCGATGCGGCCGAGGGGGATGCATCCTGCCGAGCCGTAATCCTGACCGGAGCGGGACGCGGCTTTTGTGCCGGCCAGGAACTCGGGCCGGACGTCACCCCCAGCCCCCACGGCCCGCCCGACCTGCGGAAACTGGCCGATACCTTCCACCACGAAGTCGTCCGCCGCATCCGAGCATCCCGCCTGCCCTTCATCTGCGCGGTCAACGGCGTGGCAGCGGGCGCCGGCACCAGTTTCGCTCTCGCCGGCGACATCGTCCTTGCCGCGCGGTCCGCGACATTCGTCCAGGCATTCATCCGGATCGGCCTCGTGCCGGACAGCGGCGCAAGCTTTTTCCTTTCCCGCCTCGTCGGCGACGCCCGCGCCCGCGGCCTGGCGATGCTGGGCGATGCGATCGACGCAGCGACCGCGGAACGCTGGGGCTTGATCTGGAAATCCGTTGACGACGAGGCGCTCGGTCCCGAATCCGAGGCAATGGCGACCCGCCTCGCCAAAGCACCCGCCGGGGCACTGGCCGCGATCAAGACGATGTTCGCTGCCGCAACGAATAACACATTACATCAGCAGCTCGATCTCGAAGCCAGACTGCAAGGCGAGGCAGGCCGGTCCGCCGACTTCGCCGAAGGTGTTCGCGCGTTCCAGGAAAAGCGGCCGCCAAGGTTTGGCGGCTAACAGCCGGTTTGGCGGCCAACAGGTTCGGCGGCTAAAGCCGGTTGGGCGGCTAACAGCAAGCTACGGCGACGGACACAAATGATCGAGCCGGCCCCCCCTTGTTATGGCCGGGCCTGTTCCGGCCACCCACGACTTGCAAGATCGGATCAAACGAAAGTCCTGGGTCACCCGGCCTACAATCGCGCCATGCCTGCTGATGACACAAGGCGGCAATCCGACCCGCCCCAAGCGTCACGCCAGCATCAGCTTAAGGCAACTATTCTTCAGCGTCGCCTAAGCCAAACCCGGACCCGCTGGAGCTCGGTGGCAGGCCCATGTGTTGAGCGCGGCCCAATACGTCATCGGAATTGTTTTGCAAGCAGGCATCGGGACGTGCCACGATCACGTAACAAGTGATCGGGAAAACCGCTGGATGGGACTACACCTCGACTTCCCACGATCGCCATACGTGGAATTGGCGCCGCACTTACGCTGGTTCCCGGCCGCCGAGGAACTGCGCACAACGGCTTACCGAAAGCTGTTGCCGCCCCTCGTCGCACAAATACGCGAATCCGTCGCCCTGTGGCGGAACGCGGACTATGCCGGCGCTTCAGCAACGTCTCGCGCCCTTCTCGACTGGTGGTTCAAAACTGACCATCTGGCCGAGCAAGCCGACGGCTCCCTGAGCCAGTTTCGTTACTATTTCGCCCAGCGCGAAGCGGTCGAGACCGTAATCTGGCTGTTTGACGTGCGCGGCGCGCGCGACAAGCACGATCTAATGCGGTTCGACTCATCCGGCGCCGTCTCCGCCAGCATGTTCGACGAAAGCTGGCCCCGATTCGTCGTCAAGATGGCGACCGGCGCGGGCAAGACCAAGGTCCTGTCGCTGCTGATCGCCTGGAGCTATTTTCACCGGCTTTATGAGCCCGATTCCGCGCTGGCGCGGAACTTCCTGCTGATCGCACCGAACATCATCGTCCTGGACCGGTTGCGC
>JBEKLE010000608.1:0-4296 GCA_050010355.1 Rhodopila sp. | reverse complement strand
GACCAGCGCGCCGCCGCGGTCACGTTGTCCGTACCTATGAGCGCGTCGACGCCGGCCGGTACGTGGAGGTCTACCGCCGCCACGGCACCACCACAGCTGAGCCGTAGCTAGGTATGCGGCTACTGGCGACCGCCTACCTGCCGGATTCGATGGTCCCTGCCGTCCCGAGGCACGCGACCGCATCGGGACGGCAGGGTTGTAGCGACTACCGGTGATGCGCAGCGATGAGTGATGTCGCGCCTTCGATGCCGACGACCGCGCCATAGATGGCGAGGGCCAGCAGGATGACGAGGACCACCCGCAGCGCCGTGCGCCAGTATGCAACGCAGAAGCAGGCGCCGATGGCGATGAGGACAACGATGACAGTCTGGGTGTCATGTGGGTTAGTTGGGACAGGCATGGGCGTCTCCGGACGGGTGCACCGTGGATGATGAGCGCCGGATCGCGGAGACTCTGGGCAATACCTGCCTACCGACTTGTCCCAATGATCTGGACCTGCCAGATAAGTGGAAACAGGGGTAGGCAGCGAGTTGATCCCCAGGTATCGTAGCTAGCTGTAACGGGACTAGCTTTGCGAGTCCGGCGTTTGGGAGAGGCGATGTTGTCGCATCGCCTCTCTCCGTTTGGGGCCTTGCGTAGTGGGAGGTCGCAGGGAGGTCGCAGGCCTGACCGACGACAGGATCCGGGTTCGCGACAGCAAGCACCCGAAAGGGGCTGTCCTGAACTTCACGCCAGCAGAGTGGGATGCCTTCATCGGCGGCGTCTACAATGGGGAGTTCGATCGCGAATCCCGCATTCAGTAACCGTAAACACCGGGGAGTAACAGCCGCCACAATCATCCGGTATGCATAGGCGCGTTTAGTTGCTAGAGGAAGTTGCTCCGGAAGGCGGAGGGGAGGCAGTCGTGAGCGATGACCGGAACTCGAGACCGATCAGCGCGACTGGTTGTCTCCGAAATGGTTCCGGAGCCGCTTGAGGGAAGGAGCGAGGTCACGTCGTGCTCACGCATCGGCGGTGAGGCGGGCGCGGTCTTGCTGCTCGGTGATCACGCCGTCGAGGGCGGCTTGGAGGCTGGCCCGGATCGCAGGTACGGGGTCTTGCTTGTCCAGGAACGCGAGGGCGGGCTCTCGCTGGCCTTCTTCGGCGGCGCGAGATAATCTCCCTGGCCGCTATCGCAGGGCTGGGGCACGGCGTCGTGGCGGGATGGCGTGCCATTGAGGCGATCGTCCGTCTAGCCGGGCACAACCGGACCGCTACAACGCAGCTCGTCTACCGGCATGAGTTGCGTCCCGTCGTCACATGGGGCCCGGAGCCCGCCAGCTGGCACGGACCGACAGGTTCTTGCGGTGTCGGCGATGACAGCCGGATGCCCGGGTTTGACGGTCGCTCAGAACAACCCGAGGTTAGGGAGAAGCCGCGCGACAGCGTCGATGATCTCGTCGGCGGTCGTGAGCGCTTCAGCAGCCTCATCGGCGTCGGCGCTTTCGGTCGGGTAAAGAGGATATTCAAGCTCGTTTCGCCTGCGGCGCAGTCCGCCGAAGGCCCGCAGGCTGGCGCCGAACTGAGCGCGGATCGCTTCTTCGACAGCGTAGTGGCCGCCTGAGGTGGTCGGCCGGAGGCCCTGCTGGGCCAGCAGGGCGACGCATGCTTGCCGGGCAGCGTCGTAGGTAAGAATGATGCTGCTATCGGGTGCCGCCTGCGCGATGATCCGTGCCGCATCGAGGCCGCGCCGCGCCCGTTCGAGCCAGGATTCGCCGTCCGCCTGCGCGCCCTGCACCCGCTCGATGCTCCCTTGGTCGAGCAGGCGCTCAACCTCAGCCTCGCCCGCCCTCCATCGCATCAGCCTTCAACCTCCCGTGGCTCGTCCCCGACCACCCAGACAACTGGCGCCGAGCGGATCTGCTGAATAAGCGGATCCGATGCCGCGAACCATCGCGGCAGGGAACACAGAACGGGGTTTACCGGCAGCGCTAGCCGATGCTCGGCTCGCTCAGCCGCCTCATACAGGCTGCGACGCGGTACCTTGCCGATGACGAGGGTGTCGACGTCGTGCGGTGCATGGCCCGCGATGCCTTCATAGCGTGCGGCCCAGGATCCGTAGATCGCTACCGCGGTCGCGCCCAGGGAACGGAATTCCTCCCCTATGACGAGGCGGGGCCCAAATGCGAGAGTAACGAGCTCGGCGAGAGGCCGGGTGTAACGACTGGCCGGGTCCGCTGACACCAGCCTGGACCGTCCGACGCGACGTTCTCGGATCAACTCAGCACTGGACAGGCGGGTCACTTCACGCTGTACCGTCGTCAGCGGCAGACCGAGCTTGCTGGCTACTTCGCTGATGCTGTACTCAGTGTCCGGGTGGAGCAGGAGAAGGGTAAGTATCTCGGCAAGATGCTGGGAACGCAGGATAGGCAGCAGTGCCGGCGCATTACTACGCATGAATGAAATATATCATCCGCCTATGAGAAGTCAGGCGGCGGGTGGTCGGACGGAAGCGTTGCAGGTCAGCGACTCATTTCTGGGCGTCGCAATGATCACGGATCCGACCTGTGGACCGAGTGACTCGGTGCACGAAAAGCAGGATTCGGCTCGCCGGGCTGCAGCGCTTGAAGCGCGCAGATCACCCGTTCTCGGCTTGGTCGGTCGCCGTGCTCACGGGTGCTCCGCGGGAACGGCGCATACCATGCCGTTGCTGAAGCCGGCTGAGCCGATGCCGAGGGCAAAGTTGAAGCGGCCGCGCATGTTCTCCAATGCGACGTAGTGCGTCAGTTCCACGAGGCGGTCCCTGAGCGGCCTTCGACCTCGTTACGTGCCGACCCGGCCGGCTCACCGGGCGTCCATGGATCCAGCCGGGGAATCCAGGCACGCACGGCGCTCCGGTAATTCTGGTACTCGGCTCCGAATTTGCGGGCCAGGGTGGGTTCCTCATAGAAACGGACGGCGGCTGCGCCGATGCACCAGGCCGCAGCGGTGTACTCCAGGAGGCCTGGTGAGCCGAACAGGAGCACCTCGCCTGTCAGGATGGCCATGAAACCGGCATATATCGGGTTGCGGACGTAGCGGTAGAACCCGCTCACCACGAGGCGTGGCGGTGAAGCAACCGGCACGGGGGTGCCGTCAGCCTTGATGAATTCGATAAACGACTGAACGATCGGGACGAGGCCTGCGCAGATGAGCAGCCCTCCCGCCGCCTGCGCGACCGCCCAGTAAGGCAGGGGCCGGTGAAAGTGCCATTCGCTCAGCAGATACGGGAGCAAGCCGGCGAAGGTTCCCCCGAGTGCCACGCCCCACGTCACGCTGATGACTGCTGCTGTTGGCTTGCGCATCACCGCCTCCGTGAGTCCGCGGTTGCGCCTCCTGGCAGGATCGCCGGGATCATTCCAGCCACCTCTGCGCCGACCGGCCGGGTGCAGACCAGGCCGCCGCCTGCGAGGTGATCTACGTCCGGGCCGATGGCGAGGTTGGGGGCTGCCCGCCCGATCCATCCGGGCAGCCACCATTTGGCGGGCCGAGCCTCTTCACCGGATCCTCGTGAGCGCGGCGGGCTCCGATCCCGATGCCGCTGCACTGCTCGCCGAGCTGCTGCGACAGAGGCAACACGGCCATGCGCAGATCGCACGTTCCCTCGCTCGGACCGGCGCCCTGCGGCCGGAACTGGGCGAACGCGACGCTGACGACATCATTCACGCAGTCACGTCCCCCGAGGTGTACCGGCTGCTCGTCTGCGACCGAGCCTGGCCACCCGAGCGGTACGAACAATGGCTAAAGGAAATCCTCATCGACCAGTTGCTCCCTCGGCCGGCGACCGAACCGGGGGAGGGCTGAACCCAGCGATCTTGCTCTACCCGCTTCGTGTGCGCGCAGAATGCCTTGATCTGGCGCGAGGCTACCTCCGTAAGCGCGGAGATGTGGGGTGAGCTTCGGCGGGATCAGTCGTGTCGGTTGACTGACTAGATCGATTTGCAGCCTTGTAGGTGGCACGCTAGCTCGCCGTGAAAGTGAAAGCAGGCGGCCGCTCATCGGGTGGAGGACAGGCCGGCGCAACTGCCGCCAGACGCAGTGCATGTACCCTGGGGGGGTATATTCTGCACGTCTGACTGATCGGAGAGAGCGACCATGGGTACTGGTCCGGTTGTGAACCCCACGGTCGCCGACAGCTCGCCGTGAAGAAGAAGTCATGAGAGGGCTGCATGCTCTGGGTCATGCGCTGGCGATCAGCGGGTCGATGACCTGGGAGATCTTGTGGGCGCTGATCCTCGGCTTCGCCCTGTCCGCCGTGGTGCAGGCCGTGGTGCGGCG
>JBEKLE010000607.1:0-3647 GCA_050010355.1 Rhodopila sp. | reverse complement strand
CCGGTTGTTTGCCGGCGCGGCGGGCGCGCTGGAGCTGGTCCAGCTTGCGCTGAGCCTTGTGGGACTCGCGGCTGAGGCTGACGGCGCCGCCGCGGAGGCGAAGGACTTTGTTCAACGAGAGATCAGGGCCGGCGGCGTAGGCGAGTGCTTCGAGCGCGTGGAGGCGGAAGCTGATGATCTCGGCGGCGAGGCTTAGTTCTTCCTCGGTTTCGGCGTTGTAGGCGGCGAGCATCCGGGTGGCGGCGTGGCGTGCGGCTTCGGTGTCGCCGGCGCTGAGGAAGAGGAGTGCGAGCTGGCCGAGGACCGTTTCCACGAAGGCGGTGGCGATGGTGGCTTGGGGGGTGGCTTGGAGGGACATGGGCGGTTGGCCTCGGGGTGTCGTTCAGCTTATGTTCCGGGGCAATAGGCTATTAAGCCTAATATTGCAAGGATATTTTCTTCTTGGTGGTCCGGTGGTTGGGGGAGATTGGGTTCGGGCGGCGGGGGACGGCAGGGTTCGGCGGCGGGTCTCAGACCCGAACTATCGACGCATCGATCTTGCCGAATCGGTCGGTGGTGCGGTCGCCGAACTCGTGGAGCGAGAAGCGGGCGTGGTTAAACCGCCGCCGTTCTTGCGACGAAGCCGATGAGGGGCTGGTCCGACCAACCGGGATTCCGGCCCGGCTCCCGGTCACGCGGATTCCTGTCGTTAACTGCGGCAGACGATGGCTTCGAGCGCAGTCACGGCTCCTCGGGCGTGACCCGATCATACAGCGCGGCGAGCGGGACGGTGAGGCCGACGCTTTGCAGTTCCAACGTTGCGTCCGGTCCGGCGATCGACTGGAAGGTCCAGCTTGTGCCTTGCCGCCGATAGGTGTGGGCCAGCATCTCGTCCTGAAAAATCTCGACAATCTCCTGCACGCCCTCGACGGCCTGCAGGTCCGACCGTTTCTGGTCCCACTGTCGTTTGTGCTGGAGTTCCGATGGAGAAATGATCTCGAACAGCACGCACGGAAGCTTGCCGCAGCGGATCGTGGCGTCGGGAATGCGAGCGGTGTTGCGCTGTTCGTATTTCGGCACAGCGCCGCTGCCGACCTCTGACCTGCATTCGGGATGGCCGCGCAGGCGGCCGTTCAGCTCATAACTCAGGTTGCTGAGGATGACGGCGTGTTCGGGGCTAGGCGCCGCATGCGCGACGATCGCGCCGCGGACGAGTTCGTAACGCCAGGCGGGACCGAACGCCAACTGGTCGGTCCGCAGGAATTCGTCGGCGTCGAGGAAGCCTGTGTGGCGTGCCGTTGTATCCATCCAATCATTTTACCACGGCGCGGATCGATTGGCCACGATCAGGCGGGGGGATTGGCTGCCGGCTTCGGTGTTGCCGGCGGCGGCGATGAGGAGCGGGAGGGCGAGTTGGCCGGGACCGTGCGGACGACGTCGGTGATGATGGTTGGGAAGGACGTGCGGCAAGGGCCTCATGGCAGAGGTCGGCCAGAGTCGCCGCGAGTACGTCGATCGCCATTACCGTGGCGGCGTAATCGCCATCGGCACCGGACGCCTCGCCCGATGGGTCCCGCGGTGTTGTTCCCGGTTTGCGAATGCCGTACGCTTCGCTCGAATCATTCGCGCGTGGCGCCGACGGCACTGTTCCTACGGTCGCCCGAGCCGGCGGCGGGCGGCGTTGAGGCGGCGATCGAGACTCCAGCCCTCTTCATCCCGCGGCGCCACAGCCGCCGCCACAGCCGCCGCTTTTTCGGCGAGCGACAGCCATTTTGGGTCGCCATCCAGGTCGAACAGGTCGAGCAACGCGCCGGCGCGCGTCCGGGCCAGGACCTTTCGGTCGCCGGATCAAGCGGGGCACTGGCATGGAGGACGTCGGAGACCGCGACCGCTTCCCGCAACTGTCCCGCGGTGCGCAGCAGCCATGCCCGGCGCCAATGCAGATCGTCGGGCACCCTGCCCACGGCCGCGTAACGGGCGGCGAGGGCGGCGAAAAGCCGCGCGCCGACGCGTGCCAAGCCGGAATCCTGACCCGCGCCGAGCGCCAGATATCCGGCATGGCGGACCTGGTAGGTTGGCGGGTTGCCAGACTCGGCCGCACCGACCAGCGCCAGCACTGCCAGCCGGTCGATTGGCGATGCCAGCCGGTCCGGATCGACCCCAGCCCGTCCGAGGGCTGATCGCACTGCGCGTTCCTGCTGTTCCGCCGGTGTCCGGGATGCCAGAATGGCCTGGCTCAGAGGGGCGCCGGGACGGGGATCGACGATCACGCCGTCGCGCACGCGCGCCATTGGCACGCGCCGGCCGCCTTCGACGACGAGCGCGTTCCGTTCCCGGTCGAGCCCGATGATCGGCGCAAGCTGGTCGCCGGAATCGTCGTCCAACGCGCAACCCACGAGAAACGCCGTGGCCTCCTCGGGAGCGGCGCGGGATAGCCAGAGGACGACGTCCGAACCGGGCACCTCGGTTTCATCGCCCATTGCGTTCGCTCCTCTCGTTCGGATCGGTGGCGTCAGAGGCTGAAAGTCACTCGAACTTGAAAAAGGATACCCTCTGTTATCATTAATGCATTTTCGTCGATCCCGGGGCAAAATGGCATTCTTTTCAAACTCTCATTCTGTCCCCCGGCCATCAGCGGTGACCTGTGGCGGCAAGGACGGTGCGGTCCAGACGCTGAAGATTCATGTCGGCAAAGCCGGCTCGGCGCAACCCTGGCGCGTCCGACCGGGCGGCGCACGAGCGGCGGGGCCGGCCGGTGGCGTTGCGCCGTTTCCCCCGACCTTTTAATCACGGGCTCCGAGGTCCAGGGGCTGGCTCCGTGTCGGCCAGTGCCAGGCTTGCTGCCGTCCAGGAGCAAACATGATCGACTGCATCGACGACTGGCTGGCAAGCTGCCCCGACCCCGCGACCGACCCGCTGGCGGGCATGCGGGAAGCCGGGCTGCTGGATCCCGCGCCCGATTATGCCACGATCGCGCGGATCAAGGCCGCCCTGGTCGAGCACACTGGCCTGCTGGGCGTTGCCGGCGTCTGGAGCGGGCGGCAGGTTGTCGGCCGGCACTTCCTCAGCTTCGGCACCGACGCCGAGCGGGCGGAATGGTCGGGCCGAGCGCTGGCGGTGGCGATCTCGGAGCCGACGGTAGGCGCCCATCCGAAACTGCTGACCACGCGGGCCGACAAATTCGAGGGCGTCTACCGTCTCGCAGGTCAGAAAGCCTGGGTCAGTAACGGCCTGTCCGCCGACGCCATCATCGTCTTCGCAATCACCGCCGAAGACGAGGGCCGCAAACGCTACAGCGCGTTCATCGTGCCAAGCGACACCCCCGGCCTGACGATGTCCGACATGCCTGGGTTCCATGCGCTGCGCCCATCGAAGCACTGCCTGCTCACCTTGGACGGGTGCCTCCTGCCGGAAACCGCGATGCTGGGAGACGCCGGAACGGCCTACGAACGCATGGCCCTGCCGTTCCGCGACATCGAGGACGCCGTCGGCACCTACGCGACGCTCGGCGCGTTCCGCCACGCGATCGGCCTGTTCGCGGGCGCGACAACGGAGCGAACCGAGGACCTCGGCGCGCTCGTCGCCCTGACCGCCGTCTTCGCCGCCGCGTCCGACTGCGTGGTCGAAGCGCTGGACGACGGGCAGTTGCAGACCGGCGACGCAACGCT
>JBEKLE010000606.1:0-3658 GCA_050010355.1 Rhodopila sp. | reverse complement strand
CGCCTCATCCCGCTCGGCCAGGGATGTTTGCAGTAACCGAATGCGCTTGGCTGTGACCTTGACGCCATGCCGCTCGGCATCCGCCTCGATCCGGGTAAGCACGGCATTGAAATCATTATGCGGGCCGTCACCGACGCCTGCCGCGACGCGGTCAACAACATTCGCGAGCGGCGCCTCATCGACATCTGAGACGATCTTCCGAAACGCGTCTCGGTTATCGCGGGAAAGGTCAACCCTGAGGCGAAGAGGCCGGTCGACTGTTATTTTCCAATAGCCGAACTCCGCATTGTCGAAGATGCGGGATTGATCGCCTTCACCGAACTCAATGAAGGTGTCGATGATCCGTTCTATGTCGGCGTCGGCCAACTCGCAGTTTTTCTTGCCCATGTTCTTGCGCAGGGGCCGTGACCAGCCCGTCGCATCGATGAGTTGCACCCGGCCCCGACGATTGCCCGGCTTCCGGTTCATCAGGACCCAGATATACGTTGCGATTCCGGTGTTATAGAACATGTTCAGCGGCAGGGCGACGATCGCTTCAAGCCAATCGCTCTCGATCACCCAGCGTCGCACATTGCTTTCTCCGCTACCGGCGTCTCCGGTGAACAGCGACGAGCCGTTGTGGACCTCCGCAATGCGGCTCCCGAGCGGCGTGTCGTGCTTCATCTTCGATAGAAGGTTGGCGAGGAACAGCAGTTGTCCGTCGCTCGAACGGGTAACGAGGCTGTATTCGCTGTCGCCCGCGTGATCGATGACGAAGCGCGGGTCGCGTATGCCGGTCTTGCCGCCCATCCGCTCCTGGTCGCTCTTCCAGCTTTTTCCGTAGGGCGGATTTGAGAGCATGAAGTCGAATTCACGCGAGGGAAACGCGTCGTTGGCCAGGGTAGACCACTCGGGGCCGCCGACGATGTTGTCAGCCTCCTCGCCCTCTCCCTTGAGCAAAAGGTCGGCCTTGGCGATGGCATAGGTCTCGGGATTGATCTCCTGGCCATACAGGTGGGTCGACACCTGCTTGCCGTCAGCCGCCGCGAGTCCGGTGAGCGTCTCCTCCGCCACAGTCAGCATGCCGCCGGTTCCGCATGCTCCGTCATAGAGCAGATAGGTACCGGAGGTGATTTGCGGGGCTATCGGCACGAAGAGCAGCTTGGCCATCAGCTTGACAGCGTCGCGGGGGGTCCAGTGCTCCCCGGCTTCCTCATTGTTGGCCTCGTTGAAGCGGCGGACAAGCTCCTCGAAAACCGTGCCCATGGCGTGATTGTCGAGACCAGGATGCTTCTCGGAGCCGTCATCCCGTAGCACCGGCATCGGGCTGAGGTTGATCGAGGGGTCGAGGAACTTCTCGATCAGGGTCCCGATGACGTCGGCCCTGGACAGCTTGGGTATCTGATTGCGGAACTCGAAGTTATCCAGGATGTCCTGCACGTTGGGCGAAAACCCGTCGAGGTAGGCTTCGAAGTCAGCCTTGAGCTGGGACTGGCTGGCGCGGTTACGGAGGTCGCGCATCGTGAAGGGCGACGTGTTATAGAACGCTTGCCCGGCTGCCTGGCGCAGGGCGGCGTCCTGGTTCGCAATCCCGGCGTTATCGAGGTTCGCCTTCATGGAGAGGATGTCGGGCTTTGTCGCCTCCAACACCGCGTCGAGGCGGCGCAGGACCATCATCGGAAGGATCACGTCCCGGTATTTGCCCCGGACGTAGAGGTCCCGGAGCACATCATCCGCGATGCCCCAGATGAAGTTCGTGATCCAGTTCAAATCCACGCCGTTCATACCTGTCCCGTTGGTCACTGAATCTGACTGGTCGCGGTGCTGGCCCAACGCGCCGATGCCAAATTCATCCTCGGCATAATCTTCCAGCGCGACGGATATAACAACGGATATAGCGATCGGAGGATTTAAGGCGCTACGGCGCTCGGGCCGAGGCCCCATCGCCACCCGCGGTTAGATGTAGTAACGGTAGTCCGACTGCTCGATGATGCTGGGGCTCACGTATTTCAGTACCCGGCCAACCTGGCGGGCGGCCCGGATCGGGATGGGCAGCCGCTGGTCGAACTGCGTGCTGTTCCAGTTCATCTTCGTCAGGGCCAGGACCTCGCCGCCCAGGTCGCCGATCGCGGTGTCGCACGCATGCGGCCGCAGGAGCAGCGGGCGTGGCATGCGCATCCCCGGATAGGTGCCGTAGTAAGGCACGCTGCCGCGCGTGAAAAGCAAGAGGTCGGTGCCAAGCTGGACCGCGCTACCGCGCAGCGGCGGGTAGTCGCCCTCGCGGAAAAAGGTCTGGTGCGTGCTCTCGGAGACCCAGACCAGGTCGTTCTGAGGGATGTCGAGCTCGCGGGCAGCTTCGAGCATGCCCTCGGCCTCGGCTGGCTGGAAGCGGGACGTCTTCAGGATCACCAGCCGCGCCGGGGCGTGCTGGTGCTCGCGGCGGTAGGCCTGCACCGAGCGGCGGACCAGGTCGTAGGCGTCGGCCCGGGCCAGGTAAGGATGGCGGTCGCCCTTGTCGGTATTGGCCCGCGCACCGCGCAGCACCAGCCCGCGTCCCCGTTCGTCGAACATCTGCGCGGTGCTGGTCAGCAGGCGCTTGCCATCGAGTTCGCGGTAGAACCCGATGCCCAGGTAGCTTGCCTTATAAGCCCCTTCCGGGACCGGCAGCCGCCAGGGCGCCTTACCGACCTTGTAGAACACCGCGTTCAGCAGGTGCCATGCCCGAGTCGCCGGGTCCTGCACCGTCCGCAGCGTCGCCTTGAGCTTGCGCGGGATACGGACGGCGTCGTCCCACACCGTCGGCCAGACGATCTGGGTCGGCGTGCGGAGCAGCAGCGCGCGGGCCTTGAAGAGGTCGCGGAAGTCCAGGGATCCGTCGTCATCGTCCTCATCGTCGGCTGGCGCCGTACCCTGGGCCCGGGCGTTAACCACCGCCTCAACGAGGTCGAGCGGCAGCGCCGCGACAACGACGTCGGGCCGAGCGGTCCCCACGAGCAGAGAGCGGGCCTGCTCGTAAAGCAGATCGGCTGCCGCGTGGATGACCTTGGGCGGGCTGCCGCTGGCGAGCGCCGCGCGGATGTCGGCCTTGGGGACACGCCGCTGCAAGCTGGCGTCGGTGACGAACTCGCAGCGGAACGGGTTCCGGTTGCCCATGCCAGGGAAGGCCGGGGCGAGGTTCGCAAGGGGGCTTTTCTTCGCCTCGATGCCCGCCGCGCAGCGGGCCAGAAATCCCTCGAAGCCATCCACTGTCTCACCTGTGCCGATGACGCCGACGCGCACCGTGTCACCCGGGATCGCTTGAAGCGGCCCGTGGGTCGCAAGTCCGAAGCGGGGGTCGATATGCTGGCCACCGCTGCTGAACTCGAGTAGCGGCTCGCCGTAGACCCGCGTTTGGAACATCACAGGAGCAATTCCTCCGAGGCGTGCTCGCTAGCCGTCGGGTCCGCGCGTGCCCAGGCGGCCTCGGGCACGGCCCGCTCCATCTCGACCGACTCGAGTGCCTCAAAGCGGATGCGCGGCCGGGCGTCCAGTGCGGTCGGCTCGGTCAGCAGGTCCACCTCCGGTTCCCCCGAAGCGATCAGGAAATGCCGCCATAGCAGGAACTGCCCCCGCAGCGAGCCGTTGCGCTCGAATCGCTTCTTGCCTGCCAGCAGGGCGCTCGCCCCCCGGTGGGCCTGGT
>JBEKLE010000605.1:0-3671 GCA_050010355.1 Rhodopila sp. | reverse complement strand
ACGTTGGCGCCGACTATGACGCAGTCGTGATCGATTGTCCGCCGCAGCTCGGTTACCTTACAATGGCAGCACTTTGCGCCGCTACCGGTGTGCTTATTACCATCCATCCGCAGATGCTCGACAAACGCCAGCTTGCCGGCGAGAGCAGCAACCTGGTCGGCGCGGACCTCGTGGCGAGACTTGCGGTGCTTGCGGTAGCGATGCGTGCTGCCGAGCGGAAAGTAGTCTTCGCCCAGTACTTTGCAGCCGGTGAGGTGGTTCTCGATATGCTTGCGGGCGATCTTATTTGACGTGCGCGGCCAGATGTAGTCGGAACCGAGCAGATAGAATGTTTTGGCGCCTTTGGTCTTGTTGACCCAGTCGAGACCGGCGAGGATCTGCTGGGTTGCTTCCTGGCCGGTGTAGATGACGTTCTTCGACTGCTCCAGGCCCTCGTAGAATGTCGGATAATACAGCATCCCGTTATACTGCTCGAACACCGGCAGCACAGCCTTCCGCGAGGCCGACGTCCAGCACCCGAACACCGCGGCGCATTTGTCGTTGACCAAAAGCTTTTTCGCCTTTTCGGCGAAGGTCGGCCAGTCGCTGGCGCCATCTTCCTGGATGACCTTGATCTGGCGTCCGAGCACGCCGCCGGATGCGTTGATTTGGGAGATCGCCAGCTTTTCGGCTTCGACCGAGCCGGTCTCGCTGATCGCCATGGTTCCGGTAACAGAATGGAGAATGCCGACGGTCACGGTGTCATCGGTTATCGCGAGCCCGGTGGTGTTGACGGCGGAGGTTGGCGGGCCCGCGGCATAGCTTGACCGTGGCAGCATGGCCGCGGCGGGGAGGGCCGCCATGCCTTGCAAGACCCTGCGGCGCAGCATCGATTCCGGTGCGGTGTATATATCACTGTCTGACATGAGATCCCCGTCATCTGATGTCCATACGTTCCCTTTGGCCGTCCGCCGCGCCAATACGTCAAATGACGTATGCCGGTATGCCACGAAACGCTTGACCCCGCGGAAACCAGCGCGCCATCGTGGAAACTAAGGTGCAAATTCGGTTTGGTTTGCAACCAACATGACATATGTCCATACGGTGGTCCGCGAAACGGCGGCTCTGGCGGGAAGGCGCGATCGATGGCGGTGCAGCAGCGGATCGTGCGGATCAGGCGCGAATACAACCAGTGGGTCGCCAACCAGACGCTGGAAGACTACGCGCTGCGTTTCACCGCTAAAAGCGCGCGCAAATGGTCTGCCGCGCGGGTTGCCAATACTGCCCTGGGCGGGATCTCGTTCCTCGCGCTGGAGGCGATCGGCGGCACGATCACCATGAGCTATGGCTTCACCAACGCCGTGGTCGCGATCATGCTGGTGGGTGTGCTGATCTTCGCCGCCGGCGTGCCGATCAGCTACTACGCGGCCAGGGATGGCGTGGATATCGATCTGCTGACCCGCGGCGCCGGGTTCGGCTACATCGGCTCAACCATCACCTCGCTGATCTATGCCTCTTTCACCTTCATCTTCTTCGCCATCGAGGCCGCCATACTGGCGTCCATGCTGCAGGCGTGCCTGGGCATTCCGCCGGCGGCCGGCTATCTGATCTGCGCCGTGGTGATCATTCCGCTGGTGACGCATGGCATCACCTTCATCAGCCGCATTCAGCTTTGGTCGCAACCGGTCTGGCTGGTGCTGCAGGTGCTGCCCTTTATCGTCGTGGCCGCGACGGTATCCGATGCGTTGACCGACTGGACTCAGTACGCCGGCAGCGGGGCCGGCGGCGACGGGTCGTTTCAGCCCCTGCTGTGCGCGGCGGCGGCGGCGGTGGTGTTTTCGCTGATCGCGCAGATCGGCGAGCAAGCGGACTACCTGCGGTTTCTGCCGTCGCCCCAACCACGGGGGCGCAACATCGGGTGGTGGACGGCGGTGCTGGCCGGCGGGCCGGGCTGGATCGTGATCGGCACGCTGAAGCTGGTTGGCGGGTCCTTCCTGGCGTGTCTGGCGGTGGCCAACGGCCTTGCCCCGGCCGCCGCCGCGCAGCCGGCGATGATGTATCAGGTGGCGTTCAGCCATGTCGTGCACTCGCCCGTGGCGGCGCTGGCGCTCACGAGCTGCTTCGTCATCGTCTCACAGGTCAAGATCAACATCACCAACGCCTATGCCGGGTCGATCGCCTGGTCCAACTTCTTCTCCCGTCTCACGCATAGCCATCCCGGCCGCGTTGTCTGGCTGATTTTCAACATTGCGATCGCACTGCTGCTGATGGAGCTTGGCATCTATCAGGCGATCGAGCACACCCTGGTGTTCTATTCGATTGTCGCCGCGGCCTGGGTCGGCGCGCTGGTGGCCGACCTGGTGGTCAACAAGCCGCTGGGGTTCAGCCCGGCCCATATCGAGTTCAAGCGGGCCCATCTTTACGACATCAACCCGGTCGGCGCCGGATCGATGCTGCTGGCTGTCGTGCTGGGGCTGGCTGCTTACTCGGGCGCGCTTGGCGTGATGACACAGGCGCTTTCGCCGTTCCTGGCGTTCGTCAGCGCCTTCATCGCCGCGCCGCTGATCGCCCGGGCAACCGACGGGCGCTATTACATCGCGCGCAAGCCGCGGGCGCATTGGACCAAACTCAGTACGCTGAACTGCGTGATCTGCCAGAACGATTTCGAACCGGAAGACATGGCCTTCTGTCCCGTGTATTCCGGCGCGATCTGCTCGCTTTGCTGTTCGCTGGACGCAAGATGCCATGACAGTTGCAAGCCGGCGGCGCGTCTTTCCAATCAAATCGCTGTCCTGCTGCCGTGGCCCGTGAGGCAGGCGATGGCCCGTCCGCTCGGTCGGTATTTCTGTATGCTGACGCTCTGCACGGTCGTCGTCGGTGGCATTCTGCTGGTGATCTACGGCCAGACCGGCGGCAGCGGCGCGACCGATCACGCGGCCATGGGACGCGCCTTCCTGCACGCCTTTCTGATCCTTATTCCAGCCGCCGCCGTGCTGGCCTGGCTGGTGGTGCTGGCGCAGCAAAGCCGCAGCGTCGCGCAGGAGGAGATGCGGCGCCAGACGGCCCTGCTGATGGACGAAATCCGGGCCCACAAGCAAACCGACCGCAAGCTTCAGAAGGCCAAGGAAGTGGCCGAGGCCGCTAACCTGGCAAAAAGCCGGTTCGTCGTCGGCATCAGCCACGAGTTGCGCAGTCCGCTGAACGCCATCCTGGGCTATGCTCAACTGCTTGAACGCGACACCACGATCAGCGCCCTGCGGCGCGACCACATCCGGATCATACGCCGCAGCGGGGAGCATCTCTCCGGCCTGATCGAGGGGCTGCTCGATGTCTCCAAGATCGAGGCCGGACGGATCGAGCTGTATCGCGACGAGGTCAGGCTGCCCGAATTTCTCCAGCAGCTTGTCAACATGTTCAGCCTGCAAGCCGAAGCGAAGGGGATCGGGTTCGGCTTCACCCATCCGGACCGCCTGCCGGACGTGGTCTACACGGACGAACGCCGCTTGCGGCAAATACTGATCAACCTGTTGTCGAATGCCATCAAGTTCACCAACCATGGCGAAGTCCAGATTGGCCTAGACCCAACAGTCGTGTCACCAGGGGCCATTTCGATCAGGAGGCCGGTTCAGCGTGGTGAGGCGGGGGACTGTCGAGAGCCCGATAGAGCGTCGAGCGATGGACGCCTAGAAGTT
>JBEKLE010000604.1:0-3680 GCA_050010355.1 Rhodopila sp. | reverse complement strand
TGCAGTTCGCCACGCCGGTATTCTGATAAACGCTGTCTATCACTAGATGTTTGGCGTTGACGAACTGTGCATAATTTAGATCAAAGACTCTGAAGGAACTGCATCAGTTGATCCGGCGGCCGATAGCGTGCGGCTTTGGTTCCGGGTGGCTGTAGCCTCTCAAGCGCGCGCTCCTTCATCGACAAATCCGCCTCAAGATACATGTGCGTTGTCGTTGCGCTTTCGTGGCCAAGCCACAACGCGATCACCGTGATACCCACGCCTGACTGAAGGAGGTGCATCGCCGTGGTGTGCCTGATTGTGTGCGGCGATATCGATCGACCAGTGAGTTGCGGGCAGGTTTCGCTAGCGGTAGCGACCGCGAGCGCGAGACGCTGGGTAACATTCGAACGCGTCAGCTTTCCGCCACTCCGGGTCGGAAACAGAAAGCTGTCATCTTTGATGTCGCCCAGTTGCTTTTTCCAGCCACGGATCAAAGTGGCGGTCGGACGCCAGAGGGGTACGCTGTGCTCTTTGCGCCCCTTGCCACGAAGGTGGGCCGCCGGCGATGAATCGGTGATGACGTCGCCGACACGCAGGCCGATCGCCTCCGACACCCTGGCACCAGTGTTGTAAAGCACGCTGAACAGGGCGCGGTCCCGCCGCCCAGCCCAGCTCCCAGCATTGGGCGCGTCTAGGATGGCCTGCATCTCCGGACGCGTGAGAAATCCGAGCATCGGTCGGTCGAACCGCTTCATGGGAACGGCCAGCGCCTGCTCGATGACGGCCAGCGCCGTGAGGTCGTGATGCGCGGCAAACTTCAGAAAGGATCGCAGTGCCGCCAGGCGGGCATTCCGACTGCGCGCCGTGTTGTTCCTGGTCTTCTCGAGATGGTCGAGAAAACCGAGGATCAGCTTTGCGTCGAGATCGGTCAGGGTGAGGACCGCCGGTGTCTTGCCGATTGTCGTTTCGGCGAAACCCAGCAACAAGCGGAAGGTGTCCCGGTAGGCGGCGATGGTTCGCGGGCTCACGGCACGATGCTGTCCCAGATGCTCGATGAAGAACCGTTGCAGCAGCGATGGGAAGCTGGGCGTTTGGATCGGATTAGTCATGACGATCGCCCTCGCTTCCAGCGGCGAACACCTCAAAGCGGTCCCCCGCGACCGCCATCAGATCAGGCACGCCAGTCAAGTACCAGTAGGTGTCCGACACCTTGGCATGGCCGACATAGGTCGAGAGCGCGGCCATTGCGTTGTCGATATCGGCGCCCCGCTCATGCCAGAGCTGAACCCGCCGGCAAACGAACGTGTGCCTCAGATCATGAATGCGAACCTGAGCGTGACCACCGCGGGCGGCCCATCCCAGATCGGCGCGAAGTTTGTCAAACACCTCATGGACCGTCCTCGTCGGTAGCTGCTTTCCGCTCGAAGACAGGAACATTGGCGCCTCCGCGCCGGCGTCGCTGTAGCGCTGTCGTGTCGACAGGTACCGCCGCAGTTTGATCACCACGGTGCCGTGCATCGGCACGTGCCGGGACTTACGGAACTTCGTCTTCCGGATGGTCAGAAGTCCCTGATCCAGATCGACATCGCCACATCGCAGATTCAGGGCTTCGGAAATACGTAGCCCGGTCGCCGCGATCAGTCCGAAGATCGTCTCGTAAGTTACCGGCCGCAAAGTGCCGCTTGGCGGCAACTTCCGCGCCGCGGCCAGGAGGTCGTCGATCTCCTGGCCGCTATAGATATGCGGTGCCAGCCGGCGGTGCGATCGGCCGAAGCTCGCGCTGTCCGGAAACGCGGTTGCTGGATCCAAACGCTTCAGATATCGCACGAATGGCCCAAGAACCTCGAGCCGCCGGGCCCAGGAGAACGGCGTGGCATGCTTTGCTTTGCCTTGCACCCAATCGAGTACGATCCGAGTTGTCAGCGGTCCGGTGTGACCGGCTGCGTCGACGTAGCGGGCGAACGCGTTGATTTGCGTGCCCGAAATGCCAAGCTCAAAGCCAAGAAGGCGGCGTTCGGCGAGGTAATCGCTGGCCAGCGCGATCATTGAACGGCTCTCGGTCATGACGCACTCCCGGGCCAGGGCAACGCCACCAAGGCCAGTCTGCTCAGGTCGATCTTGGTGTAGATCGCTGACGTATCGAGACTGCGATGCCGGAGAACATCGGCGATCTCCTTCATTGGCGTTCCCGCCCGCAACAGCCGGCTCGCGATGCTGTGGCGGATAATATGGACGCGCGACCGCTTCCACCCGCATCGCCTGTAAGCCGCTCGCACCGCTCGTTGGACCACGAGGCTTTTGATCGGCGTGTCGTAGGGCGCGACGTGACGAACGAATATCGCCCGGTTCGATGTTTGGGGCCGTTCGTCACGCAGATAGGCAGCGATCGCGGCGCCGGTCGCGTCGGGCAGCGGGAGGGTGTCGACACGCCGGGTCTTGGTCCCCGCCAGGCGAAGCGTGCCATCGTTCCAGTTGATATCTTCAAGGCGAAGACTGGCGACTTCGTGGCATCTCAGGCCGAGGTCGGTGAGGCATCGCACCATGGCGAAGGCACGCCGATGCGACCGGAAGGACGGATCGAATGACCCAAGCAGTTCGTCGATCTCGGCGTCGGAGAGGACTTCCGGCAATGATGCGAGGCGCCAATGCGCGGCCCGCGGGATCGCCGCCAACAACTCCGTCACGCGATCTCCTGGTCTGGCTACGGCTTCGCCGCCGGAACCTTGGGCGGCCATGGCGCGGAACCGCAGGTACCCGCCGATCGCGCCGCCAATCACCCTGATGGTGCCGGCGCTCCACTCAGCCCCATCCCCGAGAACGAACTGCCGGATCGCCGTGGGCGCTATAGCGGGGATCAGGATCGGTCCGTCCTGGAACAATCCGGCCAGGAACCGCGCCACGATCCCACAGCGTTGCCGCCGCGTGTTGAACGCCAGTCCGCCAACATCGCGCATGTGCGCATCAAAGTCAGCAAGCTCTCGCGCCAAATGGGCCTGAGGCGGGGTGCGACTTGGAATAGCGCCCTCTGCCCGCAACACCACCAATAGCTGGCCAAGGGCAGCGCTGATCTCGTGACGGATACGCCGGACCGGATAAGGGCAGTCGCAACTTGGCAAGTGTTCGACGACGAATTGCCGGACGGCAGCTTCGCTGACCGCGCTGAAGGTATGGTGCTCGATTGTCAGCCAATGGGCGAAGTGCGCAACGCAACAAAGGTAGACGCGCCGCGTGTTCGGGGCATACCGACCGTGATCCAGATGGTCACTGTAGGCGCCGACAAAACCCTGAAGAATGCTGTGCTGAAGCCAGTCACGCGGCTGTGGCTGGATGATGATCTCTGCGGCCATTTTGGCCTCCTGTCTGGTAAAAAGGTCCAGCCAAGAGATCAGAATTATGCACAGAATGAACCATGCCGCTCGAGGCGCTCAGCCTGCGGCACGCTCGGCGTTTGCGATACCGGTGCGGTGAACTGCACATAATTCGAAAGTGCGGATAATGAAGAGCGTTTTTAGCTTGGCGGCGCGTCGCACATTGCCCGGAATGAGCGCACGCAGGTAGCGGGCGCGCCGGTGAGCTAAAAACGGATTGGACTGAACCGCGGCCCGCCTACAGGCTATGGGGATTGTAGGGCGCGGACCGTCCGAGCAGGAGTGGTGGGAAGCGATTCGGCTGGCTCGTGCAAGCGCGTCGGCCGATGC
>JBEKLE010000603.1:0-3689 GCA_050010355.1 Rhodopila sp. | reverse complement strand
GCATCTCAACGCGGATGGAGGCGCCGCGCGCGGTGTTGGTGGAAGTGGCCATTAGCGTTGCTCCTTCAGTCATGTGACGCCCCCGACAAACCGAACGCGGGCGCACAACTCTTGCAGAGTCAAAGCGGGATCTACCGTGTCGCCCCGACGAGCACGCCGTTCCCAGCGAACGCCTGATCCGGACGTTCAGGAATGCGAAAGCCGAACGTCAGGTTTTTCAGCAGCCCTTCTTCATCGACGAAGAGAACGTCGCGCGTGCGCTGCCACATGAACGCTATTTCGATATAGCCGCCGACCAAGCGTTGCAGATCGGCGAGCCCGGTGTATTCGACCTCCGAAATCTCTCGTTTGGTGACGTCGATCCAATAGGCTTTCATCAGATTTTCCCCATGAGATGCAGCACAAAGCCCATCGCGGTTGCTGTCGCCACGACCAACGCACCGCCAGAAGCGGCTGACGCAATGACGACTTTCCACGGCTCCCATCGCAGTTGTTCAGCTTTCAGCAGAGTATCGGCGCGGATGTTCAGCCGACGCCAGAACACGTCTTCTGCAGCGCGTTGCGCTTCGTCGCTCATTTCTTGATCCCTTCAATAAGCATGCTTATTTTCCGCCCCACAGCCGCGAGGTCGCCGCCATGTCGATCAGGGCCGGATGCCAGTCCGGCGCCCAGGCGACATGGAATTTCATCACGTCGAAGCCGCGTTGCCAGCGCGCGAAGAAGCGGTGGTTGCCGTCCACGACGAGGAATGACCCGTCATCGAGGAACACGCCGTATCCGGGGTGTGTCAGCGTTGTCCTGGCGACTTGTCGCAACCGCCGCTGGTTGATGCCGCCGCGGCCAAAGATGATCGTGGCTGCCTCCGCATCGAGCGGGATATCGAGCGTGTGCCATTGGTCCGGATGCTCCTTGCGCAGCGCAACCAACCTTGGCACGAAGAACACGAGTTCTCGTCCTGACGGCGGCGTGAAGGCGAATATCTGCTCGGCGCCGCCCGCGCTGCCGTCGGCGGTCGTGCCGTCCTGCATGATGACGCTGATCATTCCAGTTCTCCCGCGCCGAACTGGTCGTCGTAGCGGGCCTCCAGAAAGTCGTCTGGCGCTGGCTCGGGCGCTGGCTCGGGCGGATCGAGGCGCTTTGCCTCCGCCGTCGACGCCCATTCCTCGCGGTCATCCTCAATCCAGTTGTCACCCCCTTCCTCGATCGCCTGCTCGATCGCTTCCTCTGCGGTCTCTGCGTCCACCTCGCACGACGTGGACTCAAAGATGTGGAGGACTCGCGTCCTCCGCACCACGTACCGCATCAGCCGAACAACGACGTCTGAACGGCTTGCAGATGTGGCGGCAGCGGAATCGGATTGACCGGCCCCCGCTTCAGCGCCGCCACGAGCCACGCATTCTCAGGCAGAGCCAGCACGCCTTCCGCCGCCGCCTTCGCCAGTTCGCCCAACGGGAAGAGGTTGAAGGCCGGCTCGGTCTTGCTGTTGTAGGCGCGGCCTCTCCCGACGTTTTTGACGCTTTCAGTGGTGGCTTTCAGGCTTTCGCGGAACAGATCGAGCGGCGTGTTCAGTCGCTTGAAGATTTGTGGCGTGGCCGCTATCGAGCCAGCCGGCGACAGCCACAGTCCGTTCGGATCAGCCGCGACCACTTCCGCCGAAGGATCGATGAAGCCGCCCCAGACACAGCGGCAGGGGACATAATCAATCCAGACCAGGAAGGTGCCCGGTCGCGCCCACGTCGGCACCGTGCCAGGCGTGGCCTGGAACGTTTGCTGGATCAGGTCCGCGGCGCAGGGCAGATCGCGCAGCTCTTTGGGGTTGATGAGCTTGTCGAGCCGCTGCGCCAGCTTGTAGCCCTGCTCCGCCTCGGCATCGAGCAGCCCACGCGACCAGCGCGAGAAGCTGACGAAGTGCTCGCGGACGAGCTCGCGGTTGGCCATCTTCGCGTCGACCTGATCGAGCAGCTTGCCGATCTGCGCCAGCAAGTCCTCTTGCGTGTCCGGAACCGCCGGTTCCTTCTTCATTTTGACGATGTTGATGCCCTTCGGCTTTTTCGCCGAAAGTTTCCTCGGATGGTTATTCACCACGTTGGCTTCTCCGGTGTTCCCCGCAGCATGCTCGCCGCTGGGCCTGCGTCAGTTCTGGCGCAGAAGGATGCCGCGCGTGTCGGGCGCGGTAGCCTTCATCGTCAGAGGAGTTGAGACTCGGAAGACCGGTCGTTCAGTCTCTTGGTCAGGTCGTGATAGTGCGGCGGCAACTGCCGATAGGTGCTCCTGTCGAGTGTGGCGCCGCCCTTCTCCCCGGGCAGGCGTTCCCAGCCGTTGCTGACCAGCCATTTGAACTTCCCGGTGACGCCCAGGGCCGCCGGTGCGCGATCGAGGTTCGGGTGACTGGCGATGGAGCCGTGCTGCTTCAGCCATACGGCGATGTCCGCATTGCGCGCGGCGTTCACCGGCGCCGTCAGCCATGGCCGCTCCATGACGCGGGCTTTGGGACCGCTTTCGCCCCCGAGGATGATCCACGACAAACCCTCGAAATTGAGGGCATCCGTGGGGCCGATGATGGGTTCCACGCTAGCGAAGAACGTTCCTGTTCCCCCGGTCCGCTCCTTGATTGAACGCATGACGTTTAGGCGTGGGGCGACACGCGAGTCTTCCGTCGATACGCCTATCCAGATATTGGGTGGGATCCCGCTGGCGTATCGCCCAACTAGGAAATTACGAGCACGCGCGGGCCGTTTGGTAAGACATTGATAGATCGTCTCTGGCGTGGCCTCCATCACATCGAATACCTTGTGCAGCACGTCATCCGGTATCGCGTCATGCGCCCAGTCCGACACCGAATTGATGAACACGAGCCGCGGACGCCGCTTGCCATCGGCCTCCACGATGGGCCTGAACCGCCGAGCCTCGGCCAGCCGCTCCAGCCGCAGCACGACCTCGCTGAACGGCCGCCAGGTCTTCTGGCGCGTGGCCATGGCCCGCCCCGCCGGAGTATCCGGCGAGGCGTTGCCCGTTGGCTTGAAGCGCTCGTTCATAGTCTCCGCGTAGCAGTGGGTGCAGCCGTCCGACACCTTGGTACAGCCGGTCGCCCAGTTCCACGTTGAGTCGGTCCAGCTTATGCCGGTCTTCATTACCGTCATCGGTGTCTCCATCGAAAAAGCATGCTTAATCCACTGCTTAATCCCACGGCAGCAGCACCACGTATTCCCCCTTATCGTTGTAGTAAGCAACTTCGGTGCGGCATTCCGTGGTGTCGGCTTCTGCTTCTTCAAGTCGAGTATCGTATTTACTATCCTGGTAGGCTTTGATAGCCGCCTGCGCTGCTTCTGAATAGTCCTCCAATTCTATCTCAACTTCAATACGCCTGACCTGACTTTTTTCTTCGCTGAACACCAGCTTTAACTTCCGCATCACTCGATCCCTCGCATGGCGGCCAGCACTTCATCCAGCTCCTTGACCACGGCCGACCGCTCGCGCTCATCGTCACCGTCGAAGGTGAAGATTTTGTCCAGCAGCGTTCGTGCCCGCGACAGCAGGCGTTCGATGTCGACGCAGAGCACGAGGGACGATGGTTTCTCCGGCGCGACGGGCGTCAAGGTGATCTCGAACATCCCCGACGCCAGCTTCGATATCTGTTCATCGGTGAGTTCGATGCGGGTCCAGGCGGTAGCGCTCTTGATCCCGGTGAC
>JBEKLE010000602.1:0-4086 GCA_050010355.1 Rhodopila sp. | reverse complement strand
AAAGGTCGCATCGGTCGGTTTCGACTCCGCTGTCCCGTAACGGGGCCACGCTAATAAATGACCAGGGTGCGGGCATCCGTTCCCATGAAGAGACCGTCCGCGCCGGGCGCATCCTGCAAGATGATGCGGACAGGAATCCGGCGTTGCAGCCTTATCCAATCCACGGAAGGCGAGACGTAGGGCACCAGTGCCTCGCCGTTCGGCTCCCGGCTGATGCCATGGGCAATGCCCTGGATGCGGGCCCGGTAAAGCCGCCACGGGTGCGCGTCGAGCCAGACCCAGGCGGTATCGCCTGGCTTGAGGTGACGCAGATAGTATTCCTTATAGTTTGCCTCCACGCGCCACGCATGCCCATCCACGATGGCGACCGTCGGACGGTCAGGAGACACCATATCGCCGGGCTGCAGAACGAGGTGGGTAAGGTGGCCATCGACGGGTGCGACCACTTGCGTACGGCTCAGCCGCCATTCGGCGAGACCGGTCGCCGCATGGGCGGACGCGACGGCCAGCTGATGAAATCGCAATATTTCACTTGCCCTTGACACGGCCGCCTGGGCGGCTTGCACGCGCGCCTCGCTCTCGGCTTGCGCGGCACGTGACGCATCCAGCGTCTGGGCGGAGACGGCGCCGGTACGGCCTAGAGGCACGTCGCGGCTGAGGTTTGCGTTACTCAGCCGGGCTGACGCGGATGCCGCTTCCGCCTCCGATCGCAGATAGTCGAGTTGCGCCTGATCAATCTGCAGTTGAGCCTGTGCTTCCGCCTCCTGGGCCCGGGCTCTCTCAAGTTCCAGCCTGAACGGGACCGGATCAATCGTGAAAAGTGGCGTTCCGCGGGTCACCCACTGGTTGTCAGTCACATGCACCGCCTCGACTGGCCCGGTCACTTCAGGGGTTACCGAAACGAGGTCGGAAGTGAGATAGGCATCGTCGGTGTATGCGAACACATAGCCGGAACCCCACCAACCGGTGGCGATCAGTCCAACGATCAAAAGGAACCTTATCGCGCGGCCGCGCGGTGACCTAGGGCGGGGCTGGGTGGTTCCCTTCTTCATCTCGGATGATCGGTCCGGTTTAGAAACCTTTTGGATGGGTTGCGGCGCATCCCCGGGCAACTGCCGCGGCTCGCTCTCCGTCATCGGGGCGATCGGGTTCGACGTCATGGTCCGTTGTCCGAATCGCTACTCAAATCCAACCGCGCCTGCCAGTTGTCAAGCCGGTGTCGGAAAAGGGCATCGAGGCCGTGGTCGATAATTCCGCCAAGCACAGGTATCGGCAGGGTCAAAGCGCGCCCGGGCGCGATTGAGCCCCAACGAAATCAGCGACGGGCGCGAGAAACCCCCTTGACACCGAAGGCCCCATCCAAGCTCCGGGCTCCTGGGCGAGATTTTCCGGCCGCCGCAAACAAACTGATGCTTATCCGCGCCGCTGATTACTCAAACCGAATATGCCGCTCCGGCATGTTGCAGTGCATAAACTGCATTGGCCTTCGCCCGCCAAGCTTACCAAGTTGGCTCTCACGAAGCCGGGCAATTCCGCCCGACCAAAGATGGAGAGTTCCGATGAAAAAGATGTTTCTTGCCGCTTTCACAGTCCTGGGTCTGGCCGCTACCGCGGTTGCTGCGAATGCCGCGGTTTTCCATAATGGCAGCACAGTCGCCGGCGATGCAGCGGCCACACGGATGCAGCAGACAGGCTATTATTAGCAAGTAAATGCTGCAACGAATTTGAAATAGAAGATCGCGTTGTCGGTCTTCTATTTCGCTGGTCGCAAGTGAGTATTTGTCGTCTGGAAAACTGCAAAGGGCCGGTTAATATTGCTTGGCAGTTCCTGCGACCAGCACCCGCTGCCTTGGCTCTTCCCCCCAATGCCGCCGAACGGGCCGTCTTCAGAAGTCGGGCCAGGTCCTGAGATTTGCGTCCCGATCCTGGCGAATGGCGGCGTGCGGGTCTGTATCGGATGTGTCGCTGCCAGACAGAAGGAATCATCCCTTGACCTCGGCTATCATCAGTGTCGGCCCCGACGGCAATCTGTCGCGGTATCTCCAGGAGATCCGCAAGTTTCCCATGCTCTCCCCCGGGGATGAACTGGCGCTGTCCAAGCGCTGGCGCGACCACGAGGACATGGACGCCGCCCACAAGCTGGTCACCTCGCATCTGCGCCTCGTCGCGAAGATCGCCATGGGCTACCGCGGCTACGGCCTGCCCGTCGGCGAACTGATCAGCGAGGGCAATGTCGGCATGACGCAGGCGGTCAAGCGTTTCGACCCGGACCGCGGCTTCCGCCTTGCGACCCTACGCGATGTGGTGGATCCGCGCGGCGATCCAGGAATACATCCTGCATAGCTGGTCGCTGGTGAAGATCGGCACCGCGGCAGCGCAGAAGAAGCTGTTCTTCAACCTGCGCCGGCTGAAGGGGCAGATGCAGGCGATCGACGACGGCGATCTGCAGCCCGAACAGGTCGTCAAGATCGCCAACATCCTGGCGGTGCCCGAGCAGGACGTCGTCAACATGAATCGGCGTCTGGCGGCCTCCGACCACAGCCTGAACGCGCCGGTGCGCCAGGACCGCGAGGGCGAATGGCAGGACTGGCTGGTCGACGAGAGTGACAGCCAGGAAACCGAAATCGCCGAGCGCGAAGAAATGACCGGGCGCAAGGCGCTGCTCAACGGCGCGTTGAAGACGCTGAATGAGCGCGATCGCCATATCCTGACCGAGCGGCGGCTGAAGGACGAGCCGACGACGCTGGAAGATCTGGCGCGTCAATACGGCATCTCCCGCGAGCGGGTGCCGCAGATCGAGGTGCGGGCATTCGAGAAGCTGCAGCGCGCGATGAAAACGCAGATCGCGGCAAGGGTTCGCCGCGACCCTGTCGACAGCAACATATCGGTCAATACGTGATGCCTGTCCGGATGGGCTTCACAACCAGAGGCCAGAGGCCAGAGGAGGGCCGGGCGGGCAATCTCGCATTCGCGTGCCGGCCTGGCTTGACGGTTATCGCCAATGGGTTCGGCGACACCGGTGGCTGCCCCATCGGTCGGTGCCGCAATCAGCGCCCCTCGTCCTATCAGAGTCCAATCCATCGAGCCGGGGCAATTCGTTCCGTGCCCGGTCACCTGCCACAGGAAGGTTTGCGATGGAGCAGCACATCCCAGCATTAAGCGACGTAGGGAGTTTCGAGTCCCGGGTCGTTCCGATCACGCCCAAAACCCCGCTTGCGCCAAGGCGGCGCAGGCCGTTGCGTCCGATCCTGCTCGGGACAGTGGTGCTGGCGTTGGCGGCGGCGGCGGGTCTCTATGGGCGCTACTGGTGGACCGATGGGCGGTTCCTGATCGCCACCGACGATGCCTATGTGCAGGCCGACAACGTCATCATAAGTCCGAAGATCTCCGGTTATCTTTCCGCAGTGCTGGTGGCGGATAATCAGCAGGTGCGAGCGGGCGAGGTCCTGGCCCGCATCGACGACCGCGACTACCGCACCGCCGTGGCGAGGCGCGCGCCGCGGTGACTGCGGATGAGGCGGCGCTCGGCTTCTCGCGTCAGCAATACGGCCGCTATTCCAGTCTCGCACGCACCGGTGCCGCCACGATGCAGGACACGCAGCAATGGCAGGCCGACATCCGCCAAAAGGATGCGACGCTGGCACGCGACAACGCCGCGGTCGGCATCGCCGAACAGCAAATCGATGTGCTCGGCGCTGAACTTGCTGAATCCAAGGGTAGCTATGCGCAAAAGGAAGCGGCCCTGCAGCAGGCGGATCTCAATCTTGGCTACACGACCATCACGGCCCCCAGTGATGGCGCCGTCGCGGATCGCACGCTGCGGGTCGGCCAATACGTGCAGGCAGGCACGCAGCTTATGGGCATAGTGCCGCTCTCGGACGTGTATGTGACTGCAAACTACGAGGAAACACAGCTCACGCACGTTCGCCCGGGACAAAAGGTGACGGTCGACGTTGACACGTTTCCAGGGGCAGTCGTGCATGGCGTGGTGAACAGCATCGCCCCGGCCAGCGGCGAGGAGTTTGCGCTGCTGCCGCCCGATAATGCGACCGGCAACTTCACGAAAATCGTCCAGCGCATCCAGGT
>JBEKLE010000601.1:0-3695 GCA_050010355.1 Rhodopila sp. | reverse complement strand
TTAACCAGCGACACGAACGCAGACGCGGTGCCATCGAGTCTCGTTTCCGCGCTCAACGCAGGGAGGCGGCGTCGTGACGGGGCAACAAATGTGCCAAGTAATTCGACTCTGTCAAATTAACCGGTGGCAGCCGCGCGTCGGCGAGACGGGCACGCGCGACAAACAGGCGGACCGCGCTGTGACTGAGCTGAGCCTCGGTGTCGGTGATCTCCTCCCCGGGCACAGCCAAGGCCGGAACAGGATAGACACATTCCCCTTTTGCGCGCAGCGGTTCCCGGCTGGTGGCAAGGATCTGCAGGTGCGGCGCACCATGCAACAGCGCCTCGACGATGCGCGCGACCGGCTCGATCAGGTGTTCGCAGTTGTCGAGCACCAGCAGCAATCGCCGCGATCCCAGGCTGGTGGCGACGTGTTCAGGCAGTAGCGGTGACGGCGATTGCGACAAGTCGAGCGCTGCGGCGATCGCCGGCAATACCAGGTCGGGGTCGGCCAACGTCGCCAGATCGGCCAGCCGCACGCCGTCCGGATAGTGATCGACCAGGCGCCATGCGGTGGCGAGCGCCAGGCTGGTCTTGCCGATCCCCCCAGGCCCGGTCAGCGTCAGCAAGCGATAGCCGGTCTGGAGTTCGATGACCTGCGGCAAATCGGCCTCCCGCCCGATCAGTTCGCCAAGTGGGATCGGCAGATTGCTGGCAGGCGACACAGTCGGCCCAGGAGCGACATGCACCGCCGAAGCCGATCTGGTGGCCGCCATGACATCGCCGGTGAAAAGATATCCGCGGCGGGGCACCGTCCTGATCAGGTCCCGATCGGCACCAAGGGCACGACGCAACGCGAAAATCTGCACGTGCAGGTTATTTTCCTCGACGATGACAGCAGGCCAGACCCGGTCCAGCAGCGCGTCCTTGGTCACCACCTCCCCGCCCGCATCGATCAACGCCAGCAGCACCTCGATGGCCCTTACCCCGAGATCCAGTCCCTGACCATCGGCCAATAGCCGTCGGTCGCGTCGGTACAACCGGAACCGGCCAAACTCGATGATATCGCCGCCTGCGGACATGGGCATACACCCCGACCAAAGCGATTAAGACCTTAAAGAGATTTTAAGATTACTACGAAACTGACAGTAGACACCATCGCCAAGAGAGCAGCGGACACACGACCTCGCGAGATCCGTCAGCCGGCACGATCCTCATGACGCTCAATTCAGGGAATTGCGTGGTTCGTAATCACGGTCCGACGCCCTGACAAGACACCGCTCCACGCGGCCCCGACGAACAAGTTGAATTGAGCGCCTCGTTAATTTCTTTCAGACGCGATTGTGCGATGACCGAGTGCGGTCGCCGCTCCGGATCGTGGACAATGCGCGGTCGGATCGCGGGCGTGCAGTGACAGCACACTTGATGAATTGGCAATACACAACTGCCGCGCGCGCGTTCGCCAAGATCGCTTCGATAACGCTGCGATCTATCGGACAAATATCCCTGACTCAACGTATCAAGGACAACGATGCGGATTATGTCGAACCGCAGGACATGCTTGCTGAGTTGCGAGACGACAATCTTCACCTGACTTCCATCATGCGGCAGGTTCATACTACTTCTGACGAATACAATGATGTCGCAACGGCAAGCCTGCTCGAAGTCTGGATTGACGGGACGGAGCGGCGGACCTGGTTTCTGTACGAGGCATCCCACCGCGCACCTGAGGCAAATAGTTGAGGCGGCTAGGGGCAGGGCCAGCCGGTGTAGCGTCGGTTGGCCCCGCCCTGCGGGGCTTCTGCTGACCGGGTATTCGGTCAGCAGAAGGCACAGCGAAATTCCTGGTCGACTGACGCATAGACCAACCTCAGCAGATGCGATGGTCGCGGAGGGACGCTGATCTACTGCTCCAGGTTCGTTGCTCGGCTGACCACGGCACGCCTGGTTTGCGGATTCGGTCACCAATTTTACCGGATCGCAAATGCAGACCCATCAATTGCTAATAGACAAACGAAAAGTGATCCCAATGAAAGCAGCTACATTCTCCCACTTCGGCGCACCCGATGTGCTGGCGGTCGTAGACGTTCCCGACCGCATGCCGGGCCACGGCGAGGCGCGCGTCCGGGTCGAAGCCGCGTCGGTCAATCCGAGCGACGTTAAGAACGTGGCGGGTGCAATGTCGCAAACCACCCTGCCGCGCATTCCGGGACGGGATTTCGCCGGCGTTGTGGAGGCTGGACCGGATGCCTGGATCGGCGCAGAGGTTTGGGGCAGCGGTAATGCCGGATTCACCATCGACGGAACCCATGCGCAGTACATCATCGTTCCCGTCGCCAGCCTGCGCCGCAAGCCGGAGACACTGAGTTTCGACCAGGCTGCCTCGGTCGGCGTGAACTACCTTGCAGCACAGCGCGGCCTGGACGCCGGTGCGCTGCGCACCGGCGAAACACTCGCAATCATCGGAGCGAGCGGTGGCGTCGGTGGTGCAGTGGCACAGATCGCCCGGCGCGTGGGCGCAGGCAAGATCATTGGCGTAGACCGCTCCCCCCCGCACAAGGATTCGGCAGTCGTACGGGCAACGGACGCCTTCATTGCCGGTGTCTCGGATACCGCCGCCGCCGTGCGTGACGCGCTCGGTGGCCGCGGCGCAGACGTAGTGTTCGATGCCGTGGGCGGCGTCATGTTTCGAACGGCGTTGGCCTGCCTTGCGCCGCGGGGACGGTTGATCGAGATCAGCGCGACCGGCCAGCGGGAGGTGACATTCGACCTCGCGGATTTCTGTCACAATGAAGGCCGGATCGTCGGCGTGGATAGCTTGAAGCTAGACCTGGTCGCCGCTGGTGACATCCTCGAGGCGCTGCGGCCTGGCTTCGAAGACGGTGGCTACCAGCCGGCCGCCATTGCCCGAACATTCACGCTGGCCGAGGTGGTTGCCGCCTATCAAGCCGTGGCGGATGGGCAAGCCGGACGGGTCGTGCTGCGGCCGCAAGGATGAACTCTCATGCTCTCAACCGCACTTTCACTGATCGCGGGGCTGGTCGTCGGGGTTGGCTACGGCCTGTGCGGTATCCGCTCGCCCGCACCGCCGGCGATCGCCTTGTTGGGGTTGCTGGGGATGCTGGCGGGGGAACGCGGCGCCCTGCTGGCCCTGCGACACTTCGGTAACCAGCTTTACGAAGCCCCGCCTGCCGAAACGCTCGCACATCCATCGGATGACCGGATGAGCAAAACACCGGGAGGGTGAACTATGCCGGAGCAGATCCAGGACGACACGGCAGCGCTGCTCACGCCGATGCTGAAGAAGACGCTGTTCGTGGCCATCAGCCGCGCAGTTGCCTCGGCTGAAGCGATACGACCCTTCATTGCCGACCACCTCCGCTACATGAATGCCTTGGAAGCACGCGGTGCGCTGTTCGCGTCCGGGCCCTTCGTGCAGCCGGGCGTCGTCGTCGGCGATGGGCTCAGTATCCTCAACACCAGTGACGAAGCCGAGGCCCAGCGTTGGATGAATGATGAACCGCTCATCAAGCGCGGCCTGCGCACCTACGATCTGCGGCAATGGGAACTGCGCGAAGGACGGATCACCGTTGCGCTAAGGCGACACCCAAAAATTACCGCTTCATGGTGGCACCCTTGGAGAGATGGTGTAATTCCATTCGGGATGGAATGTGTCACCCTTGATATTGAGGGTTGCCATCTCTGCGTCGCTGACTT
>JBEKLE010000600.1:0-9113 GCA_050010355.1 Rhodopila sp. | reverse complement strand
AGCATCAGCAGGGCGACGTCGCCGCCCAGTAGCCGGCGGACGGCCGGCATCGGGTCATCGACAAATTTCATCGCGAACAGTCCGACAGTGCCGATCAGCATCAGTATGCCGCCGACGGTGCCCAGCAGGACCGGGGCGCTGATGAACGGGTATGGCGCCGGGCGGCCGAGGAATGTGTGGTCGATGAAGCCGGCAGTGGTCGCGGCAAAGCAAAGCAGGAAACCGTAGAACATCGCGTGGTGAAGGTAGCGCCGGCGCATTGAGAATGACTCGGAATTGTCGTTGCAGCCGTTACCACCGCCGCCGAGGTTCTTCAGGGTCAGCACGTCGTGGAGGGCGATGGCGATGGCGACCGGGCCGATCCGTCGGCTTGGGCCGGCGTCGCGCCAGAAGTTCCGGGCGCCCATCCACAGGGCTGTGAGGGAGAAGCCGAACGTGGCTACACCGACGACCTGCATCGCCCAGAGCGGAATGATCTTATAGAACGATTCGGTCGCGGTACTGTGGGCGCCAAAGAAATTGCCTGGGCTGTTCAGCAACATGCTGAGGATCAGGACGACGGCGATACCGAGCGCGGCGATCAGTGAGAGGACGGTTCCGTTACGGAGGAACATTGAGGCAAGGGGTTTGGGCCAGGCGTACTCGGCGTAGCTCTCGGCGCGGACCTCGGCCAGCGACTTGGGAACATTGACGCCCCATTCGTGCGGTGGGGCGTATTGACAGGCGTAATAACAACCCTTGCAGTTATGGCACAGATTGGCCAGGTAGCTCAGGTCGCCGGCGGAGAATTCGCGGCGGAGTTCCACCGCGGGAAAGACGGCGCAGAAGCCCTCGCAGTAGCGGCAGGCGTTGCAGATTTCCATTTCCCGCCGTGCGGTCAGGATGGCGTCAGTTTCTTGCACGACGGGCTGCCTCCTGGCCTGCGATACGACCGAAGACGGTGCCGATGGTCATTCCGAATCCGGCGAGGTAGCCCTTGCCAAGGATGTTGCCTGACATGATTTCGCCTGACGCGAACAGGTTGCCGGCGGGCTGGCCGTTGTCCATCAGCACCTGGGCCTTCTCGTTCACTTTGACACTCAGGTAGGTGAAGGTGATGCCGGGGCGCAGCGGGTAACCGTAGAACGGCGGCTTGTCGACGGGGCGGGCCCAGTTGGTCTTGTTCGGGGTGAGGCCATCCGTTGCGTTGCCGTCCAGTTTCAGGTTGTCGAACACCTGGCCGGGCTTTACGGACGCGTTGAAGGCGTCGACGGTATCCCGGATTTTCGCCGGGTCGAGTTTCAGTCTGGTGGCAAGTTCTTCTACTGTATCCGCTTTGATCGCAGGAAATACCGATGGCATGAACAATGGAAACGCCTTCGCGTCGCAGATGGAATAGGCGATCTGGCCGTGCTGCTGGGCGATCAGGCGGCCCCAGATGGCATAGCGCTTGGGCCAGACATCCTCGCCTTCGTCGTAGAAACGGTCGCCGTTGCGGTTGACGACGATGCTGTAGGGCACACTGTCCAGGCGGGTGGTGATGCCGCCGTCGAATTTGGGGGCTCGGGCGTCGAGGGCGACGGCGTGGCACTGGGTGGGGTCACCGATTGCCGCCACGCCCTGGTCGAGCAGATTTTTGAGAACCCTGCCACGGTTGTACGGTGTGCCTCGGATGACGAAGTTGTCGACTGCGTCGCCCCAGTATTCGCGCATCCAGTCGAGGTTGGCCTGGAAGCCGCCGGAGGACGCCACCACGCACCGCGCGTGGACGGTTTCGGGAAAGCCCTTGTAGGTGATGTCGACCGAGCGCACGGATCCGTCGTCCATCGCCATGTTGACGACCTCGGTGTCGTAGAGGATCTCGACGCCGAGGCGTTCGGCGGTGAGGTAGTAGGCGTTCACCAGGGCCTTGCCGCCGCCCAGAAAGAACGCGTTGGTGCGGCCAAGGTTGAGCGTTCCCGTCAGCGAGGGCTGGAAGCGGACGCCGGCTTGCTTCATCCAGCCGAACAGGCCCGACGATGCGCGGATCGTCATGCGGGCAAGGGATTCGTCGGTGTTGCCGCCGGTGACACGCAGCAGGTCGTCCCAGTATTCGTCTTCCTTGTAGGCGTCGGTCAGCACCGCGTTGGGCTTGTCGTGCATGGCGCGGAGGTTGCGGGTGTGCCGGCTGTTGCCGCCGCGGAACGCCTTGGGGGCGGATTCCACCAGCAGCACGCTGGCGCCGGCCTGGCGGGCGGTTATTGCGGCGCACAAGGCCGCGTTGCCGCCACCCGCGACGAGAACGTCATAGGTTTTTGTCCGATCGGGCATCCGGTTCCTCCGACTGCCGTCACTCCTACGAACGGTTGCCGGATCGTGCAAGGCGTGCGAATTGCGCTGGGCTGCGGGAGAGGAGGGCGTCCAGATGGCGGAAGCTTGGTACGAGATCGTGCGGGATGTGCTGAAACGCCACGATGTCAGCCTGGTCACCTATGTGCCGGACAATGTGCTGCGGCCGCTGATCGAGGCGATTCACTCCGACCCGTTCTTTGAGGCTTTCGCATGCACCCGGGAGGAGGAGGCGCTGGGCATCAACGCCGGCGCGTGGATGGGCGGCGCGCGGGGGATTTTGCTGATGCAGACCTCCGGTTTCGCCACGTTGCCGAACGTGATCGCGTCGCTGGCGGTGCCCTTCAGCATCCCGATCCTGATGATGGTGTCCGAACGAGGCACGCTCGGAGAATTCAACATCGGTCAGTCGCTGGTTGCCCGGACAATGCGCCCGGTGCTGGACGCCCTGGCCGTGGAGCACCACACGATGACCCGCCTGGACGAAGTCGAGTTCATCGTCGACCGCAGCATTGTGCAGGCCGTGGCGACCATGGCGCCGGTGTGTTTCATCCTGTCGCCGCTGCTGACCGGCGGGAAGGTTTTCGCGAAATAGGGGGCAGGGGACATGGCTGCATTGGTGAACCACCCGGTTGGCCGGGACCAGGCCAAGGTGATGAACCGGTACGACATCACGAAGCGGCTGGTCGGGCTGCTGCAGGCGGAGGAAGCCGTCATCGGTGGGATCGGGTACACGAATTTCGACCTGTGGGCGGCGTCCGAGACGGCCGCGGGCCGGCGGCAGCAGAACTTCTATATGCTCGGCAGCATGGGCCTGGCGGTGCCGATCGCGCTGGGGGTGGCGATTGCTCAGCCGCATCGAAAAGTCTTCGCGCTGGAGGGCGACGGGTCGGTCTTGATGCAACTCGGCTCGCTGTCGACGGTGGCGGCCAGGAAGCAGAAGAACCTGTGCATCGTGATCATGGACAACGGGGCGTATCAGATCACCGGCGGTCAGAAGACGACGACGGAGCAGGGGGCCGATATCGTCGGGATCGCCCGGGCGTCGGGCATCGGGCAGAGCGCCTGGGCCGCGGATGAGGATGCTTTCGTGGAACTGGTGGGGCGGTCGCTGAAGCAGGACGGGCCATGGCTGATTGGGTGCCGGATCGATAACCAGAAGCCAGTGGATACGACGGAGCGTGATCCGGCGCGGATACGGGATGGATTTATGCGGGGGCTCGGGGTGAGAAAGTGACGGCGCGGCGGTCATTCCAGCGGACTGCGCAATGAACGCCAATCGGAAAATGAACGCCAATCGGAAAGGGGATCTGATCGCGCTGAAAAACAGCCCGAAAGGGAATGATCTCCCTTCACGTGACGCAATTTAATCATACGAATGCACGATTTCCGATGGCAAAGGAGGATCAACCACCGCGACAGGCGCCTATCCGCCGCCGGAACAACAGGACTTTGCGGGCTATGCAGAGAGCGGGGTTGTTGCTGCGTTGGGAGGTGGCGGTTCGGTGGAATTTTAACGGGTAGCCACGTCAGGCAAGATGTTGGTTCTTACGGTCAGAACGGTCTCGATTTTCTCATGAACCGGGCGCGCCCTACCTAGATCACCGTTAGATATTTGGCTGTCTATGTCTCTGCGGCCAAGACCATCGATGGTAACATCGGAGGCCGTGCCCGCCTCCGCGATTAGGGCCCGGAGCTTATTGATCTCAAAGGGCTGCATCCAAACAGCGATGTGGGTTCGTCCTTGCTCGACGTTTCCAATGATGTTTGGGTCGATCCTGTCAAAGAGATCTCTCATCCTGCGCCCCGGTGAATTATCTTCCCTGTTGATGGTCAAATTATTGGTGCCACCGCTCTGATTATTTGTGACTATTCCCTGGTTGTTCGGGCCATTTACGGCGGCCCCTGGTTGTGACGGTTCGGGCATGGTTACCTCTCCTGTCGGTCGATTCTGCGCTACAGCTCGGTAGCTACCGAGCAGATATCCACTCCAGATTGCGGCGGAGGCACCGAAGACGGCTCCGAACAGGCCAGCCGCGATATTTCGAACCGTCACCGACACCTCCGGATCGCTACCCAACCAAATTGCAGATGTTAGGGCGGGGAGCAGCGCCCAGGAGGATGCGCCCCAGAACTCACGGTAGTTCTGCTCGCGTCTCAAGGCGAAGGCGTGCGCCGCAAAAACCGAGAAAAGGACGGCGCTTGCCGGAACCAAGATCGTCGCGGCGCTCGGCATTTGTCGACAGCTTTCGTTGCGCTCATGCATACTCTCAAAATGACAGCAACACCCGTTCCCTGAAGCATGAAATCCACACGGTCGATCACGGGTCATACTCTCCTGCGACAAACGGTACCAGCCTGTTCGCTGCCCATATGATATCAGAACCGAAGACGTAATGCTACGGCTCCGTTCTGTCCCTCTCGCTCTGCGCACGCTGCCAATGTCCCGCCCGTACACTCCTAACCGGATGTGGCGGTTGTCTCCCTTCCGAGCCATCTTCCCGGCATAGGCGCCGAGTAGGACGCGGCTTAGTTGGTGCACGTACAGTTAGGGGCCGGGGGGAGTGTTCAGCGACGGAGATCAGCCGCTAGGAATCACCTTCCAGGACGGCAAATAGATCTGGCGTATCTCCAGGAAGCAACGGACGCGCCGAGGGAAAGGCATTATAGAAAGCACGATTGAATTGCTCCTTTGTGCCGACTGACTGACCTATGCCCACGGTCTTCCAGATGTGCTTGCGGAGTTCTGGCAGTCCCACTTCGTCATTCAGAAATTGGAACAATTTATACCGCCGTCCGCCGTTGGCATAAACGACGGGGTTTCGAAGATCCAACTCTTCCAGAATAGCGCCGCGGCTATTCGCGAGCGGCTGATACACGTACTTGCGGAAAAACTTCGCAAAAAATTTTGGATGCTTGGTGCGGTTAGGGTTCAACCGTTTGAGGCCATATAGCTTGTAAATTAAGTTGAAGAGATCGTCGGGGAATTCAGCCCTTTCCCATTGGGATGCCTCTTCTCGTATGAACGTCTGCCAAAGCTCGCGGTATTCCTCGCGCCTCTTATCATCGATGAAGCCGGTCGCCTCATCAATCAAAGCAATTATGCCGAGCTTAGCTGCTGCGCGGATAATAGTTTCCGCCTGCTCGGCTAGAAACTTTTGACTATCCGGCAGGTCCCCCCTGATCTGCATCAGGAAGTCGCACAACTCAATCAGAACGGTGGCCTCATAGCCGTGGGCCGGATCCCCAGACAGAGGCTTGAAAATCAGATAGTTATCTATCTTCTCCTGCAATTCAGGAGGGATCTTGGATCCGATGGTTTTGCGACTTAACGTCTTACTGAAGGCATTGCCGCCTTCGGATTTGAGGCCCAGAGCACGTGCCATCGCCCGCTTGGCAACCAGCCTGCGGCGGTCCTTCAGCACGTAAACCTCAATCCTAGTGTCACCAATGGTGATGAAGCCCTGCGATGCGGCTTCAGGCATCTCGCCTCGATCTTCAGGCTTAAGCCAACGCCGCTTAGCTGCCACACTGGCAATGGCCGATCGCTGCTGCGGATCCAACTTCCGCGCACGCGCTACGCCACCAAGGCTTTGCTTGCTTACACTCACGAATCGCACCTTCCATGCCTGCTATCGCTTATGTAAGCTGATGCTTGCTCACTTAGCGCTATCGCCCCCGCGCCGCCCGCGCTATACCCCGGCCCATGGCCGCGGCGCGTTCCCTGATTCGCATCGCCGTCAACGTCGCCCTCGACGGCGGCTTGGCGGCTCTTTCCGTTCCGGTGGCGCGCTGGCTTGCTGACCCGGCCGTGCCGGCATTGCAACCGCTCTGGACCATCCCGCTTGGCGCCGCTTCCCTGCTGCTCGCCGGCGTTCCGTTCCGCCTGTCGCTGCAATACTGGCGCTTCGCTGCCATCGGCGACCTGCTGACCGTTGCCGCAAGCGCGGCCGCCGGGGCCGCGGTGTTCGCCGTCGCCACCATGCTGGCAGGGGCCGCGCCGCTTAATCCGGCCTTCCCGTTCATCCACGCGCTCACCCTTCTGCTGTTACTCGGTGCGCCCCGGGTCGGCTACCGCTGGCGGCGCGGCCGGCCCGTCACCAAACCCGCCGACCTCGACGCTGCCTCGATCCTGCTTGTCGGCAGCATCGAGGACGCCGACCTGTTCATTCGCGCCCTCGCCCAGGACCGCCGCCAGGCTTTCCGGGTCGAGGGGGTGCTCGCCTCCTCCGACCGCCAGACCGGGCGCCGCATCCAGGGCCACCGCATCCTTGGGTCGCTGAACGACGCCGCCGCGGTCCTCGACCAACTCCAGGCGGAAGACCGGCTTCCGGGCACCCTCGTTTTCGTCACGCCGGAACTGAGCGGCACCCGCCTCGCGCAGGTCGTGGCGCAGGGCGACCGCTTCGGCCTCCGGGTCCGTCAGGCGCCCCGGCCAACCGCACTGGCGGACCCGGACAAACCCCGTCCGGTCGAACTGCGCCCCGTCGCCATCGAGGATCTGCTGAACCGGCCGCAGGTCCCGCTCGACCGGGACGGCATGGCCCGCCTGATCCAGGGCCGGCGCGTCATCGTCACCGGCGCGGGCGGCACGATCGGCAGCGAGCTGGCTCGTCAGGTTGCCGCTTTCGGCCCCGGGACGCTCATACTTCTGGACAACGGCGAATACGCGCTTTGGCAGATCGACCTGGAACTGGCTGAAACCCATCCCCAGACCAATCGCCATGCGCTGATCGCCGACATCCGGGACGAAGCCCGAATCCGAGCGATATTCGAGGAAAACAGGCCGGAACTGGTGTTCCACGCGGCTGCGCTGAAACACGTGCCGATGGTCGAGGCGAACCCGCTGGAGGGCATGGCAACCAACGCGGCAGGAACCCGCCATGTCGCTGATGCGGCCAGGGCGACAGGCGCCCTCGCGATGGTTCTGATCTCCACCGACAAGGCGGTCAATCCGACGAGCGTGATGGGCGCCTCCAAGCGACTGGCCGAGATGTATTGCCAGGCGCTGGATATTGCGGCGCGGACCTCGCAGCAGGGCATGCGCTGCGTCACCGTCCGCTTTGGCAACGTCCTCGGAAGCACCGGTTCTGTTGTCCCGCTGTTTCAGCGCCAGCTTGCGAGGGGCGGCCCGCTGACCGTCACTCACCCCGACATGCAGCGTTACTTCATGACCGTGCGCGAGGCGGTGGGCCTTGTCCTCCAGGCAAGCGTGCTCGGCGTGAACGGTGCTTCGCTGCCATCCGGCGAGAATGGTGGCATCTTCGTCCTGGACATGGGCGAGCCGGTGAAAATCGTCGATCTCGCCCGCCAGATGATCCGCCTCGCCGGCCTGCAGCCCGAGCAGGACATCGAAATCCGCTTTACCGGCCTGCGTCCGGGTGAAAAGTTGTACGAGGAACTGTTCCACGGCAAGGAACCCCCGGTCCCAACCGGCTACCCCGGCCTGCTGATGGCCACACCCCGCACCGCCGACCCTGCGATCGTCGCCCGCGCCATCGAGGAGATCGGCAGCGCCTGCCGGGGCGGCCAGGTCAAGCTGGCGCTCACGCTGCTCGGCCGGCTGATTCCCGAATTCGAGCACAACATCGATGGCTCCACCGGCGAAGCCCGCGCCTGATCGCGTGCTGCACGTTCAACCAGAGAACCAGGTCCCATGTCCGACAAGAAGCCCATCCCCTTCCTCGATCTGAAGGCACAGCAGGCGCGGATCGCCGCCGACCTGCGCCGCCGGCTGGATACGGTGCTGGAGCACTGCCAGTTCGTGCTGGGGCCGGAAGTGCGCGAACTGGAAGCCGAACTGGCACGGTTCTGCGGGGCGCGGCACTGCGTCAGCGTCAGTTCGGGCACGGATGCGCTGATGATCGCGCTGATGGCCGAGGGGATCGGCCGCGGCGATGCCGTGTTCCTGCCGGCGTTCACCTATACGGCGACCGCGGAGGTTCCCCTGCTGCTGGGCGCCACTCCGGTGTTCGTCGATGTCGATCCCGGCACCTTCCAGATCGACCCCGCGCACCTGACGCGGCGGATCGAGCAGGTGCGGGCGGTCGCCAATCTGCGCCCGAGGGCGATCATCGGTGTGGACCTGTTCGGCCAACCCGCGGACTGGCCCGCTCTGGCCGACATCGCCCGCGTGAATGAATTGTTCCTGCTCGACGATCTCGCGCAGAGCTTCGGTGCCTCCCTGCATCGTAAGAGGCTCGGCAGCCAGGCCGACGCGACCGCAACCAGCTTCTTCCCCTCCAAACCGCTGGGCGCCTATGGCGATGGCGGCGCGTTGTTTACTGAAAACGAAGACCGGGCGGAACTGTATCGCAGCCTGCGGACGCACGGGGAGGGGAAGACCCGGTACGAGGTGCTGCGGACGGGCATGAATGGCCGGCTGGACTCCATCCAGGCGGCTGTCCTGCTGGCCAAACTGGCGGTCTTTCCGGAAGAACTCCAGGCCCGCGAGCGCATCGCCCGGGTCTACGATGAACGGCTCGGCAATGCCGTGACCACGCCGAAGCGCGTACCCGACAGCACCAGCGCGTGGGCGATCTACGCGATCCTGCTGCCGGACGAGGCAGCGCGGGACCGGGTGCAGGTGGCGCTGCGTGGGGATGGCGTGCCGACGGGGATCTATTACCCGCGCCCGCTGCACCTCCAGCCGGCCTACAGCGCCCAGCATGACGGTTCCGCATTGCCGGTGTCCGAGGATCTGGCCGGTCGGATTCTGGCGCTGCCGATCCATCCCGACCTGACGGACGAACAGGTCGAACGGATTTGCGACGCCGTTCTGGCGGCGGTTTCGTAGCATCCACTGT
>JBEKLE010000599.1:0-4277 GCA_050010355.1 Rhodopila sp. | reverse complement strand
GCGGGAGAACCGCCAGCACGGTTCGGAGGGGGAGGTCCAATGTGCATTGCTGTTCCCGCGGAGGTCGTGTCGATCGATGGCACGACGGCGACCGTGGACGTTTACGGCGATCGCCTCACTGTCAGCCTGATCATGCTGACGGAGCAGGTGCAACCTGGGGATTTTGTCACTTTGCGGGCGCAGCGTTATGCGGTGGCCAGAATGGAACGCGAGGACGCTGAAGCGGCCCGCCGCCTGTTCGAAGGGCTCTTCCCCGAGCTTGCCGCCCGTGCCCGACGCTGCGTGCGGCGTGAAATGCTTTTTCGATGAACAGCGCTGACAATTCCGCTGACCACCCCCGCCTGCTTGTGCTGATCGAGCGGTTTCACCAGATCGATGCGACCATGCGGGACCTGCCGATCTATAATCCGAAGGTCTCCATCGAAGCTGTCGGCTTCCGGCCCTTTAGCGGTGACGCGTTGCTGGGCGTCATGATCACGCCCTGGTTCATGAACCTGACCCTGCTGCCGGTTGTGCCTGTGCCGATGGACATGGCCGCCATCGGCAAGACCGTTCTGGTCGAGCTTCCCGTCGGCCAGCGGACGTTCGCGATCAACGGCGATGCGGTGACCGGGCTTTACAAGGCCCATTCGCTGTACTCGCCGATGGCGACCTTCACGCTCCCCGGCCAGGCAGCGGCTGAAGCGCGCCGCATGCTGGCACTGCTGATGGCGCCGGAAACGGTCGAACCCGAGGCAGCAAACCGCTCTGGCGCCAGCAGCCTCGATCGCCGCGCGCTGCTGTTCCGCCGGCGGCGGCACGCATGAGCAAGCGCGAGGACCGGCACGCGACGACATCCTCCCCCTCCCCTTGTCGGCTTGGGCCGCGAAGCGGACCAAGAGCGGGGGAAGGGGAGCCTACCCCGACGGCCATCGGCTGCGCGCACTCCTCCCCCCAACCTTGGTCCGCTTCGCGGCCCAAGCCCACAAGGGGAGGGGGAGTTTCTTTGGCGCTGCCGCTGGAACAGAAAATCTGCCTGCACGCGGCAATGGTCGACGGAAGACTGGTCCCGGCAAGTCTGTCCAGCACGCGCACGGCCAGCATTCCCGGCGTGCTTGCAGCACAGCCCGTGGGCGGCGTTCCGCACCGCCTGTCACAGCTCTTCCCGCTGTGCGGCACGGCACATGCCATGGCCGGACTGATGGCGATCGAAGCGGCCTTGCGGATCGAAGCCTCGCCCGCGCAACGTGCTTTCCGTGCGCTGGTGGCCCTCGTGGAGCATGGCGCCGCATCGGCTTGGCGGATCATGATGGATTGGCCGCCGCTGCTCGGCGAACCACCCCAGATCCGCGCATACGCCGCGATCCACCGCATTGCCGCTGCCGTGCGCACCGCCGCAGACCGAGACCGCTGGGCGCAGCCCGGTGGCGCCAGGCTGCGGCTGAACCGTGACGATTTCGGCCGAACCGTCGCCGGACTGGCGCGCGTGCTGAATGAAGCGTTTCCGGAAGCGGCGGACCGCGCGCTGGGCTGGGGTGCATTGCAGCGTGCCGTGCAGGACGGTGCCAGTTTGCCCGCACGGTTGATCAGCGCCGCGCATGCTGGTGCATTAGCGGCGTATGGCTGCCATGACCGGCCGCTGCTGCCCGCTTTGGACGCGGACTGGGTTGCTACCCGTCTCGCGGCGGATCCTGGTTTCGGCGATGCGCCGACGCTGAATGGTACGCCGGCCGAGGTTGGGGCGCTTGCCTCCCGGCGGCATCCATTGGTGGACGACGCCATTGTGGATTGGGGTCCGACGCTCGCCACAAGGCTGCTGGCCGCGGCGCTCGATTGTCCCGTCGTGGCCGACCGTCTGCGACACGCGCTGGACGATCTGGCGGACGATGATCCCGTCGCAGTCGATCTGGCAGGGACCGGGCGCGGCGCCGGCGTAGTGGAAACGTCGCGCGGTCCGCTCGCTTACCTCATCGATACCTCTGGCGGCCAGGTGCGGATGCTGCGCAGCGTTGCACCGACCGAGTGGAATTTTCATCCGGACGGACCGTTCATAAGCGCACTGACGGCTGCCCCGAAAGTGCCGGATCCGGTCTTCGCGGCCCGTCTGCTCGCGACCAGTTTCGATCCGTGCGTACTGTTCTGCATCGAACTGGCGGCGCCGAATGCGACGGACGCCGCGCATGCATGAGGTGTCACTCGCAATGGCGCTGCTGGAGCTGGTGCGGGAGCAAGCGGCGGCGGCACAGGTAAACCGTGTCACACGGCTTGTGCTGGAGATTGGCGTGCTTTCCTGTGTCGATCCCCATGCGCTGCGCTTTGCCGTCGAAGTCGCCGCGCAAGGTGGCTTGGCCGAAGGCGCCGACCTGGAGATTTTGCAGCCGCAAGGTCGCGCCTATTGTCTGGATTGTGAGACGTCGGTAACGCTCTTGGCGCATGGACGGCCATGTCCCCGTTGTGGTGGCGTGAAGCTTCTGGCCCAGGGCGGCGACGAAATGCGGCTGAAAGAGATGGAGGTCACATAATGTGCGGCGTCTGCGGTTGCGGCCAGGGGGAAAAGCACATCGAGGACCTCCACCATCTCCATGCGCATCAGTCTGGCGATGGCCACACGCACGATTATGATCACGACCACGATCATGGGCACAATCATGACCACAGCCTCGGGCACGATCGCGAGCATATCCACACCCATGTCGACGGCACCACCCATTCGCATCCGCACAGCCACGCGCATGAACACGACCACGCGCCCAATGCTGCGACGGCGAGTGCAAGTGAAAGTACCAGCGCCAGCGCTGGCGCAGCGCGACTGGTGAGTGTTGAGCGCGACATCCTTGCTCGTAACGATTCCGTTGCGCTGCAGAACAGGCGGGATTTCCAGACTGCGAAGGCATTTGTCCTCAATCTGGTCTCCAGCCCGGGTTCCGGAAAGACCGCGCTATTGGTGGAAACCCTCAAGCGGATCGGGGGCCGGTATCCGATCGCGGTGATCGAGGGCGACCAGGAAACCACCACCGATGCCGACCGTATCCGAGCGACCGGCGCACCGGCGATCCAGATCAATACCGGCAAAGGCTGTCATCTCGACGCCGAGCTGGTGCGCACCGGCATGTCGCGCCTGGGCGTGCCGGAAAACGGCATCCTGTTCATCGAGAATGTCGGCAATCTGGTGTGCCCGGCCGGCTTCGATCTTGGCGAGGCGCACAAGGTCGTCATCGTGTCGGTGACCGAAGGCGAGGACAAGCCACTGAAATATTCAGGGATGTTTGCGGCGTCCGGCCTGATGGTGGTGACCAAGTGCGACCTGTTGCCGCATCTGGACTTCGATGTGGAGCGGTTGATGGAGAATGCACGGCGGGTCAATCCCATGATCGGCGTCCTGAAGCTTTCGGCAAAGAGCGGGGAGGGCATGGATCGCTGGATTCATTGGCTGGAAACCGCCCGGACGCTTCGCCTGGCCGCGGACTAGCGCGGCGCGGGGCTGTCACAAGGACGCAGGCGCAAATTTCGGGCGTGCCTCAAAAACGGGTCACACGGGAGGCTGGATTGACGCGGGCGCGATGCGTTGGCGCAGCGGCGAGACTGCCGGAGAGTGACCGCAAGGACCTGGCTGTTCAGGCGTTGGCGCGATCGGCGACGATCAGCGATCTGTCTTCTCGGCACGGGGTGAGCCGCAAATTCGTTTGCCAGCAGGCGAACAAGGCGCGTCTCGCGCTGGATGACGCTTTCATTCTGCCTCTGCGGACGATGAAGTCCTGTTCGAGATATCGGTCACCAAGAGATGGCTGCGTCAGGTGATCGTCGCGCTGGCGCTGATGTGCCGCGGCTCGCATCTCGGCATTATCGAATTCATGCGTGACGTGCTGGGCGCATCCATCAGCATGGGCGCCGTTCACAACGTGCTCCGGTCGGCCGCGGAGCAGGCTGGCAAGATCAACGGCGCGCAGGACCTGTCGCGCATTCGCACCGGGCTGCACGATGAACTTTTCCACGGCGGAATGCCTGTTCTGGTGTGAATTCCATTTAAAAGCTGGACTCGCGTAACCTAGAATCAGCAACTTATGCCCGATTTAGAGGGACCGTCTCAAGTTTGGGGGTCAAGCGGCAATCGCGCTTTGCGGGTGTGTATCGTTGGCTGGGTGGAATCTCTGGCCGTAGCCTGAACCAAGCGTACCATTGTAGACCGCGCAGCGAACCTGGAGCAGGAGTCGGCCCCTCGCCGCGACCAGCGCATCTGCTGCGATTTGTTCATCCGGCGGTTCACCAGAAAATTGGCCGTCCCTTCGGTGATCGCGGTG
>JBEKLE010000598.1:0-5523 GCA_050010355.1 Rhodopila sp. | reverse complement strand
GTTGTCCATGCCGCTTGGCTTGATGGTGGGGCGGCCCTTCAGGCCTTTCAGGCGCGCGATCTCTTCGCGCTGCTCACCATTCGTCTTCTCCGCGGCGGCGAGTTTGCCGAACACCTCGAGCAGCAGCGCCTCAAGCTCCGGACGGCTTAGCCCATCTTTGACACCCGCTCGAAAAACATTCGCAATATCAGCATGATGTGCGGCAATTTTTCGCCGAGTAACACTACATTCGCGTATTGGGCGGATCATGCGACGTATTTCCTGACCCCGCCCGGCGCGGGGTCAATCTGAAGTGCGTCGTAGATCTGGCGCAGCTCTGGTTCGGCGACGGTGGCTTTACCCACATGCAAGGTCTGTCCGTCACGCTGGCGGAAGGTGGCGGTGACCCTTTGCTGAACCGCCAGGACCATGCGCAGACCGCTCCAGCTCAGATGCTCGCCCTTCGCCGCCAGCTTGCGTCGGATCGTCTGGACCAATTGGTAGGCCAGCACGGTGATGAACAGGTGCCCCTCGGTGCGGTCTTCGCTGTAGTGGAACACCGGTCGCAGGCCAAGGTCCGACTTCAAGCCGCGGCACACGGCTTCCAGGTCGGTCAACATGGTGTGGGTCCGCCACAGAGTGGCGTCATCCCAGACGGTTTCATTACTGCGCAGGCAGTAAACACCCGGGTGGGTCAGCTTGGACCCCTCGACCGGGGTCTGCTTCCAGGTGATGGCGATCGCATTCAGGCCGGTCTCGTCGGGGGTGATGGTGATCTCGTAATGCTGGCCAATGCCGCGGCTGTTTTCTTTCAACCGCCCGATACGCTGCTGGATGGCCGCGATCGTCTTCTGGGTGCGGGGCTTGGCCAGGCCCTCGGCAAGTTTGGTCAGGCCTGCCTCGAACGACTTGACGACCAGCGTTTCGTTGGCGCCAGCCAAAGCTGGCGAAACGCGAGGGAAGCGTGCGCTGATCGCAGTCTCCTTCGTCTGGCGGCCGGCAGAGTGGCAATAGAGGCGGACCTCCGTGCAGTCAGTACTTCGGTTGCCTGGTCAGGATCGAACTGGCGGGTGCGTTCACGGCTGACGGCGAGGTAGCGGTAACCCCGGTCCTTGAGCCAGGCGAGATTGGCTTCGGTGGCGATGCCGGCATCCATGATGAAGAGCGCGCCCTTGGGGGCGTCGAGGCCTTTGAGCATGTCCTGCAGCGTGCTGCCCTCGGCGACGTTGCCCGCGAACATCTTCTTGGACCTGCGCACGAAGCCGCTGCCGTCGAGCACCATGCCAAGGGTCACCAGCGGGCAGTCGGTGCGCTTCTCCTTCGAGCGTCCGCGCGCGGCTTTGGGATCATCGGCGGCGGTGCCCTCGAAGTAAGTATTGGTCAGGTCGTAGAGCGTGACGGTGGTTGGCAGGGTGAACAGGTCGCGGATGCGGGCAAACAGCGCAGCCTCGATGGCGTCGCGGTGACGCACCAGCAGATCGGAGACGCGGTAGAGGCGGACCAGCGGCATCGCCTCGAAGTCGGCGTCGAGCAGTTCCCTCGCGTCTCGCCAGCTTGGCTGGCCTCGCGATCGGGCACGTTGGCGTGCCGCCAACCGATCGCTGGGGCGCCAACGAAACGCTGGTCGCCCAGCGTGCTGCGGCCGCGCACCCACTGCCAGGTGGCTAATTCCGAACCGGGTGCGGCCATGCGGCCGATCACGCTGGCGGCCACGGCCGCGCGCTGAACGCCATTGAAGCCGAGGTTTTGCAGGCTTGAGCCGCGATGAGCGGATCAAGGGTCAGGCCGATCCAGCCGATGGCGGCAAGGCCAACGGCCTCGACGCCGACCGAGCGCCAGCTTGGCTGGTGCCAACGAAACGCTGGCTCGGCGAAGTCGGCGGCGGTAGAGGGCGTTGCGACGTTGGGACCGTGTGAGCAAGATGGGTCTGGCCGGGACCCCGCCCGGGCCGCGGGTCGATCGGTCATGAGGCGGGCGGCACAGCGTTGGGCCAGGGTCTCGATGGGTTTGGCTTCGGCGAGTAGGCCGGGTTGTGCGCCCAACAACGCCTCGATGCGGGCACACAGACGTGGCCAGTCCGGCTGCGGCAGGTCGAAGTGGCGGCCGAAGTTGAGCAAGATCACTTGGCGGACCTGTTTGCCGGCGCGCTGGGAGGCGACGGGGCGGTGGGTGAAATAGGCCTCGCCGGTCGCCTTGTTCCGGGTTCTGGCGCGACGGATGAACATGCGCCCGAGGTTGCTTCGGGGGATTCCGTCGAGGGGTTGATCGAAGATTATGTCACTACATGACCGGTTCTGGGCAACGGCCTAGTGATTTGCTGGGGATTTCCGAAGTCGATACGGAAAATGGCGTCCGGGGTGTTAGATCGGAAAGGTGAGGTAGCGGCGGCACATTCGCAAAGAATCGCACCGAGTCGAGCCGGGGCAAGCGAAAAAGCAGGGTTCCCCACATTTTTGCCCCTATTACAAATCTGCCGCGCAAAATGCTGATATTGCGGATGTTTTTCAGAGCGGATGTCAAAGATGGGCTAAGTCTAAGCGCCCGCAGCAAAATTGTCAGCGTAATCGCGGCCGGGGATCGGCCGGGGAGACGCCAAGCCCGATCGCGGTCGCCTGACGCCACCAGCGCGTGAGTGCGGCCCCTTAGTCCCGGTCGGCCAGCAAGTAATCCGGCGGAGGTCGGGCAAACCTCTCCTCCGTTGCGGACGCTTGCACCACCGTCGGGCCGAGGCGCCTCTCGGATCCCGCACTATGTTGGGCGCGACTTCATCCTAGCGGTGTAATCTTAACAAACGGTGAACGCGGCGCGGCCGCTGCTACCCGGGTGTGTCGCGCCACATCACCCCATCATTCCTCCATCAGCGCATGGGTGTCCTGCGCCGACCACACCAGAGTCGCCTGATCCCCTGGTTCGGCGGGCTTCTTGTAGAACATCTGATCCGCCACCAGCGCCGACACCTCGTCCCCTGCGTCGGTCATCACGGCCACTCGCACCATCGACCCCTGATATTCGACCGCCACCACCTGCCCGTTAACATGCGGCCCGTCCTGCGCCGACCCCAGCCAGCAGCGATCCGCCCGAACTGCGATCGAGCCCTCATTGTTCCGCAGCACGTTGTGGCTGCCGATGAACCGGGCAATGAACGGACTGACCGGACGCTCGAACACGTCACGCGGATGGGCCGACTGCCGGATATGCCCGTTCTCCATCACCACCATCAGGTCCGCCAGCGCCATGGCCTCATCCTGGCTGTGGGTGACGTGGATGAAGGTTATCCCAAGTTCCCGCTGCAGCCGCTTGAGTTCCTCCCGCACCTTGATGCGCAGGAACGGGTCCAGCGCCGACAGCGGTTCATCCAGCAGCAGAACCCTGGGCCGGTTGATCAGCGCGCGGGCCAGTGCAATCCGCTGCTGCTGCCCGCCCGAAAGCTGCGCCGGCAATCGATCCGCGTAATCCGCCATATGCACGAGCGCCAGATACTCCCGCGCCCTGGCAAGACGCTGCTTCTTCGCCACCCCGCGCATTTTCAGGCTGAACGCCACGTTGTCCAGGCAAGACATGTGCGGAAACAGCGCATAGCTCTGGAACATCATCGCCGTGCCGCGCTTGATCGGCGGCAGATCCGAAACATTCTCGTTGTGGATCAGGATGTCGCCCTCGGACACCGCCTCATGCCCCGCGATCATCCGCAGCGTCGTCGTCTTCCCGCATCCGCTCGGACCCAGCAGACAGCAATATGTGCCGTGCGGGATGCGCAACGAAATTGCGTCCACCGCCAGCGTGGTGCCGTAACGCTTAGTGACCGAGACCAGTTCGACGTCAAAGCGGTTATCCATTTATCCCACCTTCGCCAATGCCCGCCCCGCCGCCGCTGCAACCGCAGCACGACCAGAAGCGAGATGATAATCGCCAGGAAAGAAACCTCCGTGGTCAGCGTGCCGATCGCGAACAAGGTCGGCGACGTGGCGGAGGATATCAGCGCGTAGATCTCCAGCGGCAGCGTATTCTTCGGCCCGATCGTTAAAGTCGTCCGCGCACATTCGTCGTACGACAGGGTGAACGCGCCCATCGCCACACCGATAATGCCGGGCAGCAGAATCGGCAGCGTCACATAACGCAGCCGCTGCCAGGCACTGGCCTCAAGATCGGTCGCCGCCTCCTCCCAAGACCGGTTGAACCGGTTCACCACCGCGAACATGGCGAACCGGCCGAATGGCAATGTCCAGGTCAGTTGTGCCCCCAAAGCCGAGGTGAACAGGTTCGGCTGCCAGCCCAGGAACTGAAACCCCAAGCCGACGCCGAACCGGCTGGGCATCACAAGGCTGGCGGCCGCGAGGTAGAACAGCACACCCGATCCCGGAAACCGCCGCCGAAAACCGAGACCCGCTGAGACCGAAATCACAACCGTCAGCAGACTGACCACCGAGGCCAGCGCAACTGAACGCTCGAACGCTGCCGGCAGATTGGCCATCTGGCCCTTTTCGAACACCTCGTGGAACCAGACCAGAGACGTGCCGACCATCGGGAATGTCACTCCGCCGTTCGGCCCCCGGAACGACAGCACGTAAATCACGAACATCGGCCCGTACAGGAACAGCAGGAACGCCCCGAACAACGTGGCCAGCGCATAAAATGTCCACGGACGTCTGTCGCTGATGCGGCGGGCTGCCATGGCTATTTCACCAGCTCCTTCCGCACATCGACAACCTTCATCATCACCCCCACCAGGCAAGCAACGAACACAACCAGCACCATCGCGTTGGCCGACGCCGGCGGGTACTGCATCGCCTGAATCTCGGTCGACAGCATCGAGACGATCGAAGCGCTCTGCCCACCGCTCATTTGCCGCACGACGAAGTAATCCCCCATAACCTGGGTAAACACCAGGATCGACCCCAGCGTGATCCCGGTTTTCGACAGCGGGATGACGATATCGACCATCACCCGCCAACGACCCGGTCGACAGCCGCCTCCAACACCGCGGGATCGATCTTGGAGAGTGAATTCGCGATCGGCCCGACCATCAACAGCGTGAACAGGTGAACATAGGTCACGATGACCGCGAAATCCGAGAACAGCAGAAACGTCAGCGGATGCGACGTCACCTCCAGCCCCATCAGCATCTGATTGAACGCCCCGTTGCGTCCAAGGAATGGAGTCCATGCAATGGTGCGAATGATGCCCGAAGTCCAGAACGGAATCGCGCACAACAGGAACAGCACCGTCCGCGTAATGTTGTTCCGTATATGGAAGATCAGGAAATACGCGATATTGAAGCCCAGAAACAGCGTGATCGCCCACACGATAAACGCGAACCGCAACGAGCTGACATAGACCCGCCACGTCGCCGGCGTCGTCAGCAACTCATGGTATTTGTCCAGCAGGAAAGCCGGGTAGATCCCGACCCGGTCATAGTCATAGAAGTATCTGCTCAACCCGGCAGAATGACAGATTCCCCCTGTAGAACGGCGCGAATAGCGTGATACGCATCGCGTCCCCGGCGTGCTGCGGTGCCAACGACGGATCGAACGGCGGCGAACAGAT
>JBEKLE010000597.1:0-3720 GCA_050010355.1 Rhodopila sp. | reverse complement strand
GGATCCACCAGACGGGCCATCGGCGCTGTGTAACTGGTTAGGCAGACGATTGGCTCGCCACCCTTCCGTGCCTGGATGGCGGGTGGGGTGATGGACTTGATTGACGTAGCCCTACTCACGGCGTCTTCCTCGATCGTTGGCATGATTCAGGCCCCATGAAGCCTCGGAACATCCTCCTTGGCCAGAGGCACGCTATCTCTTGTCTGTGTCTGGCGGTCAGTCGGCCACGAGCACGATCCACATGCCGGCTGAACTGTTGGACGCTCTGCGGATCGCTGCGAGCCGGCGAAGCACGCGCCGGTTCAGTGGCCGATTGAACGACGGCGCGGCCCAGGGCTCGATTTGACGATGGACAACAAGACGGGTCGCGTTTCGAAGGATCGGCTCGTTATCCCGGCGTGCTTCATCCTGGGATAGCGACCATCGAGCGGCAGTCACAGCTGCACGGCCTCTTTTGGTTTCGAGAAGGCGGCTTATCGGGTCGAAAGCGAGCGGCGACTTGGCGGAATCCGCCGTTATGCGGCTTTGCTCACAAAGCCGCGAGCCCATTCGTTTACCGTTGGTTAATCTGTTTATGCAACTACTCGGCCTGGCCAGCAACCCAGCAGACGAATGTACACAAAGTTCTTTCCAGAACCGCTCGATGGTTTTCCGTTTGCAGGGCGGGATTTGCAGGCTGTTGTCTCATGGGCGAAGGCGCGATCCGACGTGCGCCTCAACTTCACGACCGCTGATACCGAGGTTCAAGGGGTCATCGAAATTTACCCTGCTGGCGCAGCGTGGCCACGGTGGTGCCTGTGGCAGACGCCAGACGGGCGCCTTCAGGTTGATGATCTCGAGACCGGCGACTGGGCCCTGCCCTATCCGACCGTGCATATGGCCCTGCGGTTTATCGCGTCCAAGCTTCTGGCCAACTGCTAGAGACTCATGATTGTTCAAGATAGCTTAACGATCAACCCGACATGACCAAGACGCCCGCCTTTGTCTCGCCGTCGCCAAACATAGTCATTGCTATAACGCAATTGGCACGCAGGAATCAGAAATGGCGCGCCACCAAAAATTCCAGGCGCTACCGATAAAAATCCAGAATAATAGGCAGACTTCGTCCAGCATGGCACGGTTGGCTGAGCCAACCGTGCCGTTGGTAGTCCTTGCGCAGCGAACTAGCCCATCTTATTCACCGGGCTGAAGCCCTGGCGACTTTCTGAGCACCGGACACGGTTCTCCGATGCGCCTTTTTATCGCGGTTTCAGAACATATCTGCTGGGCGCTGGTGGTTGATGGGATCGGGCTGTTGTGGGGCACATGCCCCGGCGGTCATGGCCCGGCCGGTTGGAGACAGCGCGCGAGGCTGCTGAACAATGCCGCCTCGCGATGTGCGGCGGCGAACGCGATGCGGACCCGGCTTGCGGTTTCGACGATACGCGCGGCGATCTTGATCAGGCGCAGGCGCAAGGTGGTGAACTGAGCGGTGGCCAGCGGCTGGGGCCTGGGAATGGCATCGCGGACCTTGAGCATCAGCCAATACGCGCCAGTGTGCAGCACAAGGCGCACCTGGTTGGCAAGCGGTAAACGGCAACTGGTGCGGTCGGACGCAAGCTGGGTCTTGTGCAACTTGATCAGGTTTTCGGCCTGACCGCGCGCGCAGTACAGACTGTCGTAGAGCCACTGGGCGCTGCCTCGCGTGACATTTGTCACGACGTAACGAATGTCCAACCCTTGCGTGGTCGCCTCGATGCGGGCAGCGACCCGTCGTTCGCAGCGCCAGGACCTGGCGCCATAGCGGGTCTCTCGCAGTAACGGCGCACGACTGGTGCCTGTGTCTGGGCGCGACGCACGCGCACGTCGTCAGCAACCGGTTCCACCAAACGATCCACAGCCGCGTTGCCCGCCAGACCGAAGATGTAGTCGATGCCATTGGCCTCGCACCATGCCATCACCTCGGGGCGGCCGTAATGGCCATCGCCACGGATGGTCAGCCGGGTATTGGGCCAATGGCTGCGGATCCGGCGCACCAGGCGTCGCAGATGGCCGCGGATCTCCACACCTGACGGCGTCGTGCCGGTCCGCAGCAGCATGGCCACGGGGCGCGATGTGGCGGTGTCATAGACGTGGATCGGCAGGAAGCATCGTTCATCGTAATGAGCGTTGAACAGCGAGAGCTGCTGATGGCCATGCACCACATCGGGCGTGTCGTCGATATCCAGCGTGACCGCACGCGGCGGCCGCTTATAGCTGGCACAGTAGGTGTCGATCAGGGCGTAGGTCATACGCACCACCTCACGCAGGGTGGGGGCATTCTCCCAGCGCGACACGGTTGGCTGGGAGCAGAGATCGGTGCCGCTGTCAGGCAAACGTCCGCAGGCCAACTTGAAGCCAGGGTCGCTGCGCAGGTGGTCGAGGTCGTCGGCATCCTCATAGCCGCAAGCGATGGCCAGCATCGGTGCACGCAAGATGTCGGCCACGCTGTGCGTCACCAGTAGCGGATTGCGTGGATCGGTGATCAACGACGCGAGCCGGTCGGCGATGCCGAGTTCTTTCTCGACCGCTGCGAGCAACATCACGCCGCCATCCGAGGTGATGCGCCCGCCGTCGAACGCGGCGGTGACTTTCTTGCGGTCGACGGCTGGGAAACTGAATGGCAGCAGGGTATCTTCGAGCATGGCGGGTGTGGCAACGTCCGATTCGGTGGAAATTGGCTTCGACACCCAAATCCCTGCTTCAAATCAGACGCTTACGCTACATCCGCCAGCGAATCCCTGCCATGCGCTGAATAAGATGGGATAGAGATGGCACCCGCGCGTAGGACCATCGCGGTTGAATTTGTGCCCTATTCAACAGTCAGCCATATTGCCCTGCGACATTCTCTGGCTCGCGAACATCAAGCCGAGGAGCCAAAGACTATGCGCGTAGCCATCGCCATGACCGCTTCCCTCTGTGCCGCGAGCAGTCGGGCACAAAGTGTACAAGATTTCATCAATGATCACCATGCCTTGGAGGCAGCGGCGCAACAGTGCAATGCGGAAGTGAATCAGCATTTTCAGCAAATGCGCTGGGCCATCTCGCGCGGTATGCAGCCGTCACTGATGCCGATGTGTCAATACAATGCCCCGCGCATCATCGCCCGCATGGCGTATGATGAAACACAAGTTAAGCGTTTGCAGGGTATTTCGACGACCTACTGCGATACCGGCGTTTGCCAGACACCGCCGTATACCCCGCAACCCGGTTGGCGGCAGGGTCCAGCAGATAACTCCGGCATGGAGCACATCGTCAACGGCGAGGAGGTGACACGCAGCGGCAACGTCATGCCCATCGGTCCAAATGGCGATCATCATTTCGATTGCGGTCCAGGAGGCGCAACGTTACATCACAAAGCTTCAATCCCAATCCCAACGTCTGTAGCGAACGCTAACGACTGCGCGCACCGGAAGAAAAACCCGCTTGCCATCGTAATCCGGCCCCGAAACGGGCGGCCGCGCTCCCACACCCGCCCGGAACCCCGGATCCGCCGCCAGCGGGCCCGAACCCGATGGTATCGGAACACAAGCTCCGCCACGCTCAGTCCACGAAGATCGGCTCGCCTGACACGGGTCGTTCGGTGATGCTGGTCTTCAACATCATGGCCACCACCGCCCCAACCAACGCGAAGCCGCCCAACACCATCAGGCCCGCCGTGAAGGTCCCGGTTTGATCCTTCAAATACCCCATGATCTGCGG
>JBEKLE010000596.1:0-3726 GCA_050010355.1 Rhodopila sp. | reverse complement strand
GGGTCGCATCGCCGTCGGCCCCGAAAGCGCCGGCGCCGATCCCGGCCCCGCGTGCTACAGCCGTGGTGGCACCCATCCCGCCGTCACCGACGCCAACCTGGCACTCGGTCGTTACGATCCGGCCCATTTTGCCGGCGGTTCGATGACGCTCGATCTCGCCGCCGCCCATAACGCGCTGATCGCCGATGTCGGCACAAAGCTCGGCCTCACCGCCGAACTCGCGGCACTCGGCGTCGTAGAGATGGTCGACGAGAACATGGCCAACGCCGCCCGCGTCCACGCGATCGAATCCGGAAAAACCTACGCAGGCCGCACCCTGATCGCATTCGGCGGCGGCGGCCCCGTCCATGCCTGCCGGGTCGCGGAAAAAGTCGGCATCAACCGCGTGCTGGTGCCCTCGGGCGCCGGCGTCGGCAGCGCCATCGGCTTCCTCCGCGCACCAGTGGGATACGAGGTCGTCCGCAGCCTCTATCAGCGCTTTTCCACCTTCGACGTGGCGGCCGTAAACGACCTGCTCGACGATATGCGCCAGGAAGCCCAGGCGGCCGTGGCACAAGGCAGCTTCGGCGCCCCCGTCATCGAAACCCGCACCGCCTACATGCGCTACGTCGGCCAGGGCCACGAAATTCCGGTGCCACTGCCGAACGATGTTCTCGGCCCCGAAGACACGGCACTGATCCGCAAGCGTTACGACGAAGAATACGCCCGGTTTTTCGATCGCCCCGTACCCGGTTCGGATGTGGAAATCATGAGCTACGCCGTGGTCGTCACCACAGTGACGGCGGACGTCTCGGTCCCGGCCCGTCGCGACACACTGTTCACCACCGAGGCAACTCCCGTTGGCACCAGGCCTGTCCGCGACACCACGACAGGGAATGTCTCACCCTGGGCGATTTACGACCGCGCCACGCTGCCGCCCTGGGTCACGCTCAAAGGTCCGGCGATCGTGGCGGAAGATGAAACATCGACCCTGATCGGGCCAGGTTGGACCGCAATGATCAATGGCCTCGGATATATCGAGATGGTCCGGGACGCTTAAGCTGAGGTCGGCGCGCGCCAATTAGCCGGGCTCGCCTCTGGCCAGCTTAAAGGTCGATCTGATCAAGAAGTTCTGGTGAGGTATCGGAAAGCCGCCCCCAGTTCGTCGCAAGCCACGGACCCAACTCGTCCTCGGTGGCAACCGCCTCGCAGAATTTTTGTGAAGTCTTCGCATTGAGTTGCTTGGTGTTCGGCCCGGAAAGCAGACCCATACCCTCGGCAACGCGGAGGGCGGCGATCAGCTGTTCTTCGCGCCCGGCAATCTTGAACACGCTGCGAGAATTCGTAACCCGGACTTGGTCGTCCCTGTTTCCAACCACCGTACAGTCTCGCGCATAACACCCAAACGCACATCCGTTAGCACCAAATCAGCCCTCGTGCCAGCCCGACCATCCGGCGGCCGACAGACGGTTGGTGGCGAATTTGCAGCGTTGAAACGACGTCCTGCGGTTATGATCACGTGCCGTACCGTGAATAGGAACTGCGGTATGCCTGACGACATCCACCAGTCATCCCGACGCAGGGGTAGGCAAAGTTTCACCGCCATGGCAGACAATGTGCCTCAGAGGTCCCTGTACATCAAAGTGATCCTGACAGAGAGATGTCGGGCAACATTGCCCGCTTTTAGGGAACACTTAGCCGCTCGGTGACAGGTGAAGCCACGCCATATCTGCCTCGCGGCCCTCATCCATCATTCTTGCTACGACAGGTCGCGAGACCGCAGACTCGGCTACCCATCCTAAAAGGGCAGCGCCCACCGACGTGTGCTCGACGAACAATAGTTCCTGCACGTGCGTGTCAGCGAATCTCTTCTGAAGGGTCCGTGTTACTCCCGGAACAAATTGATCGTGCAACTCAACAAGTATTTCCGTCTTCCGCAAAGCCGGAGCCTGAGATGGGTCAAGTAGTACATCCTCTGCGCCCTCCACATCCATGAGTAGAAAGGAATCAGCCGGCTCGGCGAGGTCCCGCTCGAGAGCATCCACCGTGCACGCTCCGCGTACTTCAACGCGGCCTTCAAGGTCGTTCCGGGATCGGTACTTACGGAGCAGATTCGCGCGAACCGTGTCGATCTCATATGCGATGATCTTCGAATTCGGACACCTCATCGCCAAGCCGAGGGCGTAATAGCCCCAGTTTGAACCTGCGTCCACGATGGTCTTCGGGGCTCGTGCAATCACCGATTCAATAACCGGAACCAATGATGTCTCATAGATTCCGAGGAGTTCGGCGTAGTACCCTGCACCGCCGGTCCCACTTCCCGGAGCGCGAAGATCCTTAAATGGTCCGCTCATAATGCGTCCCGCGGCGCGCAACTCGATACTCGACGCCACAACTGGATACGAAATTTGGTTCTTGGCCCACCGATCAAGGCGCACGCCAGGCATCACCCAGGGAGCGGTCTCTTTGATCGCCTGTTTCCACATTTCCAACGCACAACCCCAGTGATTAGATCCAAAGTGTCCCGATCGGCGAACGGCAACCAGAGAGACGTAAGTAATTGTCCCATCCCGTTCCGACGCCCATCCCGATCCGGGACGATGTCTGGTCGAGTATAACTTGCCTCGCACATTGATCAACCGTGCCGGCACGGACTCTTAGGACGGCGTGACCCACACGGCCAATGGCTCCAAGAGTTAGTCGCGCGGATCGCGAGGCAGGGCGGGCCAAACCTGCGTCGTGGACAGCCTCATCCTACCCTGTCGCCACTCAGGACCTGACGTCGCGAACCGACCGCGGAAGACCCGAGCAGCTGCGGTTCGTCCGCCCACCCACGCCCCGCAGCCCCTCAAGCCGCCAATTCAACCTCCTCCGCAGACACAGTCTCCAACTGCCCAATCGTCTCCCGCCCGAACAGCAGCGGCACGCATGAACCAATCGCCACCACCACCAGCAACGTGCCGAAGAACACAACGGGCGAGGCAGTAAATCGCTCAATGAACAGCGGAAACGCCACCCCCGAGAACAACCGCGCCGACGATTCCCCGAAGAAATGACCCCGCCCGCGCAACTCGGTCGGAAACTGCTCGGATAAATACACCCGCGTGCACGGGAAAGCCGACAGCACCGTAAAGCCCGTGATCAGCGCACCAGCAATGAAAACAACCGCAGCCAGCGGCCCCGTCCAGTGCGCCGCCGCCATCAGCGCGATCCCCGGCAGCGACCCGGCCAGCGAATAAGTCATCGTCCAGCGCCGCCCGATGATCTCCATCAGGTAGCCGGTGAAAAGCTTGCCCGGAATGCTGGCCATGAACAGCACGGAGCTCAGTCCGAAACTCAGCGCAACCGCTCCACCCTGGTCGACCAGCGCCTTCGGCAGCAGGATCGCACACGTATAATAAGCCGTACTGGCGCTGACCCCGCACAGAATGCCAACCACGGTCCACCGAAGTTGCCCGGGTCGAAACAGCGCCCTGAACGGCGGCAACTCTTCGCGCTGCAACGCAAGCCGCGGCCCAAGCGCCGCCACGGTCAGCGAAGGCACCCGGCTGCCGCACCGCCTGATGATCAGATTCACCATGTCAACAGCCGCCTGTGTTTTCCCTTGCCGCAGATACCAGCGCGGACTTTCCGGAATCGCGTAATGTACCAGCAAAGGCACGACACCCAGCGCCAGTCCGCCAGGCAGCGCAATCAGCCGAAAACCGAGCGGATTGCCGGCAAGCATGAATGCGATCAGCGGCAGCA
>JBEKLE010000595.1:0-3726 GCA_050010355.1 Rhodopila sp. | reverse complement strand
GAGAGCGGCAAAAGTCTCACCCTTGCCGACAACCACTAAATTGTCGCGCGCAATGAGCCGTTCAAATGCTTCACGAACGAGGAAACGAGGCGAGACAACGAAAACGCGGACACCCCTTTGCTCGGCTGAGGTTGCTGCAATGTCTTCTTGATGCATTTTCAGAATGCGAGCTCCCTGGATTTTGCTGGTTATCACACACGCACCATTCAGCACGTGCTGAGGCAAGTTTCTAATGATTACTTGCAGTCCGCCAACCAGATGGTTGCACCATCCATTAGATATTCTTGCATTAAATTAGTCAATGTTCGATCCTCTGTCAAATTCACGTCGCACCGCGGGTGCGATTCAACATTGTGTGGAGTAGGCTAGCGATTCGGCAATCGAGGGCCTTGGACACATGGAAACGGTGAAACTCAGCGACGAAGCGCTTTTGGCGTTTTTCCAATCCCATCCGCGTTTCCGCGACAGGTTGGCGGCGATAGTGGGCGCGGTGGGGAACTTCGACGGAGACCTCGCGGAAGCGGACGCGGCCGAGGAGCGGCTCGTCGAGGAGATGCGGCTCTTGGGTCGCGAAGCGTTGCAAGGTTGGGCGGACGAGCGGGTCGAGGCGACGGAGCGGGACGTTCGCGGCCAAGCCGGGATGCACCGCCAAGGTAAAAAAACTCTGCTAGCATACGAAATTCGGCGCGATCACTGTCTTAGAGCCGCAATACAGGCGTAAAAACAACCGCGTGCGTCCCTTTGTTCTCGGCGCGAAGGTCCGTCCGCGTGGGTGTTCGCGGCCGTTGCAGCGGGCGATCACGGATTTCGCGGCGGACGATCCGTTCGCCCAGGTCGCGCTGAAATTGCGCGAACATTACGGCTTTGAGATCGGCGAAAGCACGATCCAGAGGATCGCTCTGGGTCATGCCAAGGCTATTTTCGAGTCCGGCCGCCCTGCGCTGGAATTTCCGCAAGCGGCGGGCCGGCACAAGCAGATCGTCGCCCAGATCGACGGCGGGATGATCCCGGTCGTCGAGCCGGACGCGGATCAGAAAGACCAGCGCAAGGGCAAAAAGTTGTCGTGGAAAGAGGCGAAGATTTCGCTCGCGCACGCCAAGGGAAGTCGCACGCCGATCTATAGCGGCGGGATAGACGGCGGCGTGGAGGTCGCGGGGCGGCGGCTTTTCGACTGCGCGGTTCGGGCGAAGCTGGCCAAGGTTCCGTCGGCGCAGCCGATGGAATGCCAGATGAGGGGGGCTTCGGGGCGGATTCGCACGTGCATGCGGTCGGTGACGGGGCGCCGTGGATCGTCGGCCAGATCGAGGAACGGTTCGGTGCTCAGGGCAGCTATCTGTTTGATTTCTATCATGTTTGTGAGTATCTGAGCGCGGCTGCGAAGACCATCGCGCCGGACGCCGCCGCCGCGAAGGCCTGGATGGAGGCGCAAAAGGACGCGCTGAAGACGGGACGCGTCGACACGGTTCTGGCAGCCCTGGAGCCCCACCGCGAAGCGCCCGAAGTGCGCGACGACCAAGCCCCGGTCCGCGCATGCCATCGTTATCTCGGCGCCCGCAAAAACCAATTGAACTATCGCGAGGCGCTCGCCGAAGGGCTTCCGATCGGCTCCGGAGAAATCGAAAGCGCGCATCGCTATGTCGCGCAAAAGCGCCTGAAGCTCCCGGGTGCCTGGTGGCTGGTCGAGCACGCGGAACACATGCTCGCGCTGCGGATCAATCGCCTGAACGGCGATTGGGAAGCCTATTGGGCCGCGCTCGCCGCCGACCCGCCCGCGCCCGCAAATCTCAACCGGCCAGAAGTATCACTAAATGTCGCCGCGTAACCGCACAACTTTGGTTCGCACCCTCGCACCGCAGCATAGGCCCGTAAGGCCTTGAAACCCCTTTAACGGAAGCTCTAAGTGTCTGTTTGCAGTGAGCTCACTCCAACTGTTGCTGAAGTGATTGCAACCTTGGTTGGATTGAACAGGACGACAAGCCATCGCGCAATCGTCGTCAACCGCACCCGAGGCCACACACTATGGGCACTGCCGTCCGTCCCGCCAAGACATCTCCTGGCCCATGGGATGCGTTTGCCGATGTCGACGTGTTCGTCGACGAGGTCCTGAAGGAGCTTGCCGCCACGGCGAGGGACGGCACCCGGCCGCAGCGATCGGGGCCCAAGCCGCCGCTGGCCGGAGCGGCGCTGCGCAAGGCGGTAATGGCAATCTGGTGTGTCTGCTTTTGCGGCATGCAGTGGCGGGCGATCGGACAGCTCTGCGATATCCCCTTCAACACGCTCTACGGACTGTTCGCCCGGTGGACCCGGCTCGGCCTCTGGCGTCGGCTGCTCGACCGGCTGCGCCGCACCTGGCGGCGCGCCTGCGGTGATGCCCCAGAACCAAGCGCCGTGGTCATCGACAGTCGCTCCTGTGGCTCGGCGCCGAGCTGTTTTGAGCGCGGGATCGATGGCGGCAAAAAGATCCGCGGCGTCAAGATCCAGATGGCCGTTGAGAAATACGGCATCCCTCTGGCGATTGATGTCGCGCCGGCGAACCGCCATGACACCAAAGCCATCGTTCCGGTTCTGCGTGAGCTCGCCGATGGCGGCTTCCAGGGCCCGGCACTGGGGGACCTTGGCTATCGGGGCAAACGGCTGGCCGAGGCCGGCCAGGCACTCGGTATCACCGTCGAGACCATCGCGCGTGGCCGGGACGGACAGTTCATTCCTGCCGGCATTTGCTGGGTGGTTGAACGGTCCTTTGCCTGGCTCAGCTGCTACCGACGGTTGAACACCATCTTCGAGCGCTCGAAGGAGCATCTCATCGCGTTCGTCGAGATCGCCTTCATCTCGATCCTCGCTCGGCGCCTGAAGCGCCTCATCGTCGAGGAACTCAGCGCCTGACATCCACAAACAGATGGGGTGGACGGCCCCCGACGGCATCAATGTGCCAGAGTGCGGGTCGTTGGAACCAGCAAAGGGAACCGCCCGCAATGAGCATTACCATGATTGGCCTGGATACCGCTAAGTCCGTCTTCCAGATCCATGGCGTGAACGAGACCGGACAGGTGGAGATCAAGCGTAAATTGCGCCGCAGCGAGTTGATCGCGTTCTTCGAGAAACAGGAAAGTTGCACGGTGGTGATGGAGGCCTGTGGCGCCGCCCATCACTGGGCGCGTATGCTCACCGGCCTCGGTCACACGGTAAAATTGATCGCTCTTATCGCAAAGCCTGTTGATACGGCCCCAGCCCGGCGGCGGCCATGACCCAGGCCGCTGGCGTGGAGGCCGTCGAGAGGGCTTCCACGGTGCGCCGCCAGGAGAGGTAGTTCGGCAGGTTCTTGGTGACGACGCCGTGGAAAGGTCGCAGCCATTCCTTCAGACGCCCGTGATAGGCATTGACGTTGTTGAGGTGGTGGTCCGGCGCCTCGGGCTTGGGCAGGCCCGGCGCCGGCACGACGTGGAACTTCAACTGCGCGCGGCGCGCGAACGCCGTGATGGCGGAGCCGCCATTGCAGCACAAGGCGGCGGAGCGGGCGACGACCTGCCCCAGCGCGGCCGTGATGCTGGCTGCGTCCAGTCGCGGCAGCACGGCATCGGTTGTCGCGCCGGTGCGGTCACGGGCGACGATCACCGGGATCTGCTCCGCCGACAGACCCCGCTTGCTGGCCTTGCCGCCACGTTCGCGCGCCGGCCGCGGCAAATCGCTGCGCTTGCCCTTGAACGATTCCAGGATGAAAGTCTCGTC
>JBEKLE010000594.1:0-3737 GCA_050010355.1 Rhodopila sp. | reverse complement strand
CGGAGCGCGACCCGGACGTGCCGGCGACTGCCATCGGCCAATCAGGAGGCGGGTATGCGAATTGGTTTTCTGGGACTTGGAAACATGGGCGGCCCGATGGCTGCCCACCTACTGGCGGGCGGGCACGAACTGCGCGTGTGGAACCGCTCTCCGGCCGGCGCCGCCAGGCTCGTCGGCTTGGGCGCGGTGGCGGTCGCCACGCCGGCCGAGGCCTTCGACGCGGATGTTGCTATCACCATGCTGGCCGATGATCACGCCTTGCGCGACATCCTGATCGACAGCTTCTTGCTGGACCGGCTCGGCCCACCGCTGATCCATGTCAACATGGCCACCGTCTCCGTGGCGTTCGCCGAAGAGCTGGCAGTGCGCTGGAAGGGGCGAGGCGTCGCCTATGTGGCGGCACCGGTCATGGGGCGGCCGGATGCGGCGGCAGCGGCAAAGCTGAATATCCTGGCCGCCGGGCCAGAGGCAGCCGTCGAGGCCGTCCAGCCCCTGCTCGCCCTGATGGGCCAGAAGGTCTGGCGATTGGGCGAGCAGGCGCAGCGGGCCAATGTGGCAAAACTGGCAGTGAATTTCATGCTGGCGTCCGCGGTGGAAACCCTTGGCGAGGCAACAGTGCTTGCGGGCGCATACGGTATCACGGCGCAGCAGCTCATCGATCTGATAACCGGCAGCATTTTTTCGGGTCCGGTCTACCAGGGCTACGGCGCGCTGATTGCGCAGCAGCGTTACGAGCCGGCAGGCTTCAAGGCGGAACTGGCTCTCAAGGATGTCCGTCTCGCACTTGCCGCGGCCGACGCCGTATCGGTGCCGCTGCCGGTCGGCAGCATGGTCCGAGACAGCCTCATGGATGCTATTGCCCACCACGAAGGCGCCATGGATCTTGCCGTCCTCGGGAAGGCGGCGGCGCGGCGCGCAGGACGCTAATGCGCACCGCAGATTGCTTCGCCACCTGTCGCAGGGCCTGGGAATACCGGCCCCGCCGTTTCTCCACGATCCCAGTAGGGGGGATCGCCGAAACGGGCTTCGATGAAGGACAGGAACGCCCGGACCTTGGGTGACACGACCTTCTTAGGCGGATACACGGCCCAGATCGCCCGCCGCGCCCCCAGCGCGATCAGCGCCTCCCACTCCGGAAGCAGCGGGGTGAGTTGACCTGCCTTGATCGCCTCACCGGTCAGCCAACTGGGCAGCAGCGCAATTCCCAGGCCGGCGAGCGCGGCGTCGAGCAAAGCCTCGGAATCATTGGCGCGCAGGCGGCCGCGCACGGCAACTTCCAGCGGTTCCGTCGTCGGGGTATCGTGCGGCAGGAAAAACCATGCCTGCTTCGGCTGCAGCGCGAATTGCAGGCAATCATGGTCCTCCAGGTCGCTCGGCACCGCAACGGGACGCCGGCCGGCAAGATAGAGCGGTGCCGCCACCAGCAGCCGGCGCTGCGGCGCCAGGCGCTTGGCCACCAGAGAGGAATCCGCCAGCGCCCCGATCCGCACGGCAAGATCGGCACCGCTGGCGATCAGGTCCACCGTCTCGTCGGCCAGCGTCGCGTCCACCTGGATGGAGGGATACGCCGCGAGGAAGTCCGGCAGGTGCGGAACGACATGCCGCCGTCCGAAGGCGCCGGGGATGTTGATGCGCAACAGCCCCTGCGGCCGCATGTTCAGCGCTGTGGCCGCCAGCCGCGCGTCCGCGACCTCGGCCAGGATCCGCACGGCGTGGTCATAGAAGGTGGCGCCGACCTCCGTCAGATGCAGCCGGCGCGTCGACCGGTTGAACAGGGCGGCGCCCAGATCGGCCTCCAGCGCGGTGATGTAACGGGAGACGGTGGACACCTTCACCCCCTCCTCGGCCGCGGCACGGGAGAAGCTGCCCAGCTCAACGGCGCGCACAAAGGCGCGCATCCCGGCAAAATAGTCCACGCTGCCATTCACCCCATCAGCGCAAAAATCATTTGCACCGGCCGCCATTCCGCACAAGCCGCGCCCAGGCCATTTCGAGTGCGGTTTCCAAAGACGCAGGAGAGTTTGCCATGGACTCGTTAATCGATCGGCCACAAGCACAGGCTAACGAACCGACACGCGACACAACATCCATCCCTTCCTCGCAAGAATTGCCCGAAGCGGCGGTCCGTTGCGTCGGCGTGGTGGGACTGGGTCGTATGGGCGCAGCCTTCGCGGCAAACCTGCTGTCCGCGGGCTACCGCATCGTCGCCTATGATCGAAACAAGCGGCGCGCGCAGCAGTTGCAGGCCAAGGGTGCCGACGCAGCGGAGCGGCTGGCGGATCTCGCGGCCTGCGCCCTGGTAATCAGCGCGCTGACGGACGACGCAGCCCTCGAGGCGGTGGCGCTTGGACCCGACGGACTGACCGACATCCTGCCGCGAGGCGCCATCCACGTCTGCGTTGGCACGATCAGCCCCGGACTGTCCCGGCGGCTGGCCAGTGCGCATGCCGCCCACGGGCAAGGTTTCGTGGCGGCGCCCGTGCTGGGCAACCCCGATCTCGCCCGCGCGCAGAGTTTGTTCGTCTTGGCGGCCGGCGCGCCAAACGCCGTGGCCCGCGCACGCCCGGTGCTGGAGCGGCTGGGCCAGAAAGTGTTCATCATCGGCGACGACCCGGGCCACGCCAGCCTGGTCAAACTCGCCGGCAACGTGCTCACCGCCGCGACGCTTGAAAGCATGGGCGAGGTTTTCGCTCTCCTGCGCAAGGCCGGCGTCGACCCGCATCTCGCGTTCGACGTCTTCACCGGATCGCTGTTCGACGGGCGCGTGCACAAGACCTACGGCGGCAAGATCGTCGATGCGCGCTACGATCCGCCCGGGATGACCGTGCCGCTCGCGGTGAAGGATCTGCGGCTGGCGCTGGCCGAGGCAGAACAGCTTGCGGTGCCGATGTCGGTCGCCAGCCTGGTGCATGACCGGCTGGTCGCCGCGCGGGCGCGTGGCTGGGGCGGGCTGGACTGGTCGGTGCTGGGGCTGCTAGCCGCCGCTGACGCGGGGCTGCCTGATACCGCGCCGGCAGCGCAGCAACAGTCCTGAGGGGCCACGGCAATGCCCCTCGCTTTCGCCGTCCTGGTCGGCCTGCAACTGGTCGGGGAGGCGCTGCGCCAGACGCTGCACCTCCCACTGCCGGGACCGCTGATCGGCATGGTCCTACTGACCACGCTGCTGGTGGCCCGCGGCAGCGCCGGGCCGGCCGCCGAACGCGCCATCCCGCCGTCGCTGCTGAGTGCCGCCAACGGACTGATCGCCAACATGGGCCTGCTGTTCGTGCCGGCCGGCGTCGGCATCATCGCCGAGCTCGACGTGTTGCGCCGCGAATGGCTGCCCATCCTGGCGGGCCTCGTGGTGTCGACCGTGCTCGGGCTCGTCGTGACCGGGCTGGTGATGCACCACGTCTCGCGGATCGCCGCCGCCGGACGCCGCGCTGTGCCGCAAGCAGCCGCCGAATAGGAGCTTGATCGATGGGTCACCTTCTCATGGCGATCTGGCAACCGCTGGGCCTGACGCCGCTGCCCTGGCTCGCGGTGACGATAACCGCCTACGCGTTCGGCCAGATGATACAACGGCTGTGCAAGGGCGTACCGCTGGCCAATCCCGTGCTGATCGCAATCCTGGCCGTCTCCGTGCTGCTGGAGGCGACGGGCACGCCCTATGCCCGCTACTTCGCCGGCGCGCAGTTCATCCAGTTCCTGCTCGGGCCGGCCACGGTGGCGCTCGCCGTGCCGCTGGCGCAGAACCT
>JBEKLE010000593.1:0-3740 GCA_050010355.1 Rhodopila sp. | reverse complement strand
AAGTCATACAAAGAGGTCGTTCGAGCCTGCTGCGATGCATGGAATTGGTTTGTTTCCGACGCTCCACGTATCGCCTCTATCGGAGCGCGCGAATGGGTGATTCTTTAGGCGGGTTGGTATAATATATAACAACGCGGTTACCCTGATACAGGCTTATTACGGCACAGGGCCGACCAAGTCCTACTTTGTCGGATGTTCCGAGGGCGGCCGCGAAGCCCTTCTGATGGCCCAACGCTATCCGACCTATTTCGACGGGATTCAGGCCGGCTCACCAGCCAAGCATCCCTCCCACATGTGGATGGGTTATTCCCCGGCTCAAACTCGACTGACTCCCATATCTTGTACATAGGCAGCCTTTTCTATAACAATCTGAACTGGCCTTGGCAGACCTACAACTTCGACTCGGACCAGACGGCTCTCGACGCCTTACCCGAGGCAAAGGCCCTTGAAACGATCAACCCGGATCTGAGAGCCTTCGCGGCCCACGGCGGCAAACTGATCATGTGGGTTGGCTGGGAAGATCCACAGATCTTTGTCTGGGATACGGTCAATTTCTTTGATTACGTGGTTCATCACAATGCCGCCAATTCAATCGACCGCGAACTTCTCGACATAAATGACAAGAACCCAGAGTATCCCTATTATGGTGATTATGATGATGATGGAAAGAAGCCTGAGTCACCTTATATGAATAGGACTGAGGCTGTGGACCCTGCGACCTCGGCCGCGAGTCAGGCGGCTTATACCCGAGCACTGACCAGGACCGACCAGGTCGCTAAGCTTTACATGGCCTCCGGCGTCAACCACTGCGGCGGCGGCCCGGGTGCACAGAGTTTCGTCACAAACGGCAATCAGGGCGAGCTGACCCAGGCACTGCGAGACTGGGTTGAGAACGATGTTGCTCCTGGAAGCATCCAAATCAGCAAGCAAGCGAACAACAGTGCGACGGGTGCGGTCCAGTTCACCACGCTGATGTGCCCGTATCCCACGACGTTGACCTATTCGGGATCTGGGGATTTGTTGAGCGCCAGCAGCTATTCCTGCGTCATGCCGGACCTGGCCACGATAAACGGACCATGACTGCTATCCCCGCGCGATCCGGGAAATAACAAGATTGGCGCCGGTTCGGGCCGGCGGCGGGACGATGTGTCGTTCCTCCGCCGGCCCAGGCGCGTGGATGGTGATCTCCGCTCTCGCGCCAGGGATTGATGCAATTCACTGCTCATGCAAGCGCTGAACCATCGCGTCATGGCCGGGCCAACAGCGCCGTGATGCGATTCTGGATGTGCGACATGAGGTACGTCGAACCACCCCCGCTCAGGTGGCCCCAGTCAACCGCCGACAGGTCGGTCACCGCGGGCCCGGCGCGCGTCAGGCATCCATCGGCGTTGCAGAGCACGTCCAGCGCCGAGACATAAATGGCGCCCATTTCCGGCACCTCGCGGCGCAGCACCGCATCGTAGTCGAACGGCATGCGATCGAGGCCGTTGCGCATGTAAAGCGGCGGCATGCGGTGAAGAACGTCGCCGCGGATGATGTCGATCATCTGCTTCAGCAGGCTGCCCTGCCAGTGCGGCACCGGCCCGATCACCATCACCGCGGCCGAAGGTGCCGCCTCGTGCAGGCGCGACAACGTGACCCGCAGCGCCTCGACGGTGCGGTCGGGCGGCCGGATGGCATTCTTGCCGTTGAACATCCAGGCCATGATCACGAGGTCGGGATGCAAGGCGGCGATGGCATTCAGCCGCTCGGTGTTCGCTTCAGCCAGGTCGCGCCCGCTGTCCTCGGTCCCGCCAGCCGGCACGAAAGGCGGGGCATTGCCCGCGGTAAACTGGCCGATGCCGAAGTGCAGCCGCTCCTGCAGCGCGTGCAGCCCAGGGTAAAGGCTGGCGGCGTAGGAATCGCCCCACAGCACAACGAACGGCCTCGCCGTCTCCACGCAGGCGTTGGGCGCCGTCCGCATGATCTCGGCCGCCGGCCTGTCGTGGCAGAGCCCCACCCGCAGGCTGCCGCGGTAGTCGAAGTAGCTGTAGACGTCGGCAATTCCGGCCAGGGCGCGCAGTTCCAGCGGAAAGCGCCAAGGCACCCCGCCCGCCGCATCGATCGAGGCACCCGCGGCAGCAATGACCGCCATTGCCCCGAGCAAAAGCAGCGCATGGACGCGCCGGCGCGGCGGCGGCACAAACCGCAACGGACATTCGACCAGCCGATAGGTCGCGACCGAGAGAACAATGGCCACGCCGACCAGCTCAATCGCAAGGTTCGGCTTTGGCCAGCGGCCAGTGGCCAGGTCGGCGAACGACAGCAGCGGCCAGTGCCACAAATACAACGGGTAGCTGATCAGCCCGACCCAGACCATCGGCCGCGCGGCCAGGATATGGCGATTGACCCAGGCCGAGGGTCCGGCCATCAGCAGCAGCGCCGCCCCGCCCACCGGCAGCATCGCGCGCCAGCCAGGATAGGGCGCGCCGCCGTGCACCAGGAACATCGCTCCCCCGATCAACGTCAGCCCCAGCACCGCGCCCGCGTTGTGCTGCGCGGGCGCAAAGCGGCGGCCGAACGTGTTCGAACGAACCGCCACCGCCGCGGCCCCGGCGAGCAGCTCCCAGAACCGGGTCAACGGGGAATAGAACGAAGCAGCCTGCCCGGACAGCGCGACGCTTGCGGCCAGGCTGAGGACAAACAACGCGGTCAGGACCAGCGGAAACCGGCGCAGACGGACGGAAACGACAACCAGGATCGGCCAGAGCAAATAGAACTGCTCCTCGATGCCCAGCGACCAAAGATGCAGCAGCGGATTGGTTTCGGATGCATGAGCAAAGTATCCTGTCTCCTGCATCGCCGCGAGATTGGACCAGAACAATGCGCCGGCGAGCACATGGCCGCCAAGCAGCCGGTAATCTTCCGCCAGCATGAGATACCAGCCGGCCAGGGAGGTCGCGGCCAGCATCACCGTCAGTGCCGGGAATATGCGCAGCACCCGGCGCATATAGAATCGCCAGAGCCCGAATCTGTTCGCGCCGATGTCCTGCAACATGCCGCCGGTGATCAGAAATCCGGAAATCACGAAGAACACATCGACGCCAACGAAACCGCCAGGCATGACCGAAGGGATCGCGTGGAACAGCACGACGCTCGCAATCGAAACGGCCCGCAAGCCGTCGATATCGGGGCGGTAATGGTCAGACCCGTGCGTTCCGCCCGGCGCTCGGGCCGACCGGTCTAAGTCATGCCCGGCAGAAACAGGCAACGCCGCGCCGATACCGGCCGTCGGCTCCGGTTCGAAAAAATCACTGGGCGGACAGGCAACGTCTGGCTGCACTGTGACCGGTTTAGCTTCCATCGTGCAGCAGATTCGCCGAGTTTCAGGGAGAAGCTACAGGCTATTTTCGGCCGGGTAAAATCGACTCAGCCAGTAGACGATTCACGCCCGCGCGAGCTAGCAATCTCCGCAGGAAACACTGCCGCTACAGGCAGGCTTCTCGTCTTTTGCGAAACTGCACACCCGGGAGGTTCACATGGAGGGTGGATGCACCTGCCGGCATGTCCGGTACCGTCTGACGGGCACGCCGTTGATCGTTCATGCCTGTCACTGCACCTGGTGCCAACGCGAGACAGGAACGGTGCACGCGCTGAACGCGCTGTATGCGGCCGACCGGGTCGAGCACCTCGACGGTGAGCCCGAACTGATCGACACACCGTCCGCCAGCGGCAGGGGACAACGGGTCGCGCGCTGTCCC
>JBEKLE010000592.1:0-3754 GCA_050010355.1 Rhodopila sp. | reverse complement strand
GCTCGGCCATGCGCGATCATCATCTCCGCCGTCACGCCGACGGTGCTGGTCATGCCGTAGATCGTCATCGCCAGCGAATCGCCCACCAGGATCAGATCGGCATGCGGATCCACCAGACGGGCTATCGGCGCTGTGTAACTGGTTAGGCAGACGATTGGCTCGCCACCCTTCCGTTCCTGGATGGCGGGTGGGGTGATGGACTTGATTGACGTAGCCCGACTCACGGCGTCTTCCTCGATCGTTGGCATGATTCAGGCCCCATGAAGCGTCGGAACATCCTCCTTGGCCAGAGGCACGCTATTTCTTGTCTGTGTCTGGTGAGCTTTCTGTCAGTAGGCCACGAGCGCGATCCACATGCCGGCTGAGCTATTGGACGCTCAACCGCCTCCTCCATTCGGCAGATCATCCAACCGAAATCCGCCATCCGACCCTCACAGGCCGGCGGCTTCCGCTCGCCCACTGTAACCCAAAATGGGTTGATTCTGAACCACGCCGTTGGCCACAGGGTGCAAGCGGCGCGGCTTTCCTGCGTGCTGCGCGAACACTGCGCGGGGTTCGGTGATATCGTTGCCCCCATCAGGGTAAGCCACGGCTCCGCAGCCGCGAGGACGCACGGCCGTTGCCGCTCAGTCCGCGATCGCCCCGAACAGCAGCAGCTGTCGCGGCTCCGCATTGCTGACCGCGGGGCCACCACATCCTTCCCGGATATAGGTCGCCAGCGCCGCCGCCGCGCCTTGCGCAGCATCAGCGGCAATCCGCGCCGCGATCGCCCGGCCATGCACCTCGTTGCGCGCGGCCGCCAGGCGGACCCGCACATGCGCCGTCACCCGCCCGGCCTGGGCAACCTCGACCTCGCGACAGAGCAGGCGGTCCGCCGCATCCTGATACGCACGGCAAATTCTCGCCGCATACGCGATCTGCGTATCCACCAGGCCCCGCAGACGCATGATTGTCTCATCTCGCCCGTAACCGGCTTCGAGGGCACGCGCCTGGTAGGTCATCTCACGTGCCATGCCAGCTCGCGCATCGTGGAATTCCAGACCGCGTTCCGCTATCAGCGTGTCCACCAGTGACCGCGATGGCGCCAGCCGCGCCAAAAGTTCGATGCTCGGCCGCTCAAGCTGACCGCCAGGAAACGTCACCACACGCGACGTGTCAGAGGCCAACCTGATTGCCATCCGCGTTTCCCTTGCGCACAACCGGAACGTTACGCAACGCGGCGCCATATGGCAACGATTTCGACGGCTGCCTCGGCAATGCCCGCAGCCGCCAGGCGAGCCATAGGGGCGCTGGATCTCGTTCGATGCGGCAGCAAGCCCAATCGCGACCGGCTAACCCGAGTGACGAAGCGGCCCGTCACCGGCAGTGGTGAAGACACGACAATAGATCGGTATTACGTGATTTCGTATCAGTCATGAAGCACAATGGCCTGTTGCGCCGGGACATCGGCGATCGCAACGTGTCGAAATAGGTGATGTGCGGCGGCGCTCCGTATCGACGGATGATGCCCTCCCGCCACGGTCCCGAATAAAACGCCTCCGCGGCGGCACGGCTCTCCCAGAGGTAGGATCCGCCGGCAAACCCGCCTTCGGTCGCGTGGATGAACTGCTTGCGGATCAGTCCTGGCACATCAAGAAAGCCCGGCGCGATGGAATGGAAATGGGCGCGGCAGCGTTCTTTGTCGATGTCCGACGGTAAATCATAAATGACGATCGCGGTTATCATGACCTTTTCCCCAGGTTCGTAGTGCCGCTCCGGATCGATAGCCCGCCTCAGAACGCACCGTTCTCATAGTCCGCCGCGATGGGATCCCGGGACACCATCCCCCCGGGATTTGCGCGATCTGTGGCGTTCGACATGGCTTGATCATGGGTCTTCCGTTGGATGCTTTCCAGCGAACCGCCGCCTTCCGCAACGGCTGCCAATGCTGAATGGGTGACCGAGTTATCTGGGCCACAGCAAAGTTTGGCTCAGGCGCCTAAGGGGAACTCATGACCAGTTACAGGGGAGCCCCATGCAATACGTCACAGAGGCTGAACTCGTGGAGATCGTGCCGGACCTTCGGGCCCTGGCCAGCGTCGAGACATCGGCAGAAGTCCGTGCCGCGCTGATCCGGCTGGCGGACCGATACGCCGCGATGGGGGATCACCCCATCTCAGCGAGCAGCGCATAAATTCAATATCAAAACCACCGATTATCATCCGGCGTGCATAGAGCCAGTATCCATTCATCGAAGCCGGACATCCCGCCCGACTGGAGATGGAGAGTTCCGATGAAAAAGGTGATCCTCGCCGCGCTGACCGTTCTGCGTCTGGGTGCCGGCGTTGCCAACGCACAGTCTCTGGCCCATAGCGCCCCGTACCATCAGCAGGGCAACGACCACAACTTCATGGAAGGTGGTGGTGGCTAACCCCGCTACCCAGGAAATCGCACCAAGGCCGGGTCACGCCGGCCTTTTTGCTGTTCGGGCTATGGCTGATGCGCGTCGGTTCGGGCGGCCACGTGGCAACCGCGCTAACCGCCTGGGACAAAGGCGGCCGGCACAGGGTGTCAGGCACGTCGCCGGATATGCCGTGAACGCTGACCTTCCTCACCCAGCTCTCGTTCTGCCGCGAGCCAGTGCTCGACGTCGCGTCCGTGCGGCCGCCCCCGTTCGATCCAGATTTCGTGCGCGCGCTCGCGGATGTGGTGGCGTTTCTCCAACTCGGCCGCCGTCATCTCGTACTCGGCCGCGAGCTGACAGAGCGCTTTCACCGTGCGTGGGTCGCTGATCTGCCTCTTCAGCCGCCGGTAGCCTTCGGCCTGTTGGCGAAGCTCGCCTGCTCTCTTCATCTGGACACCTCGGGACCGTAACCACGCTGGGTTTCTGCGGTTGCGATGCCTCATCTCAATTCGAGCGCTCGCCAATGGCTCCTGGGGTGGCTCCTCGATTCGGCAACGGTGCGGGCAGCCTTGGTTGCGATCAGAGCGAATTGCCAGAATGGCACACAGTTCGGAAATAGTGAGAGGCCATATCAGAAAATCTTACGACACGGGTGGGACGATCCGCACGAAAGTGTGAATGGGGTGGCACTTTCGGGGATTGAATGTAAGTAGTTCTTACATTCGTGGCGGCCGAAGGGGGAGAGGCCATGCCGGGCACTTGGGACGCGGAGACATACCGGGCTCGCACGCAGAAGTGGCGGACGGAAGCGGAAACCCTGCCGCCAGGCAAGGAGCGGGATACCTGCATGGTCCTCGCACAAGGGTATGCCAATCTGGCCACGCTTATTGAGCAGGAGGTAGCGCGCCTTTGCACAACCGGGGGGTTCGGTCAGGGTTGCGACTGAATGTTCGCGACGGTCCGGTAAGTCCCCAAATTCGTCGCCAACGGGATATCGAGGGTAACGGCCTCAGCCGCGGCGCCGCGGTTGCTTACCATGCGGTGTTTTCTCTCGCGCTGGTCCTGATCATCGTCATCCCCATAGCGGGCTTTGTCTTCGGCGCCGACGCGGAGCGATCCTCGACGAGATCGCTCGGCGTGGTTCAAATCAGGGTAACACCCAAAACCAGAACTCCCTTACCGTCAGGGCTTTATCGATTTCCGGTGTTACCCGGGAATGGCATTTTTTGAACCACGCCTAAAAGAGGGAGCCGAAGCCCCCTCTTCCTTTTTCGGTCCGTTACCGCGGTCACGGAATGGACAGATCAAGTTTTTTCAGCCAGTCCTGCGGAATGAAGGACTTCAGGAAGGATTCCACGAAGGGATAGGCGA
>JBEKLE010000591.1:0-3760 GCA_050010355.1 Rhodopila sp. | reverse complement strand
CTGAGATGGTCAGGACAAAATCGAATGAAAACAACCCGTCGCCCAGAGCCAATGTAAATTCGCTGACAAGACCCGCGGAACAATATTCGGGATGAGTGATCGGTATCAGGTCGTAGATGTACGCGCCGATCGACACGCCGGCGGATTTCAGATTGGCGTATCGTGCGGCATTCGAGCCGAAGCCCCAGAAGGCCCCCAGCACGAAGTAGGTCTGTCCTTTGCCCGGCTCCGTCCGCAACGCGCGCTGCTCGGCTCCCTCGATCAGAGAGAGAAGCCGCTCCTGAGAGACGACGGCCTGCCCTACATAGTCGATGATGGCACGAAGATCGGTCGGGCCGATCCGCCAGAAGCCGGTCCCGTACTTGCCCGTTCGAACAAAGGCACAGTCCAGCTTGTCGCTGGCGATTTGGCCGAGCGCATATTCGATGACGCCGGCCTGGACACGCTGGATGCCGGACAGGGTACGGTGATTGCGCAGGTAGTCGAGCAAGTCGTCCACTTCGAGGTAGATGGCGTCGTTTCTGCTGTCGAGACTGGCATCAGCGTTTGCTGCGCCGTCCGCCGCCGCGCTGCCCAGCCGCATCAGCTCGTCGAAGGCCGCCTTGGACGGCGCGATTTCCATCGACAACGCGTACGCCCGTTCGGCGTCGATCAGTTTGCCTTGCGCTTTGAGCAAGTGACCGAGTTGCAGATGCGCATCGGCGTCATTCGGGATCAGATCGATCGCTCGGCGATAGGCCGCCTCGGCGTCGATCAGCTTGCCTTGCTCTTTGAGCGAGTGACCATATTGTACCCAAATCGCCATGTCCTCCGGCGTGGATCGAAGATGGTTTTCGTAGGCAGTTTCGGCGCTGGGCCAGTCCTTGGCATCCCGTGCCGCGTCGCCGAGCTCCCGATGATTCGGGCGAGTAGACAAAGGGTTCAACCAAAGCTTGATGTTGCCGACCAACGAGCGCTTCCTTATTCAAGCCGTCAGGAATAACAGTCAAGACTTCCACCGTCAGGAAGCCATTTCTTCAGCCGGGGGATCGTAGCATGTAAGCACCGTTCCTATAGGCCGAGTCGGGCGGACCGGGTGCGGCGAGACCGGCGATGCGTGTTCAAGCAAGAACACCCGTGACAGATGAAAGCTCATATTGCGGTGATCGCCGTTATGGATTTCCTCGTCTGGGCACCAGATTTCACCGCTCAGGCTGATGCCGACATCGACTCCCTCGGCTTCGAAGTCAATCATGTTGTCACCGGGGACAAGATCTCCCTTGAAAATGGTGGTGCGGCCAATGAGAAGGAGCGCCCCCAACGGCTTTATCGGCCGAAAATTTCTGAGCAGGGGTTCCACGCTCTAACCCTCGAAATTTTTGACGCTTCCAAAACTTGCCGCAACTTTCCCGAGAAGGGGGATTTTTGGGCATGTCGCCCAACTTCGATCACGGAAAACCGCGGCTGGCAGGCCGCTGCGGGACACTTGCCAAGCATCCTTTTCGGAAAAGTGGGTCCGGATTGCCTGCTCAATAGCCTACCGTCACGGTGGGGAGCCTGAAGAGAATTAGCCTAAGTCTTTGAATCTTCGTTGGGTCAAAAATTTCGAGGGTTAGAGCGTGGAACCCCTAGTTTCTCGGCATAGTAGATTAGCCTCCAGCTCGCTGAGCGCCTTCTCGATCCCGGTAGATGCTGGTTCCCGCCCTCGCCAATCCGCAAGCACATCATCTAGGGTCTGCATCCACGGTATCGTTGGCGCCCACCCAAGGCTCACGCGAGCGGCGAGACTATTACCAACGACACGCGCCACATCTGTGGGTCGCAGCCGTGCGACTTCTGTCTCTGTGCGCGGTGAGATACCAGCACGAGCAATAAGCGCCTCAAGTATGTCGCCGATACGGCGCGGCGTACCGCTAGCAAGGTTGAATATCGCGCCTGGGGCTGAAGGTATACGCAAAGCAGCAACATATCCCTGACAGATGTCGCGCACGTCCAAAAAATCGCGCCATCGGTCGAGATTCCCGACCCGCAACACCGGTTCCTGTAAACCTAATTTTATGCGTGCGACCTGGCGAGCGAAGGTTGGGATCACGAAATTAGCGGACTGGCCTGGCCCAGTGTGGTTAAAGGCACGCAGCCGCACAGCATCAAGGCCGCGCAGCGCCATCTCACCGATGGCCAGATCTGCTGCCGCCTTCGATGCGGCGTAGGGATTGGCAGGAGCCATCGCCGCTGATTCGTCAAGGGGGTCGGATGCGCGAAAAGACAGGCCATAGACCTCGGCAGTTGACGCCAAGACGAAGCGACAGGCCGGTGCATGACGCATCACCGCCTCCGCGAGTGACAACGTGCCGGACAAGTTGGTCCGCCATGTCATTCCGGGATTAGCGAACGAAGCAGGTACCTCGGCCTGTGCTGCCAGATGTACAAGCCCGTCCGGCTGAACGGTTCGTATTGCCTGATCGACGCTGTCCAGATCAAATAAATCAAGATGTACTGTGAGATTAGCACTGACCCCCGTCTCGTGCCTGGCTGTCCGGTTAGCCGCGATGAGGATCGCACTCGGAATGGCCCTGTGCAGTGCTGGTAGGAGATGGCGTCCCACAAAGCCGTCGGCTCCCGTGACGAGAATGCGCTTCGGCTCGGTCACTTTTCAACTCATCTGATTACGATGTCGCTTAAGATCTGCATCCACCATCTCGGCAATTAGGGCCTCGAATGTCGTCTCAGCCTTCCAGCCGAGCTTCGTATGTGCCTTGGTGGCGTCGCCGAGCAGCACGTCTACTTCGGCAGGACGTAGGAAGCGTGAATCTATCTTGACATGATCCTCATAATTCAAACCGACTTGCGCGAAGGCCATTCGGCACATCTCCCGCACTGTGGTGGTGCGGCCGGTCGCCACCACATAATCCTCGGCAATATCCTGCTGTAACATCAGGTGCATAGCCTTTACGTAATCGCGGGCGTGACCCCAGTCCCGCTTGGCATCCAGATTGCCCATCGGCAGTTCCTTCGCCAAGCCGAGTTTGATACGCGCCGCACCGTCTGTCACCTTGCGGGTGACAAATTCGATGCCGCGGAGCGGGCTCTCGTGATTAAACAGGATGCCGGAACTGGCGTACAAGCCGAAACTCTCTCGATAATTCACGGTCATCCAATGAGCATAAAGCTTGGAAGCCGCGTAAGGGCTGCGAGGGTAGAATGGTGTCTTCTCGTTCTGAACAGGCTCCTGAATTTTGCCAAACATTTCGGATGAACTAGCTTGATAGAAGCGGGCCTCCGGCGTTTCGAGTCTGATAGCCTCCAACATGACGGCCGCGCCTAGGCCGGTAACCTGACCGGTCAACAAAGGCTGGTTCCAGGACGTCTTTACAAAACTTTGGGCACCGAGATTGTACACCTCATCCGGCTTGACATCGCGCAGGATCCGCAGCACAGCCGAAAGATCGATCAGATCGCCAGCGATCATCTCCACTTGGTCGGCAATACCGAGCCAACGTAGCCGACCATCGATCACGTCCGCCGAGGCAGAGCGACGGACCAGTCCATAGACGCGATAGCCTTTGCTCAGCAGCCATTGGGAAAGATAGGCCCCATCTTGGCCAGTGACGCCGGTAATCAGTGCACGTTTCATAGTCGTTGCCTATCATGAAATTGACTCGAGGTTCAAGACGATAGATTTAAACATACAAGTTACGAACGGGTCCCAGAGTTCGGTCCCAAGCCGATCTGTTACGCGATGGGTTGTGCGGTTGAGCGGAACATGGGGTGAACGGCCCCA
>JBEKLE010000590.1:0-5230 GCA_050010355.1 Rhodopila sp. | reverse complement strand
CCTGATCATTTCGCGCGCTATCTCGCGCGTTATGGCCGCGACTGGGGATGGCGAGATCCGCAGTCGCCAGACCACGCGAATGCCCATACCCCGCGCTGGGTCTATGGCGATTACGTTCGCGCCGAACTGGCCCGGGCAGTCGCCCACGCGGCGCCGGGCGTGTCGTTCCACCACGTCGTTGCAGAAGCGCACGACATCCGCCAGGACGGCGCCGGCGTCGTTGTAACGGTGCAGGACGGCAGTGAGATCCATGCCGACCAGGCCGTGCTCGCGCTCGGCATCTTCCAGGGCAGACCAGATATCGCCATCGATCCGATCGTGCGGTCGTCGGGCCGCTACGTGGAAAATCCTTGGGACGCCGAACGGCAGGAGACGTTACCACGTAACGGTCAGGTGTTGCTGATCGGCAGTGGCCTGACCATGCTTGACACGCTGCTCAGCCTGGAGCGGCGCGGTCATCGCGGATCATATCTGACGATATCCCGGCGCGGCCTCGCCGTTCACCCGCGGCGGGACGTCACGCCGCTGCGCGACTTCCTGGGCGAAAAACCGTTGCCTCGTACCGTGCTGTCCTTGCTGCGCAGCGCCCGCGCCGAACTGGCCAGCACGCCACATGCCCGACCGGACTGGCAGTCGCTGGTGATGGCGATCCGGCCGCATGTGGACACACTGTGGTTGCGGGCGTCATTGGCGGAGCGGCGCCGATTCCTCCGCCACCTGCGCCCGATCTGGGAGATGTCGTTGCATCGCGCACCGCCGCAATCGACCCAATTGCTGGAACGTGGGCAGCGGGAAGGATGGTTCGCCCACCGCGCCGGACGATTGCGGTCGCTACAGCGAGCAGCCGATGGACGCATCGCCGCGGTAGTGATGTGGCGCGGCGCCCGCGAACCAGCAACGGTTCTGGCCGACGTGGCGGTGAACTGCACCGGCGCAAATTACGTGTGGGCAAAGATCGACGGGCGCCCATTGGTGAGCAACCTGTTGGCGCGCGGACTGGTGCGCCCCGGCCCGCTGTCGTTTGGGATCGATGGCGATTTGACCAGCGCCCTGATTGGATTGGATGGCCGCCGGTCGGAAACGCTGACGGCAATCGGTCCACCGTTGCGGGGGGTGCACTGGGAGTCCAGTACCATTCCGGAATTGGTCCAGCAGGCAACCATTCTGGCTGATCGGTTATTGACCCGCGTGCATTCGGCGCGCGCGTCAGTGCCGGTCTCATGACAGGCGGCCTGACCGGCCAAACCTTCGGCCGCCTGACGTCTACACACAGCTTCCGGCATGCCTTCTGCCTGGAAGCGACCGTATTGACGAGGTTATCGCGCACGATCGCATCATCCAACGGTTGTCGATGGAGGGGCGGAGGCGACGAGGAAGGTCAATATAACGGCGTGGTTCAGAATCTGCCGTTTTTGGGTGACACGGGCGCGCGCAAACCGCCGGCCCGTGAGGGCCGGGTTGAGGTGACACGGGCGCGCGCAAACCGCCGGCCCGTGAGGGCCGGGTTGAGATCGAAGATTGTGCTGTGGGGAGGCGATCAGCCTCCCCGGTTCAGGCGCGTCGAGGCTGGAGTGGCCCGAGGCCCAGCAACGTCAGCCAGTGCGGATGGCCTTGGCCGGTCATCAATTCCCGTGGGCTTTTGCCGTTGCGCTCGGCACGCCGGCTGCGCATGAAACGCCGATGGTTCAGGAAGAACTGTAGCAAGTCTAGGTATGAACTGCCCAAGTGGCGGCGTAGTGTGAAGTAGGTGCGTAGCCGTGAATTGAGATTCTCCACCAGTGAGCTGCTACGCGGCGTTTCCGCCATGACCCGGCCGACGGCGTCGAAGACCGCATGGAACTTGTCGCCCAATCGGGCTCGAAGCCGATTCCAACCCTGCCAATACGCGGTCGAGGTGCTCGGCAAGCGGTGCAGCACGCAAGCTTCGCGCACGATGGGAGCGGATATGTTGTGGACCCGGGCGATGGTGGCCAGTTTCTCATCGAGCACGCCGGCGAAGGCGAGCAAGTCGTCGCGCTGGTTCGCCAGCGCGACGCGCACTGGGCGAATGCGTCGTTCATCCGCCGGCTCACGGCGGTGCAGTTCCGCGACGACGAAGTCGAACAGCATTTGTCGTGTGACCAGGGGCGGTCCGGCCAGCGCCAGAACGTCATGGCTCAACCATTGGGTGAGCAGTCGGATGTCGCGGGCCAGACAATCGGTTTGGGCCTCGGTCTGCCGCGCAAGCTCCAGCCGGGCGGCAAGGTCGTTGTCCGGGCCGGGACGATCGACCCGGTCGATCCTGGCCTCCAGCTTCTCGCGTCGTGACGTGGCGCCCTTGGCGAGGCGCGACAGTGTGTTGGCGAGGCCCTCGCACTGGCGGATGATGTGAAACACATCGCCATGACAGGGCGTATCGCCCCAAGCAGCTTTCTGTCCGGCGCGCAAACCTTGCGCTGCATCGGCGATTGTATAGTCAGGTCTCAACCCCTGCTCGGCGGCGTCGAGCAGATGCACGCCCCACGTATCGGCATCGCGATGGTGCGCCACCGCCAGGAGGTAGCAATAAGTCGATGCGGCATCGACGCCGGCCAGCACCGGCAACGGGCCCTGAAAGATCTCATCATGCAGGCCGACACCAATGCCGGACAAGTTTTGCTCTCGGTTGATGAAGCCCGCCTGCCGCGTGGCCACCTGGAGCACGTAATGAACGGTGCCGATGCTGATGGACACGCCCAGCAGGTCCCGCAGGAACTCGACGACACCGCGGTACGAACCGCGGCAGATCAGCGTCAATCCGACGATCACCTGGCGCAGCCAGGTCTTGGTGACCGTCAGCTGAAACAGCACTTCATCTTCCGGAGCAGCGGACAGGAAAGCGTCGTCCAACGCGGCGCGCGCCTTGTCCGTTTGCCGATAAACGAACTTGCGGCTCACCCCGTGGCGGTTCGCCAGATCGCTGATCGTCGCTGAGCGTGCCAACGCCTGAACGGCCAGATCCTTACGGTCACTCTCCGGCAGCAACGCCGCCGCGCCAGCGCATCGATCCATGCTCGCACCACACCCGAAAAATCCAGGGTGCCATCATGCGATCCGGCAGCGTCAACCCGCCTCCGCGTGTAACCCGCCTTTGAACCACGCCACGTTTGGTCATCCCACGGCGTCCACCCGACCAGGTCGGCATCGTAAAGCAGCAACAGAACCCGGGCTATAATCGCCGCAGCCTGGTTGAGACGGCGATGTTTCGCTACAAGACCGTCATTGGCAGACGACTTCACGCACGGACTCTGCCCAATCAACGGACCGAGGCAAAAGTTGGGTGCGTCGTGCTCAACCATATGACAGGTCTGGGCATGCCGGTCTCCACCCGGACCCGCTGACACGCAAGCCGAGAGGGGAGAAACACAACTGCCAGTCTATTAATCTATTCGCGCACCAACGCGTCTTATTGTCTCTTCTCCGTTACATTTGGATGGTTGTAGTCCAGTGCCATTGTAGATCTCAGCGACCGAGCTGGCCGACGTGATAGCCGAGGCGAGCCTCGACATCGCCCGGCTTGTGGAAGCCGCGCTCCATCAACATCTTGATCCGCTCCCGGGTAGCCGGCCGCGCTAGCGAAGCCATGAAAGCGTCCCATTCCGGCTCGATCTCTGAGTCGGGCGGGAGGCAAGCCTTGTCGACGAGGCGTTTGGTCTCTGCGATGGCTCGCTTGTCGAATGACGCGATTCGCTCCGCCAGATCATCGACGAACCCATCTAGCTCGGCATCCGGCAGGGCACGATTGATGTATCCGTAGAGTTCCGCGATGTCCCCGCGGATGTCGTCCGCCCCGAGCAGTACTTCCAACGCGCGCCCGCGTCCCAAGAGACGGGGCAGCCGCGCCATCGGGCCGCCGCCCGGCACCAGTCCGCAACCGACCTCCCATTGGGAGAGGATGGCCTTCTCCCGGCTGCCGAAGCGCATGTCGCTAGCGAGTGCCAACTCGCTGCCAACACCGGTCGCGCGACCGCGAATTTTGGCGATCGACACGACGGGTGCGCGGCTCAAACGAACGAGCGCGTCGGGTAGCTGGTGCAGTCCGGTCGGTCCCGGCGGCAGGCTGAGCGTGTCCTCGGGCTGGGCGAGAAAATCATAGTGCGTCAGGAAAAAGCCTTCGATGGCGCTGTCAAAGACGACGACTTTCACGTTCTTGTCGGTTTCCAAGGCCGCGACGATTGCGGTCAGCGGCGCCATGTTCTGCGGCCCGAAAATGTTCAGCGGCGGAATGTCGAAAGTGACCCGCCAATGAGCCGGAGAACGCCGTTCAAGACGGATTTGCGTGGTTGATTCGTTGTCGGACATCGGCTGGGCCTCCGCGAGATTTGCTAACAAATTGCGCGTGCCGCCCGGCGAGCGGCAGCGTAACGAACTTCCATCCAGCCAATCGACTATCTATCGTCCTTCGGCGTTACTTCCTTCAGTTCACCCGTTGCCAGGTCGAAAACAAATCCACGAATTACCACCTTCGAAGGAACCCACGGGTGCGACCGGAGTTTTAGGACCTGCTTTTCTGTTGCTTGGTTCACGTCGGAATAAAAATGAAACTTATCGGGAGCGACCGCCCACGTGCCGCATTGCGTGTGGAGGTGGTTCTCGAACTCTTCTTCCGAGAACATTTCCATTCCGCAGCCGGTGTGCCCTATGACCATGACCTCCCGCACGCCCAGAACATGAATCGAAAACATGAGAGACCGCACGACATCTGACGTCGCTGCCGTTCCGACGTTCCGAATCACATCCGCGTCGGCGGGTTTGATGTCGAGCCATTCGAGCAATTGGTTCAGGCGGGGGTCCATGCAAGTAAGGATTGCAACCTTCGGAGCTGGCTTGTTTGCCAGCGAAGGATCATGACGCTCTGCTGTCTTGCGGCTTGCCGCAATCGCGCGTTCGATCAAGCTCATTTAGATTCTCCTAAATCGTGTCAGCAAGTCCGGGATTCGGTTTGCGAAAACGCGCAGTGTTATAGTACTCAAGCGGATCCGGTGTGGACTCCGCAGTTTATCGTCAAAGCTTCGGAGGGGATGAACTCTCAATATCACAGTTTCCGGTGGGATAGAGTTGCTCGCACCCCTCACGCCGCCATAATACAGATGGCCCATGTCGATGCTTGTCAAAATCTACTCCTTTTTGCGCAATTGCTGCATCACCCACGCTTGGTTTCTCAACTTTCGCTGGTGATTGCCGACGGCATTGTGACGGCATCCAAACTTGG
>JBEKLE010000589.1:0-3777 GCA_050010355.1 Rhodopila sp. | reverse complement strand
GAACCCACGAAAAGCTGAATCTCCCAGTATTTCAATTGATTAGCACTCGGCGCATGGCATAACGCATTGATCTCACTCACTTTCCTTAGCGGCACTTTCTGCATGCGTATGACGGAAAGGCCAGATTCTGATCCTCGGTTGAAACGCGGGCGCCTCGAAACTCTGAAAGGCTCGTGGCAGCATCCCGGGCGCGGAAACCGGGCACGCGCAGATCATCGGTCGAGGTGGTATGCAGCGGCATGTTTCCAGCGCAAGCGATCGATGTTCCGGAGCAAGGCGGAAAGTTTCCGGTTCATCGCGGCTAAAATCTTGCGGTTTTGCCGCTATGGAGCGGAAATTCCGGTCCAAGGCGGAACGCGACAGCCATTTTCCGCGGTTTTCCGCGGTGTTTGGCCGTTTCGGCGGCCGGCCCAGGCGCGATAAGTCCGGCTTATCGCGCCTTGCCCCCGCTGAGACCATAGTTGCCATAATCGCGGCGGCGCTGGCAGGGTGTCTGCCGACAGTCGGCGGGGCAGCGATATCGGAACGAAGCACCGGGCAGGGCCAGGGCAGGGCAGGAATTCCGAATCATCCCCATTTGCGATCTAATGACCGGATGAATGCCATCATTCCAGTCCACCCGCCCGCCGCGCTTTGGGATCGTTACGTCTCGCTGCTACCTAACCTCAAGCTGCTGGCGCGCCTCAAGAGCCTGCTGGTCCCACCCGTGACGAGGTCCGACTTCGTTGAGTGCCTGAAGGCAGCCGGGTCGCGAGCACCGCATGGCAGGGCCTGGACGGTCGCCACGGTCAACAACTGCTGCGACGAACTTCGCCGTCCGGGACTATTGACCGCGGACGACGCATGTCCGCCGGAACTGCTCTGTCAAGTGGCGGCCGACGCCGGGGGGTCCGAGGATGCCGCGGCACTGGTTACGACGATCCGCCAGTTATTTCCCGCCCGGACCAGAAGCATCTACTCGTATTCGTACTCCGACACGACGCGCCGGGACGCAATTTACCGCCTGATCCGGCTTGCGGTCTATACCAACGACGCAGCCGACTTCATCGCGAACCGCGAATTCTGCGACCAAGCGTTCGGCTCGGGGACCACGCTCCGCTTTCTGCACATCGCGTTTTCCGGCGTGCCGCTGGAGACGGATTGGATCGCCAGCCGGCATCCCGCCATCCAGGCCCAGTTGCTGCAAGCCAAGCTCGATGCCTTCGTCGTGACGGGCCAGGCCGGTCCGGAAATGCCGGAGACGATCGCCTTGGCCCGGAAGCAGCAGGGCGTGACGGGTTTCGGCGAAATCAGAACCCAGCTTCTGCGATGCGATCTGCTGGCCGGCCAAGTGGACAATTTGCGGGCGGCATCGACGGCGATCGGAAGCAACACCTCGGAAACGCGCCAGGCACTGGAAGGCGCGATCTCGTTCCTGGAGGGGCGCAACGACGAGGCACTGAAGTTCTACCGCGACGCCCTGAAGCTGCGTCGCAAGCGTCTCGGCAAGCGCAAGGCGTTCCTGGAACAGGAGCATCGGGTGCTGTTCCTGATGGCCCTTTTGCGTGCCAACGACGCCGGACTCCATACCGAAATCCAGACCGGGATCGAATCCGCGATATCCGAGTTCGAGGTGGCCGCACATGAAGGCGGCTTACAGGCAGGGATACAGGCCGTGCAGGCCATGCTCTTTCTGGTCCAGGGCATGGAGGCGAAGGCGCGCGACTTAATCGGCCGGCTGCGCAAGGCGATGCCGGGCGCGCCGTTCGCCGCCGCCTGCGTGGTGCTGGCGGAACACGCGGTGGATCCCGCCCTGTCACGCAAACACCGCGCCGACCTTGCCATCCGCTTCGAGCAATTTCGGGAAACGATGTCGCTGATTGCCGGCATATACGCTGAAATCCTGGCCGAGGTGGCGGCGCAGCCAGGCCCCTACAAGATTTGGCTTGCCGAACGCGGTGGCGTGGCGTTCACGAAGATCATCCAGATGCGGCAGCCCTGGGAGCGGGCGCTGGAATACCTGGGCGCCTTCCTCGGCAACAGGGACGCCGCCAATGGTGCCGCGCCGGCACCGCGTAAAACCAAGCGTCTGGTCTGGTTCGTCGATCCGGAAACGAAGAATGTGACGGTCGCCGAGCAGTGGGCGAAGGGTCACGACGGCTGGAGCGACGGACGGGTGGTGGCGATGAAGCGGCTGTGTGAACAGGACCCGCGGCTCGACTACCTGACGCCCCAGGACCGCACGGCGTTGCGTAGCATCCGCAGGGGAACCGAGAACAGGTACGGTGACGCAACCTACGAGTTCGACAGTCCGCGCACGATCGCGGCCCTGGTCGGGCATCCGGCCGTGTTCCACGCTGGTCAGCGGGCGCAGCGCCTCGAACTCGTGTCCTATCCGCTGGAACTCTTGGTCACTGAGGAACGCGGCGGCTACCGCATCGCGCTGTCCCACACTGCCACGGAGCCGACCGTGTTCCTGGAAGCCGAGACGTCGGTGCGCTATCGGGTGATCGAGTTTCCCCGGAAGATGTTGGCGGTGCAGGAGATCCTGGGCAAGAAAGGCCTTACAGTCCCTGCCGCCGCGCGCGACCAGGTGGTCACCATGGTGCGCCAGAGCAGCCCGGCGTTGCCGGTCCGCGCCGAGATTTCCGCGATCGCACAGCCGGGAAGCGAGGGGCAATTCGCCCCGGTCGTGCAGTTGGTGCCGTATGAGGCGGGGCTGAAGCTCTCCCTGCTGGTGCGGCCGTTCGGTGCCGACGGTCCCGCCTATGTCGCCGGACTGGGGGGCCGCTCCGTCCTGGCGACTGTGGGCGGGCAGCAGATTCGGGCCAACCGGGACCTGCCGCGCGAACAGGCTGAACGCACCGCCCTGATCGAGGCCTGCCCCACCCTGCGCGACCGCGGCGGCTCCGACGTCCATGAACTGGTGGTCGAGGATCTGGAAGGCTGCCTCGAACTGCTGCTGGAACTGCGGTCCTACCCCGGTCCGGTCTCCGTGGAATGGCCGGAAGGCCGCACCATGCGCGTCAGCGCGGTCGAGCCAGGCAAACTGAACCTGCGTGTTGCTCAGGACCGCGACTGGTTCAGTGTCGACGGTTCAGTGGCGTTGGATGAGGACCAGGTGTTGGAGATGCGCTTCCTGCTAGAGCGCCTCGACCGTATTCAGGGACGGTTCGTGCCGCTCGGTGACGGTCGCTTTGTTGCGCTGACCCGGCAGTTGCAGGCGCAGTTGCAGCGGCTGGCGGCGGTGTCGGAGCCGCACAAGACCGGGCGGCGGGTGCATGCGCTGGGCGCCCCGGCGCTGGATGCGGTGCTGGAGGACGCCGGGCAGGTCAAGGTCGATGCGGCGTGGAAGAAGCACATCGCCCGCATCCGTGCGGCCGAAGGCTGGACGCCGACCCTGCCGCCGGGGTTGCTGGCAGAATTGCGCGATTATCAGGTGGAGGGCTTCGTCTGGCTGGCCCGGCTGGCCCGCTGGGGTGCCGGCGCCTGTCTGGCCGACGATATGGGCCTCGGCAAGACGGTGCAGGCGATCGCGGTTATGCTGGACCGCGCGGAGGACGGTCCGTGCCTCGTCGTCGCGCCCACATCCGTCGCTCCGAACTGGCAGGCCGAGATCGCTCGGTTTGCGCCGACGCTGCGCACTCACCGGCTGCCAGTGACCGGTGACCGCGCGGGCCTGATCGCCGGGCTGGGGGTGCGGGACGTGCTGGTGTGCAGTTACGGGTTGCTGCATCAGTCGGCCGAGTTGCTGTCCGGCCGGCCGTGGCAGATGGTGGTGCTGGACGAGGCGCAGGC
>JBEKLE010000588.1:0-4375 GCA_050010355.1 Rhodopila sp. | reverse complement strand
GTCAGCGGCGGCTCCCTCCACCAGCAGACTGGCGAATTCACCGGCCTCAGGTGGCGGTTTCGACCGGCCTCAGGTGGCGATTACAATCGGCCTCGAGTGGCGATTACCTCCGGCCCGTGCACCCTACACCGTGCAGAGGCACGATTGCAGGGGCATCTTCGCAGGCACGGCGGCGCGCGTCCACGGCATCGGTGGGGGCATGATGAGAGCGGCCGTTGCGGCCATGATCACCGGCCGCAGGCCCGGCTTTTCCTGTGCGCGAACCCGCGGTGTCGTGCCCAGGCGCTCATCTGCAGCGATTGCGATCGGGGCCACATCTATTGCGCCGATTGCGCCCCTCATGCGCGTCGTCGGTCACTGCATGCAGCGGGGCGGCGCTACCAGGCGAGCCGCCGCGGTCGGATCAGACATGCGGAGCGGTCGCGCCGCTACCGGGCACGCAAATACCGCGCACTGAAAAATAACGTGACGCATCACGGTTCACCCCCGGATCGATCGGATGCTCTACTGGCCACGGATCCGGCGATGGCCGCCAAGCTACGAACTTATCTATTAAGTTAAGTTCGCGGCTTGCAGCCCTTGGGCTTTAAAGGGTGACGGTCCGCGACACGCTGGCGCGCTGGCGCCGCTTGCCGAGCACGCCGATGTCTTGTGACCGAAGCTTCCTCGCAAGGGCTTTGAGTTCCGGATGCGCGGAGGGATCTGCGCCTTCGACCTCCATGCGGCCTATCTGTCTGGCCGCTTCCAGCCACTCATTAACGGTCTTTTCCCCCAATTTTCCTTTAATCTCTTTTTTCCATTTCTGGACTATTCTGGTTGTTTCCAGTCCGCAGGCTTGAGCCACGGCGGTTTGCGCTTGCCCAACACGAAGCTTGCCACTAGCCACTTGCCATTCTATCCAAGCCAACAACGTCAGCTCGATTTCAGAACGCCACCTTGGTGCTATCCCGCGCCGGCCACCGGGTGTGGGCTTCAGAACGGGATCGACGGTTCCATCCAACAGTTGATCGATTGCTTCCGCCACTACCCGCTGTGTATTGGGCGGCATCAGCGGCAAAGGTAAGGCCAGGCTTTTTGCGGCCAGATCCCGATGCAGAACGGGATCTCTGGTGCTCTGGGCTAGAGCAACGTCGGCGTACGACAGTTGCATCTGTCCCGCCGCCGCCCATCCAACCAGGCTTTGAAAGAGCTGCGCGGCGTGTTGCAGAGCCAGTTTCGCATCTCCCGGCCCGGCATTTTCAGATCGGAGACTTTTGTGTTTCAGTTCCCGTATTTGCCGCAACACCTCGTCCTCGTTCTCCTCGGTCAGCGGTGGCCAGAGGATGGCCCAAGGCTGCCGGCAGCGCGCTTGCTCGCGTTCATCGTCCGTGGCGGGTCCGGACCGCGCGAGCTCGTTCAGATCGAATCTGTTTTTCATCAATCGCGACCCCTGCTCTGCCGATGCTTATTGTCTTTCGGATTTGTTGCATCACAATCAGCGATTCGCAGCGACGGTTGAAGCGATCAGGGAGAAGCATCAGATCTCCGCGCTGCCCCCGAGCACCGCGGTCGCCATGCGTTCGACGTCGCGCAGCAGGGCCCGCCACGCCGGGCGTATTCTGCGGTGCGGTCCGGCCCCGCGGAGACATGATTACCCGGTCCGGCAACTCAGGCGGGTAGGGATGCGCCTCCCAGTAGGTTTCAATGCTCATGTGTGTGGATCAGCGCGCGCCACGGCCTCAAGCCGGTCGGCTACCGCACGAAGTTCAGCGACGATCGGCGTCAGCGGACCCGTGTCGCCCGCGGCCTCGGCCAGGCGGAGCTGCTCTTGCCGGGCGGTGGTCCAGAGGATCAGTATCGTCCCGATCCACGCCCCGATCAGGATGACGATGCCATAGACTATAGGATGAATGTTCCACGCCCATAACCGATATTGGTCTGCGGTCCAGTGATCAGGGGAGCCCAACACCAACCGTGGCACCACCACGATGAGACTCAAGACAGCAGCCCCGGCCACGCCAGCGGCGGTCCAGACCTTCCAGGGCCTCACGGTCAGCATGAAGGTCACTACCCGGTCACTCATGGGCGACCTCCCGAGGTGCAGGGCAACATCAAGACGATCAGGTTGCAACCCAAACGGACAGCGGCGCAACACCCGGGTGCGTTGTCCGCTTGGGAGGAAGGGAATCGTACTTTCGAGCATTTGGGAACCAGGGGCGATCAGCGCCATTGCGGGGCAATGATGGCGGCAAGACCACAAGATCATTCGGCTGGGGCTTCGTCATCGAGCGGCAGGCGGCCCAGCACCTGGACGGGATGGCCGCGGCGGGCAAGGATTTTCGCATAGGCGATGGCGTCCTCCACAGTGCGGTGGGTGTTGACCCGTTCCTGCGTCCAGAACGGCCACCACCAGCGCCAAGTCTGCACCTCGAAGTTTCCGAGGATGTCTTTGACGATGCGATAGTGCGCGGATGACAGCTTACGCATTGGGGCCTCCCCGCCAGCGCATTTCGTCCTCGGTCTTGGTGATCTGCTGGCTCAGCATCAGGTTTTCCTTAAGTGTAGCGGCGCGCAAGACGATCTGACGCGCAATAAAGGTCGGTTTCCGACGCACATTATCTGAGACGGAGCCGGGTAAGACGGACGCGCAATAGACAAAGAAGGCCCCTGATCGGCTCGCTGTATGCGCGATGTCATGTCTCCCGCGCGGGCCGATAGGCCTGCTCGCTCATCCCGAATGTCCAGGCAACCGCCTCATGCGCCGTTGCCATATGCGGCGGTACGCAGATCCAGTGCTCGATGGCTGTGCCGTCCGCCTCGACTGCCCGGTCATGGACCGCGACGAACACGCTTGGGGCCAGACGGTCGCCAAAATGGAACAGGCGGCCGAACGCGTCGGCTTGAACCGGGCGTAGGCGCATCGCGGCGGCCACCCGGGCTACTCCCATTGCTTGCAGGGCGGCCACCCGGCGTGCCGGGTCGTCGATGGCTACTATCCGTCTGGCCAGGAGCCTGTCTGCCAAGCCATTCCCAGGCATCAGATCAATCGCCCAAACGAATTCGGCCTCAGGCTCATCGAGGAAAGTGAGCGCGGCGAGCGCGGCGTGCCAATGAGCCCGGCGTGAACGCCGCCAGCCTCCGGACCCGGCGGGAGGGTTCGCCAGTGTGTCAGAGGCGACGAGCGGCAGGACGATGGCAACACCGTCCAGCGCGCAAAAGGCCGCCGCCAACCCGTCGAGCGTGACCGCGGCCCGCAGCACACGGGGCAGCGCCGCCTGGTCCGCCCCGAACAAGCCGAACGCGCTCACCTGGGCTGCCTGGTCATGATCGGCACCGACGGCGTGCCCAAGGACGGGTGACGCATTGGCGGGCACGTTCAGCCGCAGCATCTCGCCCCGGACGACATTCCACATGCGCTGCTGCGGTTCGCGCCGAATGGGCGTGCCGGGTGGCCGGTTCGCGGCGTCCCCGCCCAAGTCGGACAACGCCGAGCGCAGCCGCTCGTGCACGACCGCGCCGGCTGGACGGAACCCCCTGATCAGAGCCTTGATTCCTGGTCGGAACGGATTGACCGCTTCCTCGCAGGCAGCCCTTCGGCGGCGCACCGGAGCCATCAGATCGGATGCCAAAAAAGCAGCGCTGGTGAGCGCCAGAGCGGCCGCGCCCGTGTTCAGGTCGGACAGGCTGGCTGAGCAGCATCATGGCAATTGATGGAGTTGCGGTCGCGTATTTTGATGGAACTTCCGCTTCCGCCTCGATGGAACTTCCGCTTCCGCCTCCGCTTCCCAAGCTCTGTAGACTGACGGGAAGCGGAAGTTCGGACGCACCCAGCCTGGTTAAGCGTTGCGCCGCACGCAGCGGCCATCAAGGTCCAGTGCTCGCCGTGCTCGCCATGCTCGCCGCAGAGAAGCGGCTGCGCGTGGCTCCGCGCGACTGCGCCCTTCCCTTGACGGCCGCTGCGTGCGGCGCGCTGTGAAAGTGCAGGCCGGGACGGAGAAACGGCGCTCCAACCGAACTGAGAAACATCACGGTCGAGGAAGGCAGACCGGGCTGGCGGCCTTGTAGCCCCCCCGCGAGCAACCATTTCCCGGAGGCCTCCGCTCAGTATCCGTGACGCGTCACGCGTTCAATGGATTGTCTTGCAAAGCGAGAGGCGATTAAAGAACTGAGGGATGGTCGCTTCGGTCAAACACAAGGAAAAAGCGAGATCAGAAGCAGGCTATACTTAGTATTATTTCATGTCCATCAATTATCGTGGGTTGATTATCTTGCTCCGGCAAGACCTGTGCCAACATTCGCGATCCACCATTTTGAGTGCAGCATGCTCGTTGGACGATCTGCAAACCCCGCACTTTCTGCGGAAACAAATATTTTCCTGCGCTAGTTCGCTGATGGG
>JBEKLE010000587.1:0-3791 GCA_050010355.1 Rhodopila sp. | reverse complement strand
GGAATTGCTGGTCGATTCGCCATTGATCCGCAACCGGCTGAAGATCTTTTCCGTGCGCGACAACGCCCGGGCCGCGCTGACGGCGATCGCTCGGCACGGCAGCCTTGACTGCTATCTGTGGTCGTTCGTGGACCATCGGCCTCTCCGCAACGTCTGGTCCGACCGCGCGAAGGTGCCGGCAACCACGGCGGTTTCCGATGCCATGAGCAAGGCGTTGAAGAAAGCCGGCTTCCGTTTCGTCGGTTCCACCATATGCTATGCGTTCATGCAGGCGACCGGGATGGTCGACGATCATTTGGTTGGCTGTTTCCGGCATGGTCAGGAGTGAGAATTCGATGCGGAACACCGAGGAAATCTGGCGTCTCGTGGATGCTCACCAGGACGATTTCATCGCCCTGTCGGACCGGGTTTGGGGCATGCCGGAGCTCTGCTACACCGAGTTCCGGTCGTGTGCCGAACATACCGCGATGCTGGAGGCGAAGGGGTTTCGGGTTACCCGGGAGGTGGCGGGTATCGCTACCGCTGTGATGGGGGAGGCGGGTTCGGATGGGCCGGTGATCGCCATTCTGGGGGAGTACGACGCGCTGCCGGGCCTGTCGCAGGAGGCGGGGGTGGCTGTTGAGAAGCCGTTGCCGGGGACCGGTTTTGGGCACGGCTGCGGGCATAATCTGCTGGGGTCGGCGTCGATGCTGGCCGCCACGGCGGTAAAGGATTACCTGGCGGCGAACGGGTTGCGCGGGCGGGTGCGGTATTATGGGTGCCCGGCCGAGGAAGGCGGGGCGGCGAAAGGCTTCATGGCCCGCGCCGGGGTGTTCAGTGATGTGGATGTGGCGATCTCCTGGCATCCGTCTTCGTTTTCCGGGGTGAATCCGGCTTCGTCGTTGGCGAATACGCGGATCGATTTTTCGTTTCATGGCAGGGCATCGCATGCGGCGGCGTCGCCGCATCTGGGGCGGAGTGCGCTGGATGCGGTGGAACTGATGAGCGTCGGCGTGAACTACATGCGCGAGCATATGCCGTCGGATGCTCGGGTGCATTCGGCTATTCTGGATGCGGGTGGGGTGGCGCCGAACGTGGTGCAGGCGTTCGCGAAGGTGCGGTATCTGGTTCGGGCGCCGACGCTGCCGGTGTTGTCGCGGCTGATCGACCGGGTGCGTAAGATCGCGGATGGGGCGGCGCTGATGACGGAGACTCGGGTGGTCGCTCAGGTGGTCAGCGCGGTGTCGAACCTGCTTGGGAACACGCCGCTGGAGCGGGCGATGCAGGACAATCTGGAGCGGATTGGGGCGCCGCCGTTCGATGAGGCGGACCGGCGTGCGGCGGCGGAATTCCAGGCGACGCTGACGGATGAGGATATCGAGGCGGCTTACCGGCGGGCGGGGGTGCCGGTGCGGCCTGGGGTTCCGTTGTGTGATGCGATCATTCCGGCGGATGCGCGGCCGGGGGGCGGGGTTGGGTCGACGGACGTGGGGGATGTGAGCTGGGTGGTGCCGACGGTGCAGGCTCGGGGGGCGACTTATGCGATCGGGACGCCGGGGCATTCGTGGCAGTTGACGGCACAGGGGAAGATGCCGGCGGCGCACAAGGGGTTGGTGCATGTGGCGAAGGTGATGGCGGGGACGGCGCTGGATGTGATCCGCGACGAGACGCTGCTGGCGCGGGCGAAGGCGGATCATCAGGCGCGGGTGGGGAAGACGCCGTATGTTTGCCCGCTGCCGGCGGAACTGGAGCCGCCGGTTCGGATGTCGGCGTAGGGGGGGTGGTTGGGTGGTGACGGTCCCTGGCGGTTGGGAATGGACCATTGCAGTGATTTTGTCCATGAGACAAGATACTAATATTGTTATGTAAATTGGTTAGTGTAAAATATTTGAGATGTGCATCGCGCCCATGACGAGCCACTCTAATCGCATGAAAATGGCGCCGACCCAACATTCGGCTGACCACCGCAAAGTCACGCGCTTGCGAGCTGAGCTGCCGTGCCACTAACATCCGATGTTCCCTCATCGGACACACAGACCATTTCGTAGGCGGTTAGGTTGCGCCTCTGACCGATCCACTCGGGCGGCCAGACAGACATGGCGACCGTTATTTTCCCGCCGGTCCGATACGATCGAAATGACCCGACCACACCCGGGTCCAGGGTCCGTCTTCGCCGACACGCGAGGCATAATCGGCGTCGACGCCGTCGGGCCGGATGTTCCAGTAGGTGTACCGCCACCGCGTTCCGCCGCCTTTTGGCTCGGACGTGAGGACGAATGTCCCGTCCGCCGCCGGACCACCCATGTAAACGGTAACGATCCTGTCCTTGTCTACCCAAAGCTGCCGCCATTGTCTCCGTTCGCTGTCCCAACCGGAAACGCCGATACCCTGTGTCTGGCCGTCACCGCCGGTCAGCACTTCCTCGATCGCACAGCCGCCGGCGGTGCGCCTGACCGTGTAATGCTCGGCTGTAGGTGACGCCGGGTCATGCCATGCGCCCAACCAGAAATCGAACTCGTCGTAGGGCGGCCCGGCGCAGGCGGCCCAGCCCGGCTCCCAACCAAGCAAGGCGCAAAACACCACGGCCAGCCAGGGACGCATCGCAGTTGCCTCCTCCACCGCCCGGACTGGGCCGGGATGGCCACGCTCAGGACCTTACTCAGACCTGAGCGGCACTCCCCGTTCATGTCGCGGGCATTGCCAAGTTAACATAGACTGGCGCCCGGACGAGAGGCGGGTAAAGCTGACGGAATGACATCCAAGGTCCGGCGCGTGGTCCGAATTGAAAAAGAGGGAAAATTGTCATCGTTAGCGCCGTGGAGATGAGTGCGGTGCGATCGCTATATTGCTGTCACAAAGTCAATGCTGGATAACGTCAGCTTCCGTTAAGTCGCCACACGCCATCGTAGACAGCCTCGCCGTCTGTGGATCCGCTGGGATCCGCTATCAAGTGACCGCGAACGCTCGCGCTGGGACACGACCCTGGAACGAGACCCCAATGAGGCCCGATCCCCCGCTAGGCTACGGCGCGCGGTTCGAACCCCTGGAGCGCGTCACCCCGGCCATGCTAGGCTGCTGACCATGAGCGTTGCTCTCCGCAAGCCTGTAACCTTGGCTGAATTCCTTGCTTGGGAGGAGCGGCAGGAGCTGCGTTACGAGTTCAACGGGTTCGAGCCGGTCGCCATGACGGGCGGAACCATCGCGCACGACCAAATAACCTTCGATCTGCGCACGGCTCTGGTTGCCAGGCTCGTGGGAAGGCCGTGTCGTGCCCTCGGCCCGAACGTCAAGATTATCGCCGACGGGCGAGCCCGTTATCCCGATGCTATCGTGGTGTGCCGCCCGGTTTCCCCCACCGCCACCGTCGCCGGCGATCCGGTTGTGGTGTTTGAGGTTCTCAGCGAGGGCAGCAGCGAGACGGACCTGATCGACAAGAACCGCGAATACCGCGCGACACCGTCGATCCAACGCCACGTGGTCCTCCAACAGACGCACAAAGCAGCGATCGTCTTCGTGCGTAGGGAGGACGGGTGGCTGTCGGAGATCGTCTCGGGCGATGACGCCAGCCTGGATTTGCCGGAAATCGGTATAGCCGTGCCACTGCACGAGGTTTATGCAAACGCGGGGTTGTCCGAAGTGCCGCAAGAGGGACCGGCTTTGTGAGGCTCGACCACGGCGCAGTGATTTCCTGCTGTTCACAGTCCCGAACGTCACGGTCGAGCTGAGTTCAGCCACCTCGCGCTCATGGTGCGAGCCGGCGCTTTGCCGCGAAATCACAGTCCGCCGATCGGCAAAACCCGACCGCGATCCGT
>JBEKLE010000586.1:0-3796 GCA_050010355.1 Rhodopila sp. | reverse complement strand
CGGGGGGTGTCGATTCCCGGCCAATTTCCCCGGCTGTCGATTGCTGTGCTGAACGGTGGAATTAACCAATCGTCTCATTGTGCCAGAAAAGAGAATGGGCCTGGACCGGGCCTTGCCCGAGGCGCCGGTAGGGTTGTGAGGGTCAACGGCGGGACCGCTGTGGACCGCTTGTAACCAGCTTTATGTGCGCGCTGCATTGCCGGGCTGTGACTGCCAGCCTGGACGCCGGCCGCGATTGAGGCGTTGGGCGAGATTCATTTCACGGGCCTTGTAGACGGCTGTTGAATAGCTGACGCCGATCCGTTCGGCGCAGAGATAGAGCGGCAGGCCCCCCGATCTGAGATCGCGGAGGGCCTGGACCATCTCGGGTGTCCAGTGGACAGCCACGGTCATGCCTTCACCATGAACAGGCTGTTCTTGAGTTCCGTCCTGATGTGATCGGCGATGACGCGCGAGACGAAATCCGCCGCGGTCATGCCTGGGGTCAGGTCGGTTCGGCCACTGAGGAAACTGCGGAACCCGGTCTCGGAAATGAACGGCTTGCTGCTGTCAACGACATGCGCTGCGAATCCCGGGAAGGCTGACCAGGACGAGGCGAGGCCGAACATGCCCCCCAGGTCGATCCTAACCGAAACGCTCGACCAGCGGCCGGCGCCGGCCTTGCGGCCCACCGTGAAGTCGCCCTCGATGATGACGGTCCACCGGCCCTGCTGTCCCCAGCTCGGCACCTTGCCAGGGGTCGCGGCGCAGCGGTTGGCGATGACGTGGCCGGGTGAGTCCCGGTTGGCGAGGATGCCCGGCTCACCGTGGTTCACCCTGACGGCCATATCGTGCGCCTCGATCTTGATCCTCCTGGCGGTCTACCATTCGCCCGCCAGCATGGCGGCGTGGTAGTCTTTGATCTGCTTGCGGTGATGCTTGATGGCCGCCTCCATTTCCGAGGGAAGGTGGGAGGTCAGGCGATCGAACTGCCGCCTGCAGTTCTGCAGGTCGGCCTGGGCCAGCAGATCATCGAACCCGAGGTTGGGGATAGGTTGGCGGGCCATGCTCAGGCCCCCCCGAACAGACTGGCCTGAACCGCCGCTTCGCGGAGGGCGACTTCGATCCGGCGCATGTCCTTTTGCATCGCGGCCAGCAGATCGGCCAGATGGCCGGCGCGGTGCGGGTTGGTCTTCTTGGTCGCGACGATCTGGTTCTCGCTGATGCCGGAGCGGAGCAGCGCGGCGATCCGCTCGACGTTGGCCTCGAATGAGCCGGCGAGTTTGCGGGTTTCCTCGGTCGGGGCGTCGGGCTCGTCGCTGAAGATCGAGGTCTGCGCCTCTGCCGCCAGGAGCGCGTTGGAGGCGTTGCGGAGGTCCGCCGTGCTGGTGCATTTCCCGGCGCGGATCAGATTGAACAGCGCCGTCTGACCACGCGGGGTCAGGCGCACCAGCTCCCATGCTTCGGTGATCTTGAGGTTGCCGCTCGCCAGCAGATCTTGATACTCGGGGCGGAGGGCAAGCAGGATGGTCCGATCGGTGATTCGGTTGACCGACTTGCCGATGCGCTCGCCCAACTGCTCGGCCGTCCAGCCCTTTTCGTCCATCAATGCCTGATAGGAGCGGGCCTGTTCGAGCGCGGTGACATCAACGCGCTGGTCGTTTTCGATGATCTGCTTGACGCGGATGTCGGCGATGTCGGTGGTCTCGATGACGATCGCGCGGATGGTGGAGGCGTTGTTCAGCTCCGAGGCGCGGAACCGGCGCTCGCCCGCCACGATCATGTAGGACTCGGGGCCGACTTGGCGGAGGGTGATCGGCTGGAGCAGGCCGTCCGCCTTGATCGAGGCGGCGAGTTCACGGAGCGCGTTGCGCTCGAACACCTTGCGCGGCTGGCCTGGGTCGGCGGTGATCTGGCCGAGAGGGATGTCGCGAACGACGGTTTCGGATAAGCGAAATGATGCGATTGCGGCGGACATTTGGGCGGGTCTCCGTGGTAGGAAGTAACCAACATCGTTATACATGAAATACCGCAGTAAATACACCGAATAGCGCAGTAACTCGGCACGTCATGCAAAGTGCAGTCTAGGTCGAAACGAACATACTGAACTGCTCGGCCTGGACAGGTCTGACCGGCTTGGCGGGTTGGGCCGGTTGCTCGACCTTGTTCTGCCGGGCGGTGGCGCGGTCGCGCTCGGTCTGAGCGGCGATGACGCGGCGGCGGATGTCGTGAGCCAGGTGGCGGTAGGTCTCGAACAGCCGGCCGCGAGGTTCCAGCACCGAGGCGTCGGGGATCGGGTCTGATCCCAGCAGATCGCGGAACGCCTCGTCGGAGCTGATCGCCTTGCGCCGGCTGTGCGCCTTGACCGTCGCCCAAATGTAGAGGTCGACGTAGTCCGGATACATCGGCGCGGCCATCGTGGCGGGATACATCACGGCGGCGATCTCGGCCGGGCCAACGATGTAGCGGCTGGTTTCCGCGAACACGATCTCGGCCCGCTCGATGCTGACCATTGCGGGAAGCCAGTCGGGCAAGGTTTCGGTCCAGCCGTTCTGATGCACGACCACGGGGCCGCGCAGGTAGCGGCTGCGGTCGAGGGTCAGTAGGCCGGGCGCAAAGACCTCGGCAAAGGCGCAGAGAGCAGCGCGGTTCATTCCTATGCTGCCCATCGCGATCAGGCGCTTGCGCATCTGTGCCAGGTCGGCGGCTGGGCGCGTTTCTTCGGGACCGAACAGTTCGGTCTGTGGCTTGTCGTTCATCGTCGTGGGCCTCGTGGTAGGAGGGGTGGAGGGGCCGAAGCCCCCGGTTCAAGCGAGGGGCCGCCTAGTGCAGCCGGCCTCCCTTCTCGGCGCGGGCCGCGATGCCCTGGTTGATCGCCACGCTGTTCGCGGCGGAGCGTCCGGCATTGAAGGCGCCGGTGTCGCGGACCTTCGATCCGCGACCTTTCTTGCTGCTGATCACAATCCCGGTCTCGCGCAGCGCCGCTTCGACCAGGGGGAATTTAATCATCACCAGGTCCCGCCCGCTGGTGCGCTGGGTGAAGTCACGCTTCGACTTGAGTTCGCCCAGGCGCTCGCCCAGGCGACCGGCCATGCCCCGCCCGAAGTCGGTGCGGTAGCTCGATTTCTTGTATGCCGACAGGCCCTCATATTGGGTGTTGAACAGCGTCACGGTCGCAATCTCGCGGTCGATCGCGCGGCGGAACAGCATGGTGAGATAGTCGGAAATTTCGGTGTCTACCTTGAAGCCGAAGTAGACGACCTTCGTTCTTTCCATCCACACCCGGCAGTCGGTGAACTTGGCGATCATCGAGGCCGCGTAGACGATCGGGTGGCCGTCCAGCTTGACGCCGCCACCCTTGCCGATCTCCTGCTCGCGGGCGGTCACTTCGTCCATGTCGATTTCGTAAAGTCCGAGCAGACGGTCGACCGCTTCGGCGGCGCTCTTGGCCTCCGCTTCGGTGCAGCCGTTGTCTACGGTTTTCGCCATCAGGCCGCGGATGCGGGCAAGTTGGGCTTCTCGGGCGGCTTTGTCGGTGGTGGGCATCGGTGGTCTCCGTGGTAGGGAGGGTGAAGGGACTTTTGCGGTAGGAAAAGGCGAAGCAAGAACTGTATAGCACTATTACTACCATTTTGGCAGTAAATAGCGCCCGACTATACTGTTATTACTTGGTCCGGATCAGTGCAGAAACTCGGCCAGGCCCATGCGGGTAAAGGCCTCGATGATCGGCTCGCTGCACATGCCGTCGATGCCGCTGCTCTCGGTCCACCAGCCATGTTCCTTGTGCCACTGGCAGCATTCGCGGACGGCGGCGACG
>JBEKLE010000585.1:0-3802 GCA_050010355.1 Rhodopila sp. | reverse complement strand
TTCCCTGTCGCGCCGCGAGCGGAAAGTTGCCAATACTCCCCGTGAGCACTGCTAACTGCGCAACGTGGAAGCGACATCCTCCCGTCGGCGGACACACCTGTGCGAAATGGCATGTCAACCAATCGCCTCGATCCAGCGCGTGATTAAACCGTCTCGCTCCACGTCCGACATTGTCGATGCCGGATCGTCGCTGGCCTGGAGTTTGGCCACCAGGCGGGCGATCTCGTGTCCGAGGCGAATGCACTCACGGTCATTCGCGTTCACTTGGACGCTGCCTGCTGCCGCAGCAGCATAATGGCCAGGTCGGCCTCGATCTGGCGCAGCAGGTCGACCTCCTGCCGCTGCAACTCCGTCTGCGTCGGAACCCACGCCGTAGTGCTGCGATCCCGCGCGCAGGTCATCCCGTGTGCCTCGGCGCCGACGGCGTAACGCTGCCCGTCAACGACGCAGGATGCCGGGCCGTAGAGCTTGGCGTCAGCGTCCGTGTCCGTGTCTACCGGCGCGACCCAGCGCGGCTGTACCGGCACGGCGGGGATCGATTTCTCGGGCAGTACGGGAAGCGGCGCGTCCTTTGCAAACGCCGGGACAGCGACCAGCAGCGCCAGAACGATCGCGGCTGGCTGCCAGCCGTAGCGACATGTGGCGGCCGGGTTCGAAGGCGCGGGAGGATGTTCGAGCGCGACCAGGCGGATGTGGCCCTCGTCGATCAGTTCCTCGGCGTAGGCCACGCGCCGCTCAAGCTGGGCGAGGCGGGCTTCTACGGACGCAGCCGCCTCGGCCCGGTGGCCCCGGTACGCCGCCAGCCCGGCCATCAGGGCCGCTGTGAGGGCGCGCATGCGAGCCTCCCCCGTGCGACCCGGGAGACGATGGCGTTGACGATGGCGGGCCTCGAGATCGGCGAACGCCGCATCAAGCCGGGCCAGATCGCGATGGATGCGCCACAGGCCACGTGTTTTGCTGGTCCGCAAAAAGCCCAGACGGCAGCAATGAACGTCGATGCGCTGGTCATTATCGTTCCTCCTGGAGGCGACGGCGCTGTCGTGTGAAGGCGCGCAATTCACCCTTCGTCACCGGGCCACAGTTTCGATGAGGACGCCCATCATCCAGTTCGAGGCGGAGAATATCGTCCGCGTCCCGACAGCCGCGTGCCGTCAATACGCCGGCCGCGCGACGCGACAGGCCTTGCTCCATGAAATGTTGGATTGTGATCTCGGTCGGCGACAGCGGCTTTTTCTTCCGGCCCATTCGCCCGGTCAGATCGTTTGCGACCGAGCGAGCCAAATCGCACACCGCGCCATCGGCGCGGGTTTCCCGAATGACCGCGAGCAGCATCTTGGCCTTGATCCGCCGACCGCGTGCCGCCCGGGCGCGGATCGGCAGCGCGTCCTGAACCGCTGCCCACCATCGGTCAGACAGATTGTCCGACGTGTCGCCCGCCAAAAGCGCAGCGTCTAGACAGGCAAAGGCCGCCCCCAACCGCGAAAGGTCCTCGTCCGGGGCCGCAGAGCGTACACCGCGTCGCCGGCTGGCCGGGGAGACGTCCTGAGCGATGGCGAGGTCCATCACGCGCCCCGCTCGATTAGGCCTGCCCGGACAGTCCTGATGCGCACGTGACACCTATCGGCGGACGGCGTGGGCTGTGTCCCGAACGGCACAGTGGGCAAACGATGGACGCCCTGCCAGACGCAATGGCTTGGCGCGACAAGGGTCGCGCGAGGTCGGCGGCGGATCTTGATCCTCATGCCGCGATCCTCGGACGCCGCGGATGGACGCCATCCACCGCCTTTTGCAGCCAAACCGACGCCGCGTGCCGGTCACGAAACCGGCGAATGTCAGCCGCCTGCGAGGCTGACCCCAGCGTGCGGGCGACCCAACGGATCTGATCGTCGAGCCGAACGTATCCGATCAGCACGAACGATGCGTTGGCGTGTGCAATCCACACCGCAAAGGTCGACTGCCTGTCGGCAAGCCGCTCGTAGCGCAGCACGGTCGCTTCGCTCATGCCCGCCTCCGCCGCCAGAGTTCACCGGCAACGGATGCAACGGCGCTGTTCGACCACAGGCCTGGTTGGGCGGTGACCCGGCTCGCTTGGATCGCTTGATCCAGCAGGTCGCGCAGCCGCAGCGCTTTCTGCAGCGGCAGCCTGGCCAGCGCATGCTCGCAATGCAAATGGCCAACGGTGTCATAGTTGCGGCTCTGGAGGTCAACGACGACATGTTCGTGGCAGGCGGTGACTTGAAGTTCACCAAATGTTCCTACTACAGAACAGGATTTCAGTGTGCTATATTGTTGTGAACCGGACATGGATTAACGGCCTGCTGTCTGGTTAGGGCGCCGGTGGTGCTGGTAACACCACCGGCGCCCGTGTTACCGGGTGCCGCCCGGCGCGGAGTCTCGTGAGGGAAAAGCCCTGAGCCATACAACAGCTCAGCCGGATGCCTTCCCGGAGTGCGGCGCGGGCAAATCCGTCCGCTGGCGTCAACAGATCGGTTGGCGCACTTTGATTTCTATTCAGAAATGATCAGTCAAAGCCAACCAGCCCGTCCTTCGCGCTGCATCTTGCGTCGACGCGGCTCGGACTCAACGGCCACAGCCTACCGAGGGACCTAGCCCTGGTTGATCAGGCCTAAAATTATACTAGCGATGGTTGGGCTCGCCGCGCAAGCTAGTTTCAGTGCGTAACAACTCACAAACCCGTGAGCTGCTGTCTGCGCTCAGCTATCCTTCGGGCGAAGGAGGTCGATTTCTGTCACACCTAGCGCTTTCGCCAGCCGCGTGACGGTATCTAACGTAATGTTTTTAGCGTTCACCTCTATGTCTCCCTCCACTGAGGGCTGCATGCCGGCGGCTTGCGAGAGTGCCTTTTGAAATAGCCCGGCCGCTTCGCGCCTCTCACGTAGATTCCGCGCAAACCGGCGCCGAAACTCGGTCGGTTCAATTTTGGACAGCGCCTCGGGTGCCGGCCTTCGACCTCGCTTCATGGGGATATTGTCCAAGTCCGGCCGCAAGAGATCGATTTCGGTTAGACCGAGCGACCTGGCCAATTGCGTGATCGTGTCCAGCTTCACGTTCGTGGCGGTGGTCTCTATCTTCACCAGCTGCCGGATGGAGCAAGAGGCGATTTCGGCGAGCGAATGCTGTGTCAACCCAGCCGCTTCCCGCGCCTGCCGCAAGTTGCGCGAAAAAGTGCGCCGGATCTCGCTCGGTTCGTGATGGCCAGACGAATCTCCGGGCGCACAACTGACCCGCTTCGCGTTCACATCGCGCCCCGCAATGTCAGGTCTACGAGTGAATGGATCGCGGCGGGTCGAGCCGCGATATACAGAGAAAGGTTCCTGTGCGTCGCGTCGTGACGGCTATCCGTCGCTTGTTCGCGACCGCGTCCACGCGACAGGCGCGGGTCCGCGAATCGTCGCCCCGACCGAGCCTCGCCATGCCTCGTCCCCATTCCGCCGCGTGACCGGCGACACCGCATCGTCGCCTCATTGGGGTGGCATGAGGTGGACAAAGGACCGACCGTGACGGCGACAGGGTGGCCCTGCAAAGCGGAGAACGGTCAGCCCCTGAATCTCAGACGTCTGGCGCGTGGCGGACGCGGGAGAATGCGGCATACGTTTCCCCGTGATTATTAAGGAGAAAAAGCGAGAGTTTTCCCGGAATTAGACACGTTTGGCTTTAGCACAATGAATCCGAGCCGCAATATCGAAAATCGTGTGCGGACCTAAGAAGTTTGCGAGAAACACCGAACCTCGGCAGCAACGCATCCGGTCCCACAGCGCGCGGTTCTCGCGTTTCGCGCGAA
>JBEKLE010000584.1:0-6051 GCA_050010355.1 Rhodopila sp. | reverse complement strand
GGCGACGCACACGTTTCAGGGAGCCGGATCGGTCAGCGGTGTCGGCGCGATCGATGCAACGGGCGATTCGCTGGCCTCGCTGATGGCGAACGGCAACGGCGAGGTGAAGATGGCCATGGCCGGCGGCGACCTGTCGGCGGTGCTGATCGATCTGACGGGATTGCAGTTCGGCAACGCACTGCTGTCCGCGCTGGGCATACCGCAGAAGACTCAGGTGCAGTGCTTTGTTGGCGATCTGGCGATGCAGCGCGGCGTTCTGGACTTTAAGGCGATGACCCTCGATACGGGCGAGGCGATCACGAATGTCGGCGGCGACGTCGACCTGGGGAAAGAGACGATCGACCTGGGGCTTAAGACCGACGCCAAGCGCTTCAGCGTCGGGTCGCTGCCGACGCGGATCAATATCACCGGGACGTTCAAGGACCCGTCGATCCGGCCCGGTGCGGAGGTTGCCGCTCGGGTTGGCGCGGCCGCTGGACTGGCTGCGCTGTTCGCGCCGCTGGCGATCCTGCCGACCGTCCAGTTCGGCACGTCCGCGGAGGATGATGCGCGGTGTGGTCAGTTGCTCGAGCAGGCGCGGGCGAGTGCCGGCGGGAAGGCGCTGCCGGCCCCGCTGAAGGGGGCGTCGTCGTCGCGCTGAGTGTGGGGTTCGCTGAGTTGCATCATCCGGTCGGCCGTGGCTTCCTGATGGCGGTTCAATCAGGAGGGACATCATGGCATTCTACGAACTGCGCCAATACAAGGTGCTGCCCGGCATGCTGGACAGTTGGGTGAAGATGATGGAACAGGAGATTATTCCGTTCCAGATCTCCAAGGGCATGGTGATCACCGGCAGCTTCCGCGGCGAAACCGATCCGTCAGTGTATATCTGGCTGCGCCGGTTCGAAAGTGAGGAACAGCGGGTGGCGCTGTATGCGGCGGTCTACGAGTCGGACTACTGGAAGACGGAGATCGCCCCGCGGGTGCCCGAGCACCTGGACCGGTCGGCGATTGTCGTTACGCGGATTGTGCCGACGTCGAAGTCTGTCGCTCAATAGGGGCTGGGTGAGGCGGCGAGGTACGGGAGACTGTTTCCGCCTCGTCCGCGTTCCCGCGGGTACGAAGACGCTGCGTTATCCTGACGGACAGGCAATCCCTGTGCTCCCGGTATTTCGTTGTCGCTGCGTTCATTTGCGGGCCTGCGATCTAACGCCACGTATCTATAATCGTGCGTCAACCGTGTCGCATCGTTGTAACACGGCTTCGTGAGAAACTCTGGTCCAGAACTTGCGTGTTCCCCTCGACTTCCACGCGTCGGGATCGTTCCCGGTGAGGGCTGACAGCCATCCGGGGCGCATCAGGGCGGACACACCAGAGGGACAGGACCGCAATGCGCAGCGACGTTCATCCAGTCGACGAGCACCTCCCGGTCACGCGACTGATACCGCTGGCCATCCAGCATGTGTTGGTCATGTACGCCGGCGCCGTCGCGGTTCCGCTGATCATCGGGCGCGCCGTTAATCTGCCGCAGGAGCAGGTGGCTTTCCTCATCAGTGCCGACCTGTTTGCCTGCGGACTTGCCACCATCGTGCAAAGCCTTGGTTTTCCCGGTGTGGGTATCCGCCTGCCGGTGATGATGGGCGTCACCTTCGCGTCCGTGGGGCCGATGCTTTCCATGGCGGCCTCGCCGGAGATCGGGCTACTAGGCATCTACGGGGCGGTCATCGGCGCCGGTGTGTTCGGCGTTTTGGCTGCGCCGTTCATCAGCCGGCTGCTGCCGCTGTTTCCGCCTGTCGTTACGGGAACGATCATCCTGGTGATTGGGGTGTCGTTGATGAAAGTGGGTATTAATTGGGCAGGCGGTGGCTTGCAAACGTTCACGAAGGTTGTCGACGGCACACCGGCCGCCATCCCCAACCCGGCGTTCGGCCAACTGACCGGACTTTGCATCGCGCTGTTCGTGCTGATCGTGATTCTTTCGCTGATTAAATGGGGCAAAGGTTTCGTTGCCAATGTGGCCGTCCTGCTTGGCATCATCGCCGGAGCCGTGGTCGCCGCGGCGCTCGGGCTGATGCATTTCGAGAAGGTCGGCACTGCCGCATGGTTCGCGGTCGTGGTGCCGTTTCATTTCGGAATACCGCAGTTCCATCCGATTCCGATTCTGACGATGTGTATTGTCATGGTGGTGGTGATGATCGAGTCGCTCGGCATGTTCCTGGCGTTGAGCGAGATCACCGGCAAGCCGATTGAGCAGGACGACCTCACCACCGGCGTCCGGTCACGTTTCATCACCGTTACGGGTGGCGTTGTGATGCTTATCCTGGGCGTGCTGCCGAAAATGTCGGCACTGGTTGAGGCCGTGCCGCAGGTCGTTTTAGGGGGAGCCGGGCTGGTGATGTTCGGCATGGTCGCGGCGACCGGTGCGCGCATTCTGACCGCGGTGAATTTCAAGAGCAATTCCTACAACCTGTTCGTCGTCGCGGTGTCGGTCGGGTTCGGCATGATCCCGCTCGTTGCGCCGGCGTTCTTCCACAACCTGCCGCACGAGATGCAGCCGCTGCTCGAGTCCGGCATTCTGCTGTCAGCCGTCGTTTCCGTCATTCTGAACCTGTTTTTCAACGGATTGGGCAGTGTCGAGTCGGCGCGGCATGAAGCAGCCTCGACCGCGGCGGCGGCGGAGCACGTTTAGGGCGCGTTCAAAAAACCTTCTTTTCACTTTTCAAAGCAAAAGGAGCATCAGGCATGGCACTTCTGCAAAAGACCTACGGCAAGGACCACGTCCGCGTCATGCGCATCGATCGGAAGCCCGATAGGCATGAGGTTCGGGAACTGACGGTGCGGGCCATGCTGACCGGTGATTTCGATCGGGCATTCACGCACGCGGACAATGAGACCTCGGTGGCGACCGACACCGTGAAGAACATCGTCAACGTGGTCGCACGCGAAAATATCAATCTGGGGACGGAACTTTTCTGTGCCGCGGTTTCCCGCAAGCTGCTCGATTCGTATCCGGAAGTGGAAAGCGCAACCGTCACGGCGCATGAAACAAAATGGGTGCGCCTGAAGATCGACGGGAAACCGCACGCGCACAGCTTCCTGCTCGACAGCAACGGCAAGCCGTTCGCCAAGGTGGTGGCGACGCGAAGCGGCATGACCACGGAATCCGGCCTGTCCGCGTTCACCTTCATGAAGACCACCGAGTCCGGGTGGGAACACTACATCCACGACCGCTTCACAACCATCCCGGAGACGCATGACCGGATGGCAGCCACGGCCATGGATGCGTCGTGGCGCTGGAAATCGGCGCCGGCGGATTACGATGCGGCAAACGCCACGATCCTGAGCGAGCTGCTGAAGGTCTTCGCGACGACCTACAGCGCCAGCGTGCAGGACAGTCTGTATCGCATGGGGACAGCCGCCCTGGCGGCGGTGCCGGAGATGTCCGACATCAGTATGTCATGCCCGAACAAGCACTATCTGTTGATCAACCTGTCGCCGTTTGGGTTAGAGAACAACAACCAGGTGTTTGTGGCGACGGATGAGCCGCACGGGCAGATCGAGTGCACCGTCGGTCGGTAGACTGTCCCTGGTCGTCTATCTGCTTGATCGCAAGACCGGGTCCTGCGAAAAGGTGACGGAAACTGCCCAGGGGACCGACGTGCAGCCGCCCAAGACACTGAACGCCAAGACACTGACCGACGGGCAGCGCGCATACGAAGCCAAGCGTGCCGCCAAGGCGGGCATGAGCCTCGACAAATGGCTCGCCAGCAAGCAGCGCCAGCAGGAGGCCGAGGCCAAGGCGAAGCTCAAAGCGGTTGAAGCCGCGAAGCCGCCGAAGCCACCGGGCTTCTTCGGGCGTCTGCTTGAGCGTGCCCAGCGGCCCCTCGGTTCCTAGCCCGGGCTTCGCTGGGCTCGCCGCGCACGCGGACTGGAGCATCGATCCGCGCAAGCGCTGGATCACCGTTGCAGCGCGCACAACCACCAGCTGGACACTGGCAGAGCCTCGGCTGGTCGGGGACGTCGCGACACTATTGCCGCGGCTGACGGAGGAAGCCGAAGGCGGCGCGGTTGCCCTGGGGGCCGATCTGCCGATTGGTCTGCCGCGTGCCTATGCCGCTGTTCGGCCCGAAACGGATTTCCGGGCATTCCTGCGTAACGTCGGCGGAATGCCCGATTTTTTCACGGTCTGCGCGTCGCTGGACGAACTGCGGCCGGACCGGCCATTCTATCCCGCCCGCGGGATCGCCGGGATGACCCGCTTGTCGCATGCCCTGGCGCTCGGGCTCACGGATGCGGCCGGCTTGTCACGTGCCTGCGACCGGGCGACCGCGGAACGCCCGGCCGGTGCGCCGCTGTTCTGGACGCTCGGCGCCAACCAGTCCGGCAAGGCCGCGATCGCGGCTTGGCAGCACCTGATTTTGCCGGCGCTGAAGAATTCCGAACCGTCGTTGCGTCTGTGGCCGTTCGAGGGGCCGTTCCGGTCGTTGCTGTCCGCCGGTTCGGTCGCCCTCGCCGAGACTTATCCGGCCGAGGCACTGCGTCACCTCGGGATGAAGCTGCGGGGCAGCAAGCGGCGGCACGCTGATCGATGCGCGGCCGGCGGAGCGTTAATGACGGTGATGGAGCGGCTATTGGCCACGCCCGACGATGCGATGCGCCGCGCGGTTCTGACCGGGTTCGGAGCGGACGCGTCAGGCGAGGACCGCTTCGACAGCGTCCTGGGCGTGCTGTGCGTGCTGAATGTGCTGGCCGGCAACCGGCCGGATACCGCCCCGGGCGATCCGTGGATCCAACGATGGGAGGGTTGGGTGCTCGGACAGACCGCGATGCCGCGAGACGCCAAGCGCGGTTGACGCGAAGGGGAGGTACACGGTGCGGGGCAGTTGCTATATCAACGAGTTCGCTTGCTGCGGGTCTTCGGCGTCGCTTGCGCGGGTGGGGTTAGAGGGCCTTGCGGCCGATTGCCGCCAACGATGGCTTTGATCATTTGAATCGCTGGAACGCTCAATAGGATCGTCATCGGTATCGGCTTGTCGTCCACCCCAAGGACAAAGGCCCCAATAAGCGCCGTTCCGGCGAGAACCCATCCAAGTGTCAGTGCACCGGATTGCATGAAGATATCATTCCAGAGCGCCTTTCGTTCCCACCGGTGCCTGTGAGCTTGCTCTGCCAGTGCCATGCCGACGATTTGCATGGCGAGACCTGGCACGACCCGTTCGAATTCGCCCAGCATAAGCGGCGGCGGAATTGGACCGTGATAAGTCGCCGAAATCGTCTGCTGGAATGCCACGGTTACCTCACGTGACACCCGCTTGACAATCGCCTGCTCTCGCGGAGGGGATAGGTTCAGTCAAGACGCGTGTAACGCTTCATCGACGCTCCGCTGTATCGCAGCGTCGAGAAGTAGTTCAACCTCCTTGGGTAGTTGAATCGTCTCTTTGGTGTTTTCTACTCGCTCAATCGGTGCAACGGCCGGATGGGAAGCCGACGTTTCAGCCACGCGTAGAATCGCCGCCCCTGGCTTTGGTGATCGCCCGTCGGAAGTCTCCCGCTATAGCGTCTCTGTCGCCCGACAGGCCGGCGCCGTTATATTCCGGCTTTGCCTCACGCGCTTGTCTGGAATGGTCTAGGCCGAGACCCAACGCCACGGCTGTTCCGAGCGAGAAGCCTGACGCTCTCATCTTAGCGAAACGTTGTAGATCGTGACGAGCAGGCATATCCACTCCTTTGGGATTTTCCGAACCGCTTCGCTTTAGCCAATTTCGAACGAAACAATATCGCAACCTTACTACCGTGCAACAAAAAAACTCTCAATGAGAGATCTATTTGAATATCTGCCGTCTTGACGGCGTGCCATAAACACAACTCATTGATAATTGGTTAAATACATTGACCTCCCGCTCCCTCACGCCGCCGCCCTATGTCGACGCCTAGCGGATCGTCGACCACCTCAAATCAGGCGCCCATCACTCGCAGCGCCTCTTAATCGGGAGGTATTATCACAGAATTTCTCTGCGAAGTCAAGGAATGTTCTTTTTTTGTTCAGGAGATCCCGGCGTTCCGCCCATCCTA
>JBEKLE010000583.1:0-3822 GCA_050010355.1 Rhodopila sp. | reverse complement strand
CCAAACCAACGCTCCACCTTCCCCATGACACCCTCGAATCCACCAGCACTCAACATGCTGTAGGGAATCGCGCCGTATTCACGCTAGATCTGGGCTAAAAGAAATGAGGGGATTCGTGAGCTCATCGACTTCTCATCGGGACTGCGCCACTTTTGCGGAGGTTTACTCCCTACCTACGAGGCAGTTGCTGCTATGGCATCGATCCTGCGAGAACACGGCCGCAGACCCTTCCTTGGTGCCGCGATTGCGATCGGTCTGGCGATTGTCGATTCCGCGAAAGCTGCCGAGACCTTGGGCGATGATGCGTCTATCCCGGAGCGGATTGCGCCGGGGACCCGGCTGGTGATCGGCGACCCGGCGACACAGAGAGCGCTCCAATTGTCTGAAGAATTGCCCAAGCTGCCGTTTACGGTTGAATGGGCGAATATCAGCGGCGGCCCACAGACCATCGAGGCGTTTCGCGCGGGCGCCCTCGATATCGGCTCCGTTGCCGATATACCGCCGATCTTTGCGACCTGGACGGGGCTCGAGGTCAAGGTGGTCGCGGCGAAATTCCGCGTCGATCCGATCAATCACCCGATCTATGTTATCGGGACCGCACCTGGCTCCGGTATCGAGAAACTGGAGGATCTGAAGGGCAAGAAGATCGCCTTCAGTCCTGGCCAGGCCCAGGGCGCACTGGTTCTGCGGGTGCTTAAAGAGCTGGGTCTGCAACGCAGCGAGGTGCAGTTGATCGAACTGCCCTCGGTCGGGGACGCGTATACGTCCGCGCTTGCCTCGCGGCTGGTCGATGCGGCGCCGATCGCCGAAGCGAACCAGGAACGTTTCATGCAGAATCATAGCAAGGATGGCGCCAAGTCGCTCTCGCACGGGCTTCGCGACGATCCGTCCTATCTGTATCTGGTCAAGACCACGTTGAAGGACCCGAACAAGGCTGCCGCGGTGCGTGAATATGTGCGTGCCTGGGGCAGGGCGGCGCGTTGGGTCAATCAGCATCCGGAGGAATGGGCCCAGGGCTACTACGTTAAGGATCAAGGCTTGAAAGCGGATGCCGCCCGGTTCCTGGTGCAATCCAATAGGGTGGCGGATGTGCCCACCGACTGGACGGATGCGATCGCCCGCCAGCAAGAGACCGACGATCTGCTTGCGGCCGAACTGAACAAGCCAGCAATCAAAGCGGAGACGCTATTCGACCGCCGCTTCGAGCGCGTTGGCGGAGAGGCCTTCGCGGCGGTTGAGCCATGAGCGACAGCTCGCCCGCCCGAGTCGCGACATCGCTACCCTCCGTCACGGCACGGTCTGGCAGCGGGCCAATGCGCACCCGATCAAAACGGAAGGAGGCAACGTTCTCGCGCCGCCGGCGTCTCGGGCCGGGGCGTCCGCTGCCGTACGGGGCCGCGATCGGTCCGGTGTTGCTGCTGATCGTCTGGACCGTGGGTTCGGCCATAGGATTGATCGACGCGCGTGTGCTGTCCTCTCCGGCGACGGTGGTAACCACGGCGACGATGTGGACCTGGAGATCCGGCAGGGAGAATTCGTTGCGCTGTTGGGCCGCAGCGGCTCGGGCAAGAGCACGTTCCTGCGCGCGCTTGCCGGACTTGACCACGATGTCACCGGATCGGGAACACTGGACGTGCCGGACAAGCTGTCCGTTGTGTTCCAGGACGCGCGGTTGCTGCCCTGGAAGCGGGTGCTGGACAATGTTGTCCTGGGACTGAAGGGCTCCCACCCACTGCAGCGTGCGCGCCAGGCGTTGGAGGAGGTGGGGCTTTCCGGACGGTTGGCCGCTTGGCCGACGGAGCTCTCGGGAGGTGAGCAGCAACGCGCCGCGCTGGCGCGGTCATTGGTAAGGGAACCTTCGTTGCTGCTGGCCGATGAACCTTTTGGAGCGCTGGATGCGTTGACGCGCATCCGTATGCAGGACCTTCTTCTTGGGCTGGTGGAACGTCACCGCCCGGCCGTCCTGCTGGTCACGCATGACGTCGAAGAGGCGATCCATATGGCCGACCGCGTGCTTGTCCTCGATCGCGGCAAGTTCTCGGTGGATCTGACCGTGGAAATGCCTGAGGTACCCGCCCGTCGCGATGAACGCTTCGCCGAAATCAGGGCCTATTTGCTGGCGCAACTGGGGTGCGGAGCGAGGGACGCCGAGCAGCGTGAGGGTTTGCCGTGGAGGGGCCGCGGCATCTGGCCGGTCGGGATGAACGGATTCGACCGAGACCCTGCGCCGTGATACGTGCCATACTGCCTGGAATCATCAACCTTCCGCCGATCGCCAAACAAGCGACAGGACATGCTCCCGTGCGGCAACGAACGCCGGCATTGACTTGATCGTTCGGCTGTCGTGCGCGTCCGCCTGTCGCGCGAACGGCAGACGGATATGTTCCAGGATGCGGCCGGGCCGGGGCGACATCACCACGACCTCGGTGCCGAGGTAGACTGCCTCCTCGACGCTGTGGGTGATGAAAAGCACGGTCATGGCGGTGCGCCGCCAGATGTCGTGCAACTCCACCTGCATCTTTTCCCGCGTCAGCGCGTCGAGCGCGCCGAACGGTTCGTCCATCAGCAACATCTTCGGTTCGTTTGCGAGGGCGCGGACAATGGCCAGGCGCTGCTGCATGCCGCCCGACAGTTCATACGGATATCGGGCGTGGAATTCCCGCAGGCCGGTCATGCGCAACAGACGTTCGACCACGGCGGCGCGATCCGGCCGCGACGCCCCGCGCATCCTGCACGATGGGTTCGTCTGCGAACGGCCAGGTCAGGACGACCCACACGGCGCCGAGAAGTGTGAGGCTCAACACGGTCCAGGGCCAGGCTGGATGGCGTATCATTCCACCCCGCGCCAGTGCACGATATGATGGTCCAGCGCCACCAGCAAGGCGTTCAACAGCATTCCGAGCAGGCCGAGGATGAGGATGCCAAGCACGACGATGTCGGTGCGAAGGAACTGGCTGGCGGAGAAGATCATCCAGCCGATGCCGTTGCTGGCGGCCATCAATTCGGCTGCGACCACGGTGGAAAAGGCGGCGGCCAGGGCGATCCGCAGGCCGGTGAAGATGGTCGGCAGCGAGGCTGGGAAGATGACGTGGCAAAGGATCTGCAACCCTGAGGCACCGAGCGTCCGCGCCGCCTGGATGCGCTGTTGTTTCACCCCGCGCACGCCGGCCATGGCCGCGCTGGCAATGATGGGAAAGGCCGTCAGATACGGCAGCGCAATCTTCGAGGAATCGCCGGTGCCCAGCCATAGAATGAGCAGGATGAGATAGGACAGCGGCGGCAACGGCCGCATGAACTGCACGATATAGCCGGTTGCCGCAGACGCCCGCCGGCTCAGGCCCATTGCGAGGCCGAGCGGAATGCCGGTCAGCAGGGCGAGGAGAAACCCGGCAAGGCACCTGCCGAGGGTGGCGGCGATATCGCCCGCCAGCGTGGTCTCACGGTAGCCGTCGCGTAGCAGCGTGCAGAAGGTTTGCCAGATTTGCGTGGGTGGCGGGAGGAAATCCTGCGATACGACGCCGGCATCTGCCACCACCTGCCAAAGCAGCGTCGCTGCAATGACCGCAGCGAGACCAATCAAGGCGTTTCGGCCAGCAATTGGGATATGGCGAAAGGTCATGACTCTCGCCGCCCGGTCCGTCGCCGCCGGGTTGCGGCCGACAGGACATTTTCCCAGACCATCTCGCGCGGTTTTCCAATCAGGCCTAGACCCAACAGTCGTGTCACCAGGGGCCATTTCGATCAGGAGGCCGGTTCAGCGTGGTGAGGCGGGGGACTGTCGAGAGCCCGATAGAGCGTCGAGCGATGGACGCCTAGAAGTTT
>JBEKLE010000582.1:0-7439 GCA_050010355.1 Rhodopila sp. | reverse complement strand
GACAAAGCCATCAAACCGCTGCTCGCCGCCGCACAGGAAATCACCCCAACCCGGGGAGGCCAAAACCCACGAGCCATCGATCGCCACTACCAGGACCTGCGCCTCGCCATGAAGGGCGTCTTCTGCGAACTTGGGATCGCTGCCTGATTAGCGACAAAAATTTTGTCGAGCCTCGCTCTTAAGCGCCTAAATGCAGCGACGCGGCCGCCCATCATCGCCATGACGCCGGTGAGGGGCCGGAAGCGCGGTTAAAGCCCGACAGAGGCATAGACCTGACGGCGGCATTCACAACCCGGACGCGAAAAATCCAGTCCTCGCCAATTATGCGGTGCCGCTGGACGGCAGCGTCGCATCCAGCGCTGGCCAGCCCGAGGCGGCGGCGGATCGAGCGGCTCTGAGGCTTAATGCACAAGCATGTCACGCACAATCGATGTCATGCAACATTCGCCGACTTCAAAACGGCGGTCCCAACGTTCTTGCGCGAGGAGGTGCCCAGAAAAATGGCACATCTATTGTGATCAGATAACGGATAACTTCCGTATCATCTCGCCCAAGGATTTTCGGGTTCTGACCTGACCGGGGTGTACTGTCGGGGATCGACCTGCGGGTGGCGCTTGGCGCCCCGCCGGTGCCCCGAGAGGTCATCTCTCCGCCGAGTCTGTCGAGAATTGCTCATGGAGCCGGATCAGTTGCGCCAGCAAACGCATCATCTCGATGCGCTCGCCGGGGTCCAACGGCTCAAGCAGCCGTTCCTGAACGCGGCGCACCTCGGGCTCCACGCCGTCGAGAATTTTCGAACCCGCCGGCGAGAGACGTAGCAGCTTGATGCGTTTGTCGTGAGGGCTGGGACTGCGCAGGATCCAGCCTTTCGCCTCCAGGCGCTCCAGCACGTCGCCGAGAGTCGAGCGGTCGAATGCAATCAGCGACGACAATCGCGTGGCGTCCACGTCGGGGTTTTCTCGAATGGCCGTCAGCGCCGCGAATTGAACCGAGGTGAGGCCGGACGCAGCGCATTCCTCGGCGAAGATAGCCATCGAGATCTGGTGAACACGGCGGATGAGGTGGCCGGGCATCGAGTGGAGGTCGCTCATGGGAACCTGATGATGTTGGTTCGTCCCGTCCCCTGCTGGCTCGATCGGACAATTTCGCGGAGGCCGTGACGCTCCGTTCGTCTCCCTGCCCGGGGCTGGAACCGACGGCGCCGGGCTGGGCTGGGAACCGGGAACTCGTTTTCGACGGACTAGCACGTCGGGTCTCTCCTCTAGCAACGGCGGACGGCTTCGAGTGGGCCGCTCCTTTGCGATCGTCTCTGTAGCACCAGGGGCGGCGGGCGCAAATAAATATTGACAGTATGCTGAGTGACAGTATACGTCCCTTATCGACGGGACAGAGCGGATGCCGCACAGAACCGCCGTCACGACCGGCTTCGCAGGCGAGCGCCCGCGCGAGGCAGTCCGCTTGCGCCGCGATGCAGATTGAAACTGGGAGGATAACACGATGCAATTCTACCTTAACGGCTACACACCGGGTGATCCCGACATCCAAGCCCCCGCCCCCGGCGCCGAGGCTCGTTCGCCCGACCTGCCTGACGCCACGGACGTTCTGATCGTCGGCACCGGCCCGGCCGGGATGCTGCTGGCCGCGCAGCTTGCGGCTTTCCCGGGCATCACGACGCGCATCGTCGATCGCCGCGAGGGTCCCTTGCAGGTCGGTCAGGCGGACGGGGTCGCCTGCCGTACGGTCGAGATGTTCGACGCCTTCGGCCTGAGCGGGAAACTCATCCGCGAAGCGTACTGGGTGAACGAGACGGTCTTCTGGCGTCCGTCGCCCGACGACCGATCGAAAATCACCCGCACCGGCCGCGTGCCGGATACCGCTGACGGGCTGTCCGAATTTCCCCATCTGATCGTCAATCAGGCGCGCCTGCTGGGCTACCTCGAAGACAGCATGCACAAATCGCCGTCGCGGCTTGTACCCGATTACGGCTGGGAATTTCTTACGCTGACAGTCGAGCCCGTCGGTGACTACCCCGTGGTCGTTACGGTCAAGAATGCGAAAACCGATGAGGAGAAGACGGTCCGAGCGAAATATGTTGTTGGATGCGATGGGGCGCGCAGCCGCGTGCGGGAGGCAATCGGCGCCGTGCCGCGTGGCGACTTCGCCAACCATGCCTGGGGCGTCGTCGACATGCTCGCCGAAACAAACTTCCCGGACATCCGGCTGAAGGCGGCGATCCAGTCGGCGGACGAGGGCAACATTTTGCTCATTCCGCGTGAGGGCGGCTACCTGGTGCGGCTCTATGTCGATCTTGGCGAGATCGACCCGGCGAACCGCGACGCGTTGCGGCTTATCACGCAGGAACAGGTCATCCAGACCGCGCAACGTGTGCTCCGCCCATACACGCTCGACGTGCGCAGCGTGGCGTGGTTCGCCGTCTATCAGGTGGGCCAGCGCGTCACCGACCGTTTCGACGACGTCACGGCGGACGAGGCAGGGTCTCGGCTGCCGCGGGTGTTCATCGCCGGCGATGCGTGCCACACGCACAGCGCCAAGGCGGGCCAGGGCATGAACGTGTCGATGCAGGATGCGTACAACCTTGGTTGGAAGCTTGCCTCCGTCCTTGAAGGGCGGGCCAGGCCGGAGCTGCTTCGCACCTACACGGTCGAGCGGCACGCGATCGCGCAGGGCCTCATCGACTTCGACAAGGAATGGTCGAAGATCATGGCCTCGCCGCCGAAGAATCCAGACCACCCGGAACTCGGGGGCGTCGATCCGGCGGAACTTCAGGCCTATTTCGTGATGTCAGGTCGCTACACGGCCGGTGTGGCGACGCAGTACCCGCCGGCCACGTACCTGACGGCCGAAGCGACGCACCAGGCGCTGGCGGCGGGCTTCATCATCGGGATGCGCTTCCACTCCGCACCGGTCGTGCGGCTTGCCGACGCCAAGCCGGTGCAACTCGGCCATGCGGCGCGGGCCGATGGGGCGTGGCGGATTTACGCGTTTGCAGACGCGGGCGGGGAGAGGTTGCGGGCGCTGATGGATTACCTGGCGCACGACGAACGGTCGCCGGTTCGGCGGTTCACGCCGAGCGGGGCGGATATCGACAGCGTTATCGACGTGCGGGGGATTTTCCAGCAGGGGCATCGCGAGCTGAAGGTCGAGGCGCTGCCGGCGATGCTGCTGCCGCGTAAGGGGCGATTCGGGTTGGTCGATTATGAGAAGGCCTACACGCCAGACGCCCGGACCGGGTCGGATATTTTCGACATTCGTGGCATCGACCGCGCGCGGGGGGCAATGATTCTGGTCCGTCCGGACCAGCACGTCGCGCATGTGCTGCCGCTCGACGCATATGGCGCGCTGGGTGACTTTTTCGGGCGGTTCATGCTCGACCAGCGCTGAGCGTGATCCGGCGCGGGAGACTGCGCCGCCGCGACGCCCGACCTGACAAATTTATTGGAGGAAACGATCAATGGCTGAAGCCGTGACAGCTGTCGCGATCGCAGATTCTGCCCGTGAAGCGAAACAGATGCGTACCGTCGTCTGGGCCTAGACCCAACAGTCGTGTCACCAGGGGCCATTTCGCTCAACTCGCGCCGAAAACGCCTGTCGCAGGACATGTCGCAATAGCTCAGGCATTCGCGACAAACTTATGCGACAGGGAAAATGGCCGAATCTCGTAGGCTCGAAGCTTGTCGTGCAACTCCTAAGTTTCGCGACAAGCTAGGACTTCTGCGGGTTTGGGCGTTCTTTCAGCCCAAATGGCCCCCGGTGACACGACCGTTGGGTCTAGGCCCCTTTGGCGTGCGCGAAGACACGGTACGGCTGTGGCGCAGCGACTTCAGCCGCGGTGGTACCGGGGCGTTGAAGGCGAGCGTGGCACCCGGCCCGTTACCCGTAAAAAGTGAAACCGCCTTGCGCGTGGTCACACCGTTACTGCAAGAGCCAGTCGCCAACCGGCCCAACTGGACGATCGCCCGCCTGCGCGCGGAGATCGAGGCGCGCGAGGGCGTGCGCATCAGCCGCTCGCAATTGTCCAAGGCGCTGCGAAAAAAAGTTCCGTTACCGGCGGCCGCGGCACACGCTGAAAGGGCGGCAAGTCGCCAGCGAGGTCGATCGGATCGGCTTGCGTCTGCAACTGCGCGAGCAGCAGGCCGAAGCCGGCGACATCGTTCTGCTTTATGGCGATGAGAGCGAGGCGCTGACACATCCCTACCTCGCCAGAGCCTGGGCAAAATCCGGCGCCGATCTGCGCGTGCCGGCTCCCGGACAAGCCAAGAAAGTCGCAATGCTGGGCTCGCTTAATCATGTCACGCATGAACTGATTGTGCACACCAGCCAGACCAAACGCAGCAGCGACTTCGTGGCGCATCTCGAGCAGATCGACGCTCTTTATGGCCCGATGCCGGGACGAGCGAGCAAGCCGGTCGTGTTGGTCGAGGACAATGGGCCGATCCACGTCAGCAAGCTTTCACGTGCCGCACTTGCCGCTCGCGCGCATTGGCTGACCGTTGAATGGTTGCCGAAATATACCCCCGAACTGAACGACATCGAGGTCGTCTGGCATGACCTGAAAGCATACAACCTCGCTCATCAGACATTCACGGGTGTCGCCGAACTCGATGGCGCCATTCACAAGGCCGTCGACAACCCCGCGAGCGTGCGGTCGTTCCGTTGGCCAAGCCACGAATCTCTGCTTAGGCCACATCACGGACGAATGGAACGCGTCGGAACCTGGGAGATCTCGCGTCTGACCGGGCGGCCCTCGGGCTGTCCGGCCCGCGTCGGGAAGGCGTAGAAGCCATAGCCGATGATGCACGGACACGAGAAGTCAGACCCTGAAATAGTAGCGATCCGGACGCTTGCTAAAGAGTCCATACATCTGAGGTGGGCGATATGGCGGAGAAGCGAACCCGACGCCGGATCACGGCGGCATGTCAGGCGTAACCGGCGAAACGTCTGACGAAGGGCCGTCGTGCGCTGTCTGGTGTGGCCACCGGATTGGGATTGAGCACCGATCGCCCCGAACTTGCTGATCGCCCCGCGAACCTTCAAGGCCGAGCCGGTCGGATTCGCTGCCCATGAATTCATGCCACAACCCTGTTTCATTCCTGCTAGCAGATTGCGACTGACTGGCGGCAGTCATGCCGATACCTTGCTTCTTGATTGTTTCATGATGGACTGCTGCCATCCGGTATACATCATGCTACTAGAATGACTAAAGCATGATGCATTAAGAATATGGCGCTCGCTGTGCTTTCGTACGCCCGGGGCAACTTTCCCTCTTGCTGGCGACGCCGGTGAGCCATTACCGGCAGCGCAGGCTCACCGTACCATACCCACGCTGCAGGAGAAGAAAGAACTGCGCATCGATAGCCATACTGCCGGCTGCATGAACCCAGGGGAACCCAGGGGACTGGAGGGCTTGTTAAAGTTTCCATACATCTGAGGTGGGCGATATGGCGGAGAAGCGAACCCGGCGCCGGATCACGGCGGCATGTCAGGCGTAACCGGTGAAACGTCTGACGAACGGCGGTCGTGCGCTGTCTGGTGTGGCCACCGGATCGGGATTGAGCGCCGATCGCCCCGAACTTGCTGTCGCGAACCTTCAAGACCGAGCCGGTCGGATTCGTTGCAGGCTCCACCGATATCGTAACATGACGCTCATGCCGGCGCATGCTCGACACGATTGAGTTGCATAAGGAAGCGTCTGAGGTCGAGATCATCCTCATGGGACCAGCCGCCCCGCGTGCCGCGTACGACTATCATCAACGGGAGAGGGCAGGGGGCCCAGGCCGGTTCATACCCACTCTGGACGCGGTTATTCGAGAGTCGCTCGAGCGGGTCGCGGATGCACGCCGGAGCCGGCGGCATCTCGCTGTTGCTTCCGTCGGTCATGCGACTGCCTGGTCGGGATCCTTTGCCGAGGCGGCTAAACCGAACCGGTCAGCCCGGGCCAGCGACACGGGCGGCGTGCCGGGATAGCACGGTTCACGACACGACCGGGAACTTGTCTACCCGACTGCCTGTCCCAATGGATCTGGAGCCGCCGGGGTCCCGGGGGGTGCCTCCAGGCACCCTTTTGATTCCGCTCGGCCGTGACCGTGACCGGCTCTGCCTGTTCCGCGACAGCTCTGATGGCCGGTTGCCCTGTTACAACGTCGCAATCCGCCGCTGGCGCCGCGTCTCGATCAGGCTTGCGATGGACATGGCCTTATCCGGCGGCAGACTGAGTGCCGGAAGTCAGCCATTAAGGAAGTCAGATGTTCGCCCTCGCCTATGTGATTCTGCCCTTCTCGGACACCCTGCCCGCTGACGCAATCCATGCGTCACTGGCCCCATTCCAGCGAGGACAGCAGGGCGATCTGCCGGAAAGTTGGCTGTCGTTTCACGACGAAACGGAGGCGTTGTTGGAGGACTACGAGGCGCAGCTCACAATCACAACGCAGGGCAATGGGGGGATGCAAATTGAAGGCGGTCCGATCTGGTACATCAGCACGACGAAAGTGCTGGATGAAATGCGGCGCCTCGGCCTGCGGAGCTGGAGCGTGCGTTTCGCAGACACGATGGACATCAATGAGTTCTACGACCGGTTCAGTAAGGGGCTTGAGCGCCATCCCAATACAGGTGCCTTCGGGCGCTGGCTGAACCCATTGGGACGCTGGGACTGGTGGGACCTCGGCGGTCGCTTCGATGGCTGCATCATTGGCGACCGGCGGCCAAGAACGGCGCGCAGCGTCGCCAAGGTGTCGTCCGGCGCGAACCCGGGGCGGAATATTCTGGCCAATATCGAGAATCGGCTGGCCGAGGCGCTTGGCCAGGATCCGTTCGAAACGCTGGATGTGCAGACCGACCAGAACATTGAATTGGTGGCGACTCTGTTGGATGACGCGCGGTCTAATCGCAAGAATGCCTGCCCCAGCTCTCTCGTGCTGCCGCGTGGGGCGGTCGAAGACCGTCTGCGGTGGCTCGATACTTGGCCGAACCTTGGGCCCCAGGAGGCATTTGCCGCGCTGGGCTTGTCATCCCAGGCGGGCTGGGACGCGATCGTTCGCGCCGTCTACGCGCGCTTCGAGGACCACTGGGCAGCGGCAGTAGCCTACCACCACTAAATCTCGAAAACCGCCCCTACGCGGGTCCTGGCTACGGGCAGATCCAGCGGATGCAGGCGCGATCACCATGGCGGGTGTCACTCCGTCCGGGCGCGGCGAACATGGCCGCGACGGTGGTCGCAACGGCGCAGGAACCGGCGGCGAAGCGGCAACAGGCAGCAACGACCGCACCAGTGGCACTGCGTCATTGCCGGCCCGGGCGGTTCGGCCGGGGAGGCGGGCGTCGTCGCGCGACATCGCCGTCGCGCCGTCCGTCAGCAGATCATCCGCTGCCGCGGGCGGGGAACCGTGATGCGTCACTATTTTTCGGTGCCGCGCCCGATACCG
>JBEKLE010000581.1:0-5245 GCA_050010355.1 Rhodopila sp. | reverse complement strand
CCCCGGGCGGGGGCGGTACTCCCGATGCCGCGCCACAGGCGGCACCCGCTGTGGCCGCGAAGGCTGCTTCCCTCGGCGGGGGCGCCACGCTCGATGCCGCGCCACAGGCGGCACCCGCTGTGGCCGCGAAGGCTGCTTCCCTCGGCGGCGGCGCCACGCTCGATGCCGCGCCGCAGGCGGCACCCGCTGCGGCCGCGAAGGCTGATTTCCACGCCAGCACGCCCGCCGCAGCGCCACTGGCAACACCCGTCGCGGCCGCGAAGCCGGATCGTGACGAGCCGGGCACCCGCTCGGCGGCACCATCGGCCACAACCGATGTGGTCTCGACGGCCGCTTACCCTGACGAGGCCGGTATCCTCGCCGCCGCCGCGACCGAGGCTGACTCGAAGCCGCTTTACCGCGGCGAAAACGGCGCCGGCGCTGCCACACCACGCCCAACGACCGCTGCGGATTCGAAGGCCGCTTACCGCGGCGACGACCGCACTCCCGCTGCCGCGCCACAGCAGGCGGCGGCGGTTGCTGCGAAACCTGCCTATCCTCGCCGGGACGGCAACCAGCATATCGCCGCCGCGCGACAGGCTGTTGCGGCGGTTGCCGCGCAGCCAGCCTCCCTTGGCGGAGATGACAACACCGCGACCACCGCCGTTTCTTTCGTCCCGGCACCTGCCCCGACGGTGTTTTCATCCGCTCAGGACGTTAGCGCGCCGGCAGCGGTTTCCCGTGCCGCGGTGCCGCTTTCGGCAGAACCCGCCCAGGCCGGCGCCGCTCCAGCAACGGGGCCGACCGCGCCCGGCTTGTCAAACCCTCAGCCTGGGTATGCTCCCGGTGCGCCCGCTCCCGCCGCGGCCGTCGAAGCGGATGGGGCGACCGCGATCGAGCCTCTCCAAGCGCTGGTGCCAGACACCGCCTCATCGGGCGCGCCGATCAGCATACCGGGGCGAGACGCCTGGGCCCGTGATCGGGAGCCGGCTTCGCGCTCTCAGATCGCCGCTCCGAGCGGGCAAGCGACGTCCATAACCGATAGCCAGGGCATGCCATCGCCGCCGGCGCCGGGCGCGATGTCCGGCGTAGCCAGCGAGGCGGCAAACCCGGTACTGCCACACATGCCACTTTCGGCCTCATCCGCCGCTGCCGTCGTGCCGGTGGCGGCACCGGCAAGCATGGAGCTTCCGGCTCAGGCCACCGCTCAAGTTCCGGTTCAGGTCGCCCCATCGGCTTCGGGCCAGGCGCCCGCACAGGGTTCGGGCCAAGCCATCGCTCCGGAACCGGCCACTCCCATCGCTCCAGGTCCCGCCCCGGCCACTGCCCAGGAACCCGCCCAGGCCAGCGCGGCCAAGTCAAGCACGGCCCAGGCCATCGGCCAAGCTCAGGCCCCTGCTCCGGACCACAAGATTACAGCTCGTCTCGCAGAGGCCGCCGAGTGCCACTTCGGTCGCCACGGCCCCCGCCGCCCACCCGGCCGGCGCGGCGTCGCCAGTCGAACAGCTCGCGCCGGCGGTGCTCACGCTGGCGAAAAACGCTGACGGCAGCCAGCAGATGACGGTTCGCCTGCAACCGGCCGAACTTGGCATGGTGCAGGTGCGGATCGGAAGCGCGGTATCGGGCGAAACCCACATCGAGATCACTGCCGAGAACCCAGCGACCTTGCTGGCGTTGCAGCGGGATCAGCCGCAGTTGCATCGGACGCTGGATGACGCCGGGATTCCGGCGGCCGGACGGACCGTCACGTTCCATGTCGTACAGGCGGCGCAAGCCGCCGCGAGCAGCAACGGCTCCGGGTCTTCGGGCGGCCATGGAAGCAGCCAGCAGGGTTCGGCCAGCCGGACGGGCGGCGGAACGACTAACGCTGACGGCTCCTCCGGCGGCGGCCGAGGCAGCCTTCCAGCGCGGGAGCGGAACACCTATTCCAGCAGCAGGCGATCGAGCGCCGAGCCTGCGACCGCCAACGCGAATGCCGCGAACGCGGGGAAATCATATCATATCGGCCTCGATATCACCGCCTGATCACAAAAGGGATCCCGTTCCATGAGTGGAAGTATTCTATCGTCTGCCGCCGCGAGCACGCCGTCCACGTCGAGTGCGATTTCCCAGGCTGGCACCAATGCCCTTTCGAGTCTGAGCAGCAACTTCTCGGACTTCCTGTCTTTGCTGATGACGCAGTTGCAGAACCAGGATCCGTCATCGCCGATGGATTCGAACACGTTCACCACCGAACTGGTGCAGTTCTCCGGCGTCGAACAGCAGATCAGCACCAACAGTGATCTGACCAGCCTGATCCAGCTGACGCAGGCGAGCCAGATCGAGCAGTCCGCATCGATGATTGGCAAGCCGGTGACGGTGACGAGTTCGCAACTTTCGTTGCAGAACGGCACCGCCGCGATCAATTTCAACACGGCGGCGGCGGAACCCGTTGGCATCGCGGTTTACAACAGCACCGGGGCTCAGGTGCAGACCGCGACACTGACAAGCACCGCCGGCGCCAACAGCTGGACGTGGAACGGCAAGAACGCGAGCGGCGCTGCCATGCCGGACGGTGCTTACTCCGTCACGGTCAATTCGATCGGCACGACCGGCTCTGCCTCGGCGGTTCCGTTTACCGTGACTGGCACCGCAACGTCCGTGATGAACAACGCCGGCACCGTGCAGGTCCAGATGGGCGGGCTGACGTTGCCGTTCAGCGCGGTCGATTCGGTGGGGAACTAAGCGGCACTCACCTCCAGCCACGTGCTTTGGTAAGTCGCACCGGCACCCATGTCGGTGTAGCTGTCGGCGCACAGCATGTTCACCGTGCCGGCCTCGGCTTCCTCGTCGGGGCGCTGGCCGGGAACCAGCACGACGCCTGGCTGAATCTCGTCGAGAACACGCAGCCGCAGCGAGACATGGCCCATACCGTTGCGCAAATGAACGATCTGGCCGTCGCTCAGGCCGCGCAATGCCGCGTCGGCGGGGTGCAGGATGGCGCAGGGCACGCCCTCCCGTTGGCGCAGGAAGGCGACACCGGAAAATGCAGTGTGGCTCTGAAAATAACCGGGGGTCGTCAACAGGCGGAGGGGATAGGCGGATCCGGCCGTCTCGTCTGGCTGCCAGCCGGGCAGCGGCGGCAAGCCCTGATCCGCCAGCGCCTGTGAATAGAACTCCAGTTTACCCGAAGGGGTTCGGAAACGCTGGCCGGTTTTCGTGACGCCGGTTCTCGGGGCGCCGTTTATCGGGGCGCCGGTTCTCGGGGCGCCGTTTCTTGGGGCGATCGAAACTGGCGTGCCGTCGAGCAGGGTGGCCGGGTCTGTCGCGATGCCGGCGCCGCGAAAGAGTTCCTGGAGGATCTCCGGCGGGCTCATGCTGAACACCGGATCGGTGAGCCCCATCCGGGTGGCGAGCACCTGCGTCAGCCGCAGGTTCGACCATGCCTCACCGACAGGCGCCACCACACGCTGTCCATACTGCATGTAATACGTGCCGTAGCTGCGATAGAAATCCTCCGTCTCCAGATAGGTCGCCGCCGGCAGCACGATGTCGGCATGGCGTGCGGTTGCGGTCATGAACGGATCGTGCACCACGGTGAACAGATCCTCGCGGGCCAGACCGGCGCGGATCCTGGCGGTCCCGGGGTTGGTGACGGCCGGATTGTTGGCGGCGATGAACAGCGCGCGGATCGGCGGGTCCGTTGCCTCCAGCAGGGCCTCTCCCAGCTTCAGGTGGTTGATGGTGCGTGCCGCCGCCGGGCCGGAGGGTTTGCGCACGGCGTCGTAATTCAAGTCGAACGATGCCGCCGTGGCCAGCAGCGCGCCGCCTCCGTAGCGGCCATAGGCGCCGGTGACCCCGGGCAGCAACGCCACCGTCCTGAGGTTCTGGCCGCCGTGGACAGAACGGCTCATGCCGTAGCCGATGCGAATGAACGGGGTGCGGGCGGCGCCGTACATCGCGGCCAGGCGCTCGACATCGGCGGCAGACAGGCCGGTGATCGCGGCGACGCGGTCGGGGGTGAAGTGCGGCAGAACGTCGCCCTCCACCCGGTCGAAACCGAGCGTGTGTTCGGCGAGGTAGGTCCGGTCGGCCAGGTTGTCACGGACCAGGATATGCATCACGCCTAGAGCGAGGGCCGAGTCGGAGCCGATGCGGATCGGCAGATGCCAGTCGGCGGCCTGGGCCGCGCGGGTGCGGCGCGGATCGATCACCACGAGCGGGACGCCGCGTTTGCGGACCTGCTCGATCTTTGCCCAGAGATGCACGTTGGTGGCATGGAGATCCGAGCCCCACCCGATGACCAGGTCGGATGCGGTCACCGACTCGGGGTCGGCACCACCTATCGGGCCGACGGTCGCGTCCCAGGCGGCCTCGGAGCACGAATCGCAGACGGTGCCGCCCAGCAGACGGCTGGTGCCGAGGGCGCGGAAGAGCCCATTGGTCAGGCCGCGGTTCATGAGGCCCTGATGCGCGCTGTAGGCGTACCCCAGGATCGCGAGCGGGCCGTCCGACGCAATGATTCCCTGCCAGCGGCTGACGATTTCGTCCAGTGCCTGATCCCAGGTGATCGCCGCGAACTGGCCGCGGCCCTTCGGTCCGGTGCGGCGCAGCGGCGTCGCCAGCCGCTCCGGCGAGTAGACCAGGTCCATGTCCCGGTTGACCTTGCCGCAGGCGAATCCAGCGGTGAACGGTTGATCCGGGTCGCCCTGGATCTTCACGATGCGGCCGTCCTTGACCTGCGCGAGCAAGGAACACATGTCGGGGCAATCGTGCGCGCAGACGGTTCGGATGACAGGCACGGGTGTCTCCACAGGATGGTCGAGCGCAATATCGCGGCATGACGCTTGCGTTACTTAGCGCGGTTAGGCGCCGTTTGGGGAAGGACCGCTTGTGCTGCGGTGCAATGGACCGTTCCACCGACGTGAATCCCGGATATATAAGCATTCGGCAGTGCAGCGAACGGAGGACCGGTGTCTCTCGACGAACTCGCTTTTTTCCTGAACTCCAGCAGTGCGCCGGCTGGGTGCATGGATCTTTCCGAACTCGACGGGTTCCTTGCCGGTCTGGTCGCCGGACCCGACGTCGTGCCTCGGGAAGAATGGCTGGCTGAGGTGTGGGACAACGAGGAACCGGATTACGACGACGAAGCGGAACAGGAGGCGGTCGAGCAGGCCATCTTCGACCGCTATGCCGCCATCGAATCGGGCCTCGAGGCTACGCCGCTGGGTTATACCGCGATCCTCTGGCAGGATGAGGCCGGCACCACGGTGGCGGAGGACTGGGC
>JBEKLE010000580.1:0-7204 GCA_050010355.1 Rhodopila sp. | reverse complement strand
CGAGCTGACGCAATGTTCCAGCCAGTTCCGCTCGCTTGTTCCGTAATGCACCGATGACATGCAGCTCGGTCATCGCCACCTCTTCTTGCACTAATTCAAGAACAGTATAGTAAGGCAGTCAGCCCGTTACGGCAACATTGTGGTGGTGGCGGTTGCTACATAATACCGTGAACATGCGCTTAGGCGGGTCGGGATAGAGACCCTTTTTCCGCCGCCGCCGCTTCTCCGCCGCGCACGTCTGTTCATAGACCAGCGCGGTCACGCCGGGCGTTTCCCGCAGGCGCCGCTGCACCTCGTCAAGCCGGTCGCGGTGGAGGACTTCCACGCCGGGCGGCAGGCCCGACCGCGCGTGATGCTCAGGGGCGTCGCTCACCACCGTGACAGAGACGACGCCCTCGTCGCGGATCTGGCGCACGATGTCGGCTACCGAGATCGGCCCGTCCACGGGCTGCCCGCCTGTCATGGCGACGGCGTCGTTGTAGAGGATTTTGTAGGTGATGTTCACCTTGGCGGCGACCGCGGCGCGGATCGCCAACAGGCCGGAATGGTAGTAGGTACCGTCGCCCATGTTCTGGAAAATGTGCGGCGTTTTGGTGAACGGTGCCGCGCCCGCCCAGTTCGCTCCCTCTCCGCCCATCTGGGTCGGCGGCAACGCCTCCTCGGGACGGGTGAAATTGACCATGGTGTGACAGCCGATCCCGGTCATGCTCAAGCTGCCTTGGGGAATGCGGGTGGAGCGGTTGTGCGGGCAACCGGAGCAGAAGTACGGGGTCCGTCGCTCGGTCGTCGCCGCGAGATCAGCGGCGGCGCCTTGTTTGCCACCGACAGCGTTGAGCCCGTGCAGGCCATCCACGCCCCACCCCTTTGCGCCCAGGTGATGCAGGCGCCCGCGGATTGCTTCGGCGATGTCAGCCGGCTCCAGCAGGCAAGAGGCGGAGATCAGGGGGCGCCCATGCTCATCGATCTTGCCGTAGAGGCGGGGCCTGTCAGCCTTGTTGACCAGGATCGCCGCCGCCTGCTCTTCCAGGAAACTCTTCTTTTCCTCGACAACCAGTAACGCCGCGTGCCCGGCAGCGAATTCGGCCAGACCTTGCGGCTCCAACGGCCAGATGCAGCCAACCTTGTAGAGCGACACCCCGAGCGCCGCGGCGCCGGCGTCGTCGAGACCGAGCAGCGCCAGTGCCTGGCGCACGTCGCCATAGCTCTTGCCGGCGGTGATGATGCCGAGCTTCGGTGCTGCCGCTCGGAACTCGGTCCGATCGATGGTGTTGGCGCGAACGAAGGCGTGCACGCGCGGCAGCCGATGCTCCAAAAGGATTTGCTCGTCGCGCAACGGGTTGAACGCACCTGTGCGGATGTGCACGCCCTCTGGCGGCTGGGACGGAGCCTCCGGCTCGACGGTGGCGAAGCTATCCAGCGCAAGCGCGACGGTCTGCGTCTGCTCGACTGTCTCGTTGACGCACTTGATCCCGACCCAGGCGCCGCTGTAGCGCGACAGCGCATAACCGAGCAGACCAAAGCGCAGGATTTCCGCCGTATCCGAGGGGTACAGCGACGGGACGAGACAGGACGCCATCGCCTGCTCATTTGGTGGGAGACGGTCGAAGATTTGCCGGCGTGGTCGTCGCCGTAAAACAGGAGTACGCCGCCCGAAGGGCTCGTCCCCGCGATGGCCCCGTGTTTGATCGCGTCCAGAGCCCGATCGACCCCGGGCCCTTTGCCGTACCACGCGGCGAAGACGCCTTCAAAGATGGGATCAGGCAGCAGTCCGACCTGCTGCGTTCCGCGAATCGCGGTGGCCGCAAGGTCTTCATTCACCCCGGGTTCGAAACGGATATTTGCGGCTTCAAGCCGTGGGCGGATCGACCACAGCGCCATGTCGACACCGCCCAGTGGGGAGCCGCGATAGCCCGAGACATAGCCCGCCGTGTTCCGGCCTGCGGCGCGATCGAGCGCCGCCCGCGCCAGAAGGACGCGGGCGATCGCCTGCACGCCATTCATCAGCACTGGGCCATTGGTGTGGTCCCACTTGTCGTTAAGCGTGACCTGCTCACCGTTCACGCGGCGTTCAATTGCCAAGGATCTGTTCGGTCGTTCGTTTGGCATGCCGACTGTATAGCTGACACCTGAAGTATTGATTGTCGGCCCCGTGACACTTCCGCTTTCCGTGACTGCGAGGATGCTTCCACTGTCAAACTGCGGACAATCGATCCTGGAGCGAGCCGATAGATTTCTGGGGCTGGCGGGATACTGGCCCGCTCTCCAAAAGGAATAGACATATGAGAGTGCCCTTTGTGGTAGGGATCGGTGGAACGGCAAAGCTCGGCTCTTCGACGGAGCAAGCACTCCAGATCGCGCTCCGCGCGGCTGAGGAGGCGGGCGCACGTACGCAGTTCTTCAGCGGCCGGTATATCGCTGCCCTCCCGCTATACCTCACGGAGAGCAACGCCGAGGCCGGAGCCGACCTCGTGGCGGCGATCCGCCAAGCGGACGGTGTCTTGCTCGCTTCACCCGCCTACCACGGCGCGATATCGGGCGCGGTCAAGAACGCCATCGATTACCTTGAGGAAACCGCGCGGGATCCCCGGACCTACCTCGACGGAATTCCCGTCGGACTGATTGTCACAGCGTATGGCTGGCAAGCAACGGGGAGCACGCTGGCGAGCATGCGCTCGATCGTGCATGCGCTCCGAGGATGGCCCACGCCGTTTGGTGCTGCCCTCAACACCTCCACCGGTATTTTCAATGGTGGGATCTGCACAGACGCGCTTGCCGCCGGGCAACTGTCCCTTGTCGGGCGGCAGGTCGTGGAGTTTGCCAGCCTGCGCCTCTCCGACAGGAGTTTTGCCGCTTGAGTATCGACTCAGTCCGGGTCTTCCTGGCTGCGAGGGCGCCTGAAATCGCCATTATCGAACTGGAGACCAGCACCGCCACCGTTACCCAGGCGGCTGGGGGTCATGGCGTTAATCCCGAACAGATCGCCAAGACCTTGTCGTTGAAGGTCGGAGACCGGAACATTCTCGTGGTGACCCGCGGCGACGCCCGCCTGGACAACAGAAAGGTAAAGTCAGCGTTCGGCAGCAAAGCGAGAATGCTCAGCGCGGAGGACGTGGTGACCGTCACCGGCCATCCGGTCGGCGGGGTCTGCCCGTTCGGGTTAGCGACGCCGCTGCCGGTCTTTTGCGATATCTCGCTGAAAGCCCGTGGTGAAGTCCTGCCGGCCGCGGGCTCGGCCAACAGCGCGGTGCGAATCAACCCGCTGCGCCTGGCTGAACTGGTCGGACCGGAATGGGTGGACGTTTGCCAGAATATCCCATGAGCCAGCCTGAAGTTTACCCCCTGCACCCCGCGCCGCGAACCAGGAAATAACCTGCTTGACAGTGTGGGACGGCAGAAGCGGGCAACACAGCGGGATGGGGCGACCAAAGCAAAGGGGGCACCAAACGTGAACGGAACGCAGGCGGGCTGGCGGAACACTTCTGGTGCAGTCCGGGGTCAACCGATCGCGGGGTCCGCGACGCATGTCGCAGATAATCCGGCAGGGAGAAGATGTTGATGCTGAAAACATTCAAAAAAACGACCGACCGCTCTGAGCTTGCAAGCATAAATGAACGGAATGCATGGAAGATCATACCCATTCTCCTCCTCGGATATTTGCTTAACACCATCGATAAAACCAACATTGGCTTCGCGTCCCTCGAGATGAACAAGGCGCTTGGTTTCACGCCCGCCGTGTTCGGCCTCGGAGCAGGCCTGTTTTTCGTTTCCTATGCGTTTCTGGAGCTTCCCAGCAACCTCTTGATGCGCAGGTTCGGAGCGAGAAAATGGCTGTCTCGCATCCTGATCTCGTGGGGCCTGATCGCGATGGCCATGGCCAGCATCCACAATGAGACGAGCTTCTACATCACGCGTCTCCTGCTCGGTGTTGCCGAGGCCGGCTGGTTCCCTGGCGTTCTGTTCTATTTGTCGCTGTGGTTTCCAGGTTATTTCAGAGCACGCGCCATAACGCTCTTCTTCCTCGGTGTCCCGATTGCGGCGATGATAGGCGGCCCGGTTTCCGGCGCATTGCTCACCCTGCCGACAATCGCCGGAGTTGCGAATTGGCAATGGCTGTTCATCGTGGAAGGATTGCCGACTGTCATCCTGGGTTTCCTGATCCTTGTCGTGCTGAAGGATAAACCCGCCGATGCGACCTGGTTGACCCGCCGGGGAGAAGGCACAACTCGCGGGGATCATTGAGGCCGAGAAAGCTGTCCAAGGGGACGAGCATGCAATCGGTTCTTGGCGGGCGGTATTGACCCCGCAACTCCTGACGTTCAGCTTCGTCAACTTTCTTTCCGGGATCGGTCTGTATGGAACGTTCATCTGGATCCCACGGATCATCAAGGAGTTCGGCGGACTGACGAACCTCGAGATCGGGTTTATCGCCGCCGTGCCGTTCCTGTTCGCTGCAGTGATCACCTGAGAGAACGCAAATGGCATGTCGCCGCCATGTTTTGCCTGGGCGCCCGGGCGTTGGCAGTTTTGTCCCACAGCCAGTCACCGGTTGTCTCAATGACGTTTCTAACGCTTGCAATGATGGGCGTGTTCGGTGCTCAAGGCGTCTTTTTCGCCATGATTATCGAGGCGCTGAGCGGCGTGGGAAACCGGCTTTCGCTGGCAGCCGGACTGGCCATCGTCACGACATGCGGCAACGTTGGTGGCTTTGTCGGTCCATATGGGATCGGCCTTTTCGTATCCGCCTTCGGCGATTTCAAGTTCGCGCTTCTGGCCGTCTCCATGGTCTTTTTGAGCGCCGCCCTTCTCGTCGCGCTCTGCGGACGGAGAATGTTGGGAACGGCGGTTCTCGCAGCAAGCTTCAGGGGTGCACTTTAGCTGTCTGTCCTGACGACTACCTATACACTTGCTCGGTTTCCGCTTCTGGAAATCAGGACACACCAATGGCCATAACGTCGAAACGAGCCCGCCGCGATGCCCAGCCTGATCGGACGTCTGGAGCATTGCCCGTGGCCATGCGGCCCACCAGGCCCGCATGGCTCAGCTCGTTCGCGAGGCGGGGCGCGTGACGGCGTGTTGCCGGCTACGAACGTCAACGCCGGCACGCGACGCTGGTCGCCGTCAGCCTCGACCTTGCCGCCGCTTTTTCGGTTCGACCTGACAGGCTGATCAACACCGCACCGCTAATTTAATACCGATTGAAACCATCTCCTGCCGCCCCGGCCTGTCGAGCGGTCCAGGCGGTCGAGCCTGGTCACCATCAGCACATCGCCGGCGTGGAGTTGATCGAGCGCCTTGCGCGGCGGGGCGCGGTCGGTCCTGGCTCCTCTGGCTGTTTCGCGGAACACCCTCTTTGGTTCAGAATTTTTAAGTTCTGGCTGCTGCGCTGCCCGAATGGCGAGACTTTCGCAATTGCGTTAAGCCGATGGCGCAAGGCTGTCCATTCGAGTAGGTGCCAATAACATGCCCGCCGTGCTGATGACGCCCGCGACAGTCGAACCATTCAATGAGAGTCAGCTGTGGGAAAGGTTGATGATTGAGAGAGGTTTCCTCTCGTCACCGAGCGGGACCAAGGATGCCTATAGGGCAAGTCCTGCAACGCTGCCGAGTGATATGGAGGGTCAGGGCGCTCCTGTCGGCAAAGGCTATGAGACCCTTGCGATCATTCAGATTCTTGCCACGGGAGGCCGACGGATCGGTCCCCTAGGGCTAGGTCTCTTTGAGACAGGCAATTTTGATAAGCACGCTGAAGCGGAGATATTGAAGATCCTGAGCGCCAGTCCCGACATGCGAAAGGGACGAATGATCGTGGTCGTTGATACGCCTGTGTGTCCGTCCTGCACAAGCAAGCTCATAACATGGGCTAAGAATGCGGGGCTCGCCGCGATCGATACGTATGTGCCGGAGCGGCAAAGCATGACCAGCGAAGCGATCGCCTCGCCGAAAACCACGGCCAGAACCGCCTCGATGTCGGGTCGCCCGAAGCTCAATTTACGATTTCAAGGAATTACGGTCGCCTGAGCTTCGTTGCGCCGGCCGCGCCGCCAAGCGAAAAACGCTGTACGTTCCGCCAAGTCGCGTCGTGCCGGTGTCACGGGCGCCGGCGCGGTTCATGTGTCCGGACGGGCACCCGTCGATCGCTCAGCGAGAATGATGGGCGGGGTGCTGTCACACCGGCGTGGAAACCCACACCTCAACCACCTCCGGCGGATCCGACGCCCGGCGCGCCGCGCGCGCCAGGCCGGGGGCGGCAGTTGGGCATGCAGACCTGCCAGATTGTCGGCCCGCAGCACGTATGGGGTCAGCCATCGGTGACCAGACGGGCCACCAGATCACGGGGATAGTCAATGGGGTCGCGCGCAATCACCCACGCTGCCAACGGATGCGTCCGCACCGCATCGGCTTGGATGGAGCGCGCTATCACGGCGTCGATGATCTGGTCCGGCATGTTCGGGCTCGTTTGCGGGTCAGCGGCGGCAACGGCTGCCAACGCGCGATCGCACGCACGCAAAGCCGGGCGTTCGCGTTATCGGCGATCCCAAGGAAATGCCGGCGGAGCTCTGCGACCGCGGAGAGCTCGCCGCTCTCCTCGAACGTTTTGCGGATCGCCGCGGCGGTGGCCTCGTCAACGCTGAACATGACGGGAGGATGGTCTGAGCCCGCGGCCCAGGGCAAGCACGAAGCCATAGACACGACATGATGACATGGACAGCCCAACGCCTGCCGGAAACGCAAAAAACCCCGCCCAAGGATGGGGCGGGATTTCTGTTGAGATTGAGGCGGGCTACGTCCCTGTCGAGCGGTGAAGACACGAAGGTAGCTGACGATGGGTGTCATCGGATCTCTAAAACGCCCCCTTTTGGGCCTTGTACACAAACTCCATATGTTCGTTTGGGAATTACGCAAAGACGGTGAAGCGCTCTCACTACACGTCTCGGCAGAGCGCTACGGTAACATGGAGGCGGCGTATAGCGCCGGTCGCGCCAAGCTACCGGACTTCGTCACCAAGCCGACGCCAGCACGCATTCGGAGCAAATCCGTTCCACCACCTGGGTCGTTCGCGATGGGTGGACCGAAAGGCGGAATGGGTGCTGCTAAATGAGAGGCTAAACTCCGAACCCGAAAGTGCATTTGACCGCAACGGCTTGCGTGGGATCACGTAACTCACTCAACGCGGAAGGCTTTGGAAACGTTCTGCACGAAGCAG
>JBEKLE010000579.1:0-3856 GCA_050010355.1 Rhodopila sp. | reverse complement strand
GACCGCCACGGCACGCTCGACTTCATCGACAACGCGGTGAACCGGAGCAGCGGGACGATCCACGCACGCGCGACGGTGCCCAATCCAGACCTTACCATCACGCCGGGGCAGTTCGCGCGCCTTCGCGTCGCCCTTGGTCAGCCCGCGCCGGCCTTGCTGGTGCCTGCGGCGTCGGTCATCCCAGACCAGTCGCGGCAGATGGTGATGACCGTAGCGGCGGATGGAACGATCGTTCCGAAAGTGGTTGATATCGGCGGCCTGTCGAACGGGCTGCGCGTCATCCGTGGCGGCCTGTCGGCGGACGACCGGGTCGTCATCGATGGCCTGGTGCGCGTCCGCCCCGGGGTCAAAGTCGCACCGGCCGCAGGCACGATCACCCCCGATCCCAATAGCGACGCAGGATAAGGCAGAGCACGATGCGTTTCACCCATCTGTTTATCGATCGCCCCATCCTGGCGACCGTGCTCAGCGTCTTCCTCACCCTCATCGGGCTTGGCGCGCTGGTGGTCCTGCCGGTCTCGCAATATCCGCAGATCGTGCCGCCGACGGTGCAGATTACCACAAGCTACCCCGGCGCCTCCGCCCAGGTGGTCAGTCAGACAGTCGCGACGCCGCTCGAGCAGTCGATCAACGGTGTCGAAGACATGATCTACATGAGCAGCCAGTCCACCGGAGATGGCAACCTCACCATCACCGTCACCTTCCGCATTGGCACCGACCTCAATGTCGCGCAGATGCTGACCCAGAACAGGGTGCAGGACGCGCTGCCGCGGCTGCCGGACGACGTCCAGCGGCTGGGTGTGCAGGTGCGCAAGGCGACGCCGAACATCCTGCTCGCGGTGCATCTGTTCTCGCCCGACGGATCGCGCGACAACCTGTATCTCTCGAACTACGCGACCCTGCACGTGAAGGACGCGCTGGCGCGGCTTCCGGGTGTTGGCGACGTGCAGTTGTTCGGCGCCCGCGACTATGCGATGCGCATCTGGCTCGATCCCGACAAGGTGGCCGCCTACAACCTCAACGCGGGCGAGGTGCTCGCCGCACTGCGCGCGCAGAACGTGCAGGTGTCCGCCGGCATCTTGAACCAGCCGCCGATCTCCGGTGACGCGGCCTATCAGCTCAATGTTCAGGCGCTCGGCCGCCTGAGCACGCCGGAGCAGTTCGCCGACATCATCCTCAAAACCGATGCTCAGGGGCGCGCGACCCGCATCCGCGACGTCGGCCGGGTGGAGATCGGTGCAGCCGATTACGGTTCCACCGCCTACATGGACCGCAGCGAAGGCCTGCCGTTGCTGATCTTCGCGCTGCCCGGCGCGAACTCCCTGAAGGTGGAGCACGAAGTCCTCGACACGATCCAGGATCTGAAGAAGGATTTTCCGCCCGGCGTCGCGTCCATCGTGATCTACGATCCGACGATCTTCGTGGCAAAGTCCGTTCATGAGGTGGTGACGACGATTTTCGTGGCGATCCTGCTCGTCGTCGGCGTGGTATTCCTGTTCCTGCAGACCTGGCGCGCCTCGCTTATCCCGGTGATCGCCATCCCGGTGTCGCTGATTGGCACCTTCACCATCCTGCTGATTTGCGGCATATCGCTGAACAACCTATCACTGTTCGGTCTGGTACTGGCGGTCGGTATCGTCGTGGACGACGCCATCGTCGTCGTGGAGAACGTCGAGCGCAACATCGCCGCCGGGATGAATCCCAAAGAGGCCGCCCATCGAACGATGGACGAAGTCGGCGGCGCGCTTGTTTCCATTGCGCTGACGCTGTGCGCGGTGTTCGTCCCCTCTGCATTCCTGTCCGGCATTTCGGGCCAGTTCTTCCGCCAGTTTGCCGTGACCATCGCGGCCTCGACGGTGATCTCATTGTTTGTCTCGCTCACCCTGAGCCCGGCGCTCTGTGCGCTGCTGCTCAGCCCGCACGATCCGCATCAGGCGGCTGGAGGGACACTGGCTGGACGGCTGGTGGGCGCCGGCTTTGCGCGCTTCAACCGTGGGTTTGAGTGGCTGTCGGACGGTTACGGGGCGCTGACGCGGCGCCTGGTGCGCGGCCTTGCGATCGTGGTGGTGGTCTACATCGGGCTGATCGGTGTTGCCGGCGTGGAATTCGCCCGCACGCCAACCGGGTTCATCCCCGAGCAGGACCAGGGATATCTTATTACTGTCCTGCAACTCCCACCGGGGTCGAGCCTGGGGCGGACCGAGCAGGTGGTGAAGCAGGCGATCGACATTATCCTGAAAACGCCTGGTGTCGAGCATGTCGCGCCGTTCGCCGGCCTGGACGCGACGACGTTCACGGTTGCGTCCAATGCAGGGACGATCTTTTCCGGCCTGCCGTCGCTGTATAACCATTCCATCCCGGGGATCACGGCGAACTCGGTGCTGGCCGATCTGCGCAAGCGGCTGTCGGTGATCCAGGGCGCCTATGTGCTGACGATCCCGCCGCCGCCGGTGCAGGGGATCGGCAATTCCGGCGGCTTCAAGATGATGCTGGAGGATCGCGCGGGGCTCGGCACCCAGGCCCTTGTGAACGCCACGAATATGCTCGTTGCGGCGGCCAACAAGGACCCAAGCTTCGCCGGCGTGTTCACGTTACTGAATGCCGGGTCACCGTCGGTCTATGCCGACATCGACCGCCTGAAGGCCGAGAAGGTTGGCCTGACGCCGACCGACGTGTTCGATACGCTGCAAGTCTATCTCGGCTCGCAATACGTCAACGACTTCAATTTCCTCGGGAGAACATACGAGGTGATCGCCCAGGCCGACAGCCGGTTCCGGCGCGACCAGCAGGATCTGATGGGCCTGAAGGCGCGCAACGCCAGCGGCGAGATGGTGCCCATCGGGTCGGTCGCGCGCTTGAAGGACACGACGATCCCGTATCGCGTGCCGCGCTACAATCTGTTCCCGGCGGCCGAGGTGCAAGGCGTGGCGGCGCCGGGTGTGGCGACCGGCACGGCGCTGCAGCACATGGAGACGCTGGCCGCGCAGGTGCTGCCGCCGGGCATCGGCTTCGAATGGACCGAGATCGCCTTTCAGCAGGAGCAGAAAGGCACCCCGACGATGCTGGTGTTCGGCGCCGCCGCGCTGTTTGTCTTCCTGGTGCTGGCGGCGAATTACGAGAGCTGGAAGTTGCCGCTCTCGGTGGTGCTGATTGTGCCGATGTGCCTGCTCGCCTCCGTCACCGGGCTGGGGTTACGCGGCATGCCCATCGACATCCTCGCCCAGATCGGTTTCGTGGTCCTGGTTGGGCTGGCGGCGAAAAATGCAATCCTGATCGTTGAGTTTGCGCGTCAGGCGCAGGACGCGGGCAGCACCCCTGCGGCGGCGGCGGTCAGTGCCGCGCGGCGGCGGCTGCGGCCGATCCTGATGACGTCCCTCGCGTTCATTCTCGGCGTTGCGCCGCTGGTGTTTGCGACCGGCGCCGGGGCCGAGATGCGCCAATCCCTGGGCACCGCCGTCTTCGCGGGCATGCTCGGCGTCACCGGCTTCGGCCTGATCTTCACGCCCGCGTTCTACACACTGATGCAGCGGATCGGCATCGCCCGTGGCCGGGCGTCAGTCAATCTACGTGAGCCGCAAGATCAGAGCCGCGAAGGCAAACGCGCTGCGATTGCGGAGTTTCCGCTTTGAAGCGCCGGCCGAGAGGGAGAGTTATGACTGGCATGGGCGCGGCGTGATCGATTTCCGACGCCGAAGAACCCCTCGAAGTTGACGTCAAGGAGTTCTATACGGCTGCAACTCGGTAGCCTCGGCGAGGACAAGGGCGTCTTCAAGGTGGACGCATGGTAGCGACCGTGTTCTCGATCTTCGTATGCCCGAGCAGGATTTGCACAGCGTTTCCCGTCTGCTTGCAGATG
>JBEKLE010000578.1:0-3859 GCA_050010355.1 Rhodopila sp. | reverse complement strand
GCGCTACGATTATCTCGATATCGGCAAGATAGTTGCCGCGCTTAAGGACCGTCCGCGTGACAAACACGTCTGCGTCACCGGCCGTAACGCTAAGCCTGAGCTGATCGAGATCGCTGATTTGGTGACCGAGATGAGGCTGATCAAGCATCCGTTTGACCAGGGTATGAAAGCCCAACGCGGAGTGGATTTTTGATCGCTTGGCTTTGCAGCGTTCTTGCGACCGACGGCCACTATGTCTGATGTCGTGTGGGTGCTGGCCGAATTGGCCCGCGAGGCAGGGATTGGCCCTATGTGCGGGTGCGCCCTGTGGCCGGAGATCATTGCAGCGGGAGCTCTAGAATGGCCGCGTTAATGATCCAGGGTTGCGGCTCGGACGTGGGCAAATCGACGTTGGTCGCGGGCTTATGCCGCCTCTTCGCCGATCGCGGGCTGAACGTACGCCCCTTCAAGCCCCAGAACATGTCCAACAACGCCGCTGTCACTGCGGACGGCGGCGAGATTGGTCGCGCCCAGGCGCTGCAGGCACTCGCTTGTCGGACCCCGGCCAGCGTGCACATGAACCCCGTCTTGCTGAAACCCCAAAGCGATGTCGGCGCCCAGCTCGTCGTGCGCGGCAAGATGAGGGGCAACTGGACCGCGGCCAGCTATCAGGGGCGCAAGGCCAGCCTACTAGATGTATGTGTGGAGAGCTTTCGCCAACTTGAAGCAGAGAGCGACCTCGTGATCGTCGAGGGGGCTGGAAGCCCTGCGGAAACAAATCTCAGACGAGGCGACATCGCCAATATGGGTTTCGCCACGGCGGTCGGCGTTCCGGTCGTTCTGATCGGAGACATTGACCGCGGCCATGTGATCGCCGCCCTGGTCGGCGCCCACGCAGTGCTGGATGACCAGGACCGGGCCATGGTCCGGGGGTTTCTGATCAACAAGTTCCGGGGTGATCCGAGCTTGTTTACCGACGGTCGAGCGGAGATCGTCCGACGGACCGGCTGGCGTGATCTTGGCATGGCGCCTTGGTTGGCGGCGGCGCGCCGGCTTCCGGCCGAGGACGCCGTGGTGCTTGATGACGCAGCCGTCGACAACGGCCAGCGGACTGTGAAGATCGCCGTTCCGCTACTGTCGCGCATCGCCAATTTCGACGACTTCGACCCTCTGCAGCATGAACCATCAGTCGACTTCGCCTTCATCCCGCAGGGCACACCTTTCCCGGGCGACGCCGACCTAATCATCCTTCCTGGAACCAAGGCGACACTCGCCGATCTCGCCATGCTGCGCCGCGAGGGCTGGGACATCGACATCGCCGCTCACGTCCGACGCGGCGGCCGGGTTCTGGGAATGTGCGGAGGCTACCAGATGCTGGGGCGGCGTATCGCCGATCCAATGGGTGTCGAAGGTCCCGCAGGCGAAGCGCCCGGCCTTAGCCTGCTCGATGTCGAAACGGTGCTGACCGGTGACAAGGTGCTCCGCCCGGCCCGGGGGCGGCTCGTCTCAGGGAGCGCTGCGTTCGAAGGCTATGAGATGCATGTGGGGCGCACCGACGGACGGGACACTGCGCGGCCGTTTCTGATGATGGAGCTGTCTGGACCCCATGGCGCCACATCGGCGAACGGCCGAATCGCGGGCGGTTACGTCCATGGCTTGTTTCACCGTGGGGAGGCGCGGGCGACACTGTTAGCAAGCCTCGGGGGAAGCTCAACGGGCACGAACCATGCGATCGCGATCGAGGCCGCGCTCGACGAAATCGCCGCCGCGCTGGAACGAGCGTTCGATATCACAGCCCTATCCGAGATCGCCGGAGTGCCCAGCCAACCCAGGAGCCGCCTATGACATCCAGCGATGTCGCCGATGTTCCTTTCTCTACTTCCGGAGTTCTGATGTCATTGTAATAGCGAGCATAGGCTCGCAAAATCCGACGCAGAATCGTGCAAGGAACAAGTACAGCAGCCCGATCATTGCGCGAGCTTAGGCGATTCTGTCACCTCATCAGCGCGGATATGGTTTTCGGTACACACACCCTCATTGCGCGCGTTTCGCGCGCGCTGCATCGAGGTCCTCGCACATTTGCTGCGCGCCCTCAAGGATGCGTGGCGTGTACCGGCTGATGAGATCGGCCGTGATGCCAAACAAGTTATCGTGTGCCACCGCGTTGATGCGGGGCCAGTTTTGCCAACTGTTCAGATACCCCTTTGGATTAGCCTCGGTCGTGGCGCCAAAAATCGCTTCGGGATCGGCGGTAACCACCGCCTCGGTGGAAATCACTGGGACCGACTGTGTCAAAGCGGCGAACACGTTTTTGCCGCCGCACAGCCGAATAACATCACTGATGAGATGATCGCCATTGATGGTCATCAGCGGCTTGTCCCAGATCTGATAGAATACTCTTACTGGTCCGCGCCCGGCGTAGCGCGCGCGCAAGTCGGCCTCCCGAACACGAAATGCGCTAGCGGCCGATAGTGCAATCGATTCAGTACCGGCAAGCTGGCCAAACTGTTCAATTGCTCGCGCAATGTCATCAAGCCGATGCAGCTCGTTATAAAATACAGGAATCCCGAGCTCCAAAAGCCTCTCGATCTGGCGTTGCGAGTTTCCGTGCAACCAAACTACGATCAGGTCGGGTTTGAGCGCAACGATTCGCTCTAGATCGAGCTGCGCACTATCTCCGATGTGGGGAATGCGCTGCGCTGCCGCTGGATAATCGGTGTAAGCGACTGTACCGACCACGCGCTCGCCGGCACCGGCAGCAAACAACAACTCGGTGATATGCGGCGCAAGACTGATGATCCGCCGCGCCGGCTCCGCGAGAGCTAGGCTCCGGCCGCTATCATCAGTGAGGCGAACCTCAGCGGCCTGTGCGGCGCAGCCAAGCGCCAACGTGGTGGCGAGCACGAACCGGAAAGCCAATGCGCTCATGCCGTCCCCGTTAGCAACGCGGCGGCAGCCGCGGGGTTTGAGGGAAAATAAGCGTGCAGATAGGATGCGATGATCGAACTTTGGCGAAAAACGCGTTCGCCCGCGCCGTGGCCATGCGGGACGCAGCGCCACGCCGGTACCATCGGGGTGTCGAGCTGCGAATAATGAAAACTGTGGCCGCGCAGCTCGCCTCGCGACAGCGTCAGCGACTGTAGGCCAATGGCCGCGAGTTGCGACCGCATCGTCACCTTGCCTGACAATAGCCCGGTCATCGCATGTGCAGTGTCGTCCAGTGTGGTGAGCGTGTCGAATAGCACCATCATGCCACCGCATTCGGCAAGCAGCGGACGTTCTGAAGCAGCGAATGCGCGCATGCTATCGAGCCAGCGCCGGTTGCTTGCGAGGCGGCTGGCGTGCAGTTCGGGATATCCTCCCGGCAAGTAAAGCGCTTCGGCTGGCGGTACAGGTTCGTCCGCGAGCGGTGAAAAGAATACCAACGCGGCGCCCATAGCGGCCACGCAGTCCAGATTGGCGCGGTAAAGAAACGAAAACGCCACGTCACAGGCTACAGCGACGCGACGGCCGGCGAGAAGCCGAGGAGGAGTAGACAGCTTGTAAGCCGCGAACGGCACCGCGGGCGGCAGTGCGGTATAGGCGGTTTCGCCTACCAGATCGGCCAGTCCGTCGAGCATGGAGACGAGATCGGCGAGCTCGCCCGCCTGCATGAGGCCGAGATGGCGCTCCGGGAATGAAGTTGCCGCCTTGGGCAGCGCGGCGAGTAGGTTAATCTCGGGTGGCAAACTGTTGGCCAACATGCGGGTGTGGCCCGCTCCCGCCACCCGATTCGCGATCACGCCAGCAAAAGGCAACGCTCGATATTCCTTCAGGCCTTTCGCCACAGCGCCGAAAGTTTGCGCCATCGCCCCCGCGTCAATCACGACCGCGAGTGGCA
>JBEKLE010000577.1:0-3861 GCA_050010355.1 Rhodopila sp. | reverse complement strand
CGGCCATCAGCAGTGAGGCTGACGCTCCTTGAGGGCTTCGCATCGCTGCGACAACCACATTTGTATCAAGGACGCATCTCACTAGAGTTCGATATCACATCACCCGCGATATTAAAAGGTCGGTACCGGCGGCTGAATGAACCAAACGGCGAAAGGCTTACGCCACAACTGGACCCGCACCTCCTGAAAGCGCAGACTTTCGGTCGGGCCGCGCTCGGAACTCCAGGCCACGCCGACAAACAAAGCGCGCGCAGACGCGCCAGGGGAGGAAAAATAATGGCGCCGACGCTGATCGCCACGCCTGCGGCCGAGATCACGGCGAGGCTCGACCGACTGCCGATGACGCGGCATATGTGGATGCTGGTGCTGCTGATCTCGCTCGGCGGCTGGTTCGATACTTATGCCATCTTCCTGACCGGATCAATCGCGCCTGGCATGTTCGCGGACAAGATCTTCACGCCCACGACGGTTTCCCTGTTTGGCTTCACGGGGCTGGCGTCGTTCATTGCAGCGCTGTTCACCGGGCTGTTCATCGGCACGATGTTCTTCACCCAGGCCGCGGACCGGTTCGGGCGCCGCACCGTCTTTACCTATTCGCTTGTCTGGTACTGTGTCGCCACTCTGGTGATGGCGTTCCAGTACACCGCCGGCAGCATCAACCTGTGGCGCCTGATCGCCGGGATCGGCATCGGCGTGGAGCTTGTCACCGTCGACACGTTCATCTCCGAACTTGTGCCGAAACGAGCCCGCGGCAAGACTTTCGCGATTCAGCAAGCGATCGGGTTCATTCCTGTACCACTCGTTGCGTTACTTGCCTGGCTGCTAAATCCCACCGCCCCGCTGGGGCTGTCCGGCTGGCGCTGGGTGGTGATCATCGGGTCGGTTGGCGCGATCATCGTGTGGTTCGTCCGCCTCAAATTGCCCGAGTCGCCGCGTTGGCTGGCCCAGCAGGGGCGGCTTGAGGAAGCCAACCGGGTGATGACCCGTATCGAGGCCCGCGTTGCCGCCGAGTCGGGGCGCCCGCTGCCAGCACCGGAGCCGCCGGTGGTCGAGGACCCGCGCCGGGGCCGGCTGGCGGAAATCTTCAACCCGACCTACCGCCGCCGCACAATCATGCTATCGGTGGCCAACTTCTTCCAGACCATCGGTTTCTACGGCTTTGCCAACTGGGTGCCGACCTTGCTGATCGCCAAGGGCATCCATGTGTCGCAGACGCTGGAATACTCGTTCATCATCGCGTTCGCCTATCCGCTGTTCCCGCTGCTCGGCAGCCTGTTCGCCGACCGGATCGAGCGCAAATGGCAGGTCTGTCTGTCATGTATCGGCATTGCGACATTCGGAATTGCCTTCTCGTTTCAGACCGAGGCGGTGCCGCTGATCATCATCGGCACGTTGCAGACGATGATGAACGCGTGGTTGTCGTTCTCGACGCACAACTATCAGTCGGAGCTGTTTCCGACCCGCATTCGCGCCACCGCGGTCGGATTTGTCTATTCCTGGAGCCGGTTCAGCACGATTTTCACCGGCTTCATCATCGCCGCGATATTGCAACGGTTTGGCGTGCCGGGGGTGTTCATGTTCGTCGCCAGCGCCATGGGCGTTGTCGTGATTTCGATCGCGTTGTTTGGACCGCGCACCAACCATCGCTCGCTTGAGGAGATTTCGCGGCCGTTGCCCACGCGCTGCTAGCGCTTTCGGGCAAGCGTCACGCCCACGGTTCCAGTGGTGCTCTGGCTGGACCGAATCGGGCGGCGCTGAAGCGCCTTCCGGCGTTTACCGCCGCCCGTCCAGCCGGGGTTCGGCGCGCTGCTGTCGCACGATCTGTGGCTCCTGGCGCCTGACCGGGCGCATGTTCGGCGGCGGTGCCGGCCTTTCCATCGGGTCATCGTCGTCATAGAGATCCTGTGGTGCCGGCGGGATCGGCGGGCGGTCGCCGACCGAGGGCTCCCGTCGCTGCGCCTGTGAAATCGGCGCATACACATCCTCGAAGTCCACGGCTTGCGGACCCATTGGCAACCGCAGCGCCACGTGGCGGATTTCCTGCTGGATCTCGTCCAGCCGGGCCTCGATTATTTCGAGTCGGGTTTTGACGCCGAGCACGCTGAACGGCATGAACAGGAAGGCCAAGGCGTACAGCAGCGCGGGGACGAGCAGCACGAGCGGCACCCACCAGGGCACCCAGTCGGGCAGGGCAAACGGCATGTTCATTCCCGATTCCTAGCACGAACCGGGCCGTGCGGGTGGATTTCTCTTCGCGCGCGTGCGACTTTCGTTCGATGTTGCTGTTGATCCCCGGTCCCGTCACCACCCGTCCCGAAGTGCGACAGGCACTCGCCCGGGACATCGCCCCGTGGGACAATGACTTTCGACATGTCTTCGCCCGCCTGCGCAGCCGCATTCTGAAGCTGGCCGGCGGAGTCGAGGACCAGCACGTCACCCTGCCGCTGCAAGGCTGCGGCCACTTCGTCGCGGAAGCCTCGCTGCGGAGCTTCCTGCCGCCGGGCGGGCGAATCCTGATACCCGCCACGGGTGCCTATGCCGATCGCATGATCCGTCTGGCTCGGGAGGCCGGCCGCGTCCCGGTGCCGTTGCCGATGGGCCTGACCGACGCCATCGACCCGCAGGCCGTTGCCCGAGCGCTGGAGGCTGACCCAACGCTGACCCATGTTGGCCTGGTTTATTCCGAGACCGGCAGCGGTTTGATCCATGATGTGCAGGCAGTCGGCGCCGCCGTGCGCGCCGCCGGCCGGCGGATGATCATCGATGCCGTCTCGGCCTTCGGCGCACTGCCGCTGGACCTGGCGGCGCAGCCGGAGGTCGATGCCGCCATTTTCACCACCAACAAATGCCTGGAGGCGCTTCCCGGCGTCGCCTTCGCCGTCGTTCGGATTGACCGGTTGCTGGCCTGCGCGGGCAACGCCGGAAGCTGGTCGTTTGACCTGGCAAGCATTTATGATCACGCCTTGCGTGCCGGATGGGGCAGCTTCCGCTTCACGCCGCCGGTGCAGATCCTCGCCGCGTTGGACGTGGCACTGGACTACCTTGATGCCGAGGGGCAGTCCGCGCGGCTGGCCCGCTACAGCGACAATATGCGGGTCCTGCATGACGGTATCCGCGACCTCGGCCTGACACCGTTATTGCCCGCGTCGCGCCAAGGGCCGGTGATCGCCAACGTGCATGCCCCCGCCGACCCCGCGTGGGACCTGCAAGCTTTCGTTGACGCATTGAAATCCCGAGGATTTCTGATCAGCAACTTCTATACCACACCCACACCGACGTTCCGGGTTGGCTGCATCGGCGCGATCACACCCGGGGACATGGCGGGTGCCGTGAGCGCGATCGATCTGGCGCTGCGAGAGATCGGCGTAAAGGACAGGAAAGCCCGCCAGACATGAACCCGGATCTCGAAATCGCGCGCGCCGCCAAACTCCGGCCCATTCAGGAGATTGCAACAAGGCTGGGCATTCCGGCCGACGCGGTGGAGCCTTATGGCCGCACCAAGGCGAAGATCGGCCTCGGTTTCATCGACAGTCTGGAGTCTCGGCCGGATGGCGCGCTGGTCCTGGTGACCGGGATCAGTCCCACGCCGGCGGGCGAGGGCAAGACCACGACGACGGTTGGCCTCGGTGATGCGCTGAACCGCCTTGGCGCGCGTGCGACGATCTGCCTGCGGGAGCCTAGTCTCGGCCCCAGCTTCGGGTTGAAAGGCGGCGCAGCGGGCGGCGGTTGCGCTCAGGTGGTGCCGATGGATCAGATCAATCTGCACTTCACAGGCGACTTCCACGCGATAACGTCGGCCAACAACCTGCTCGCCGCGATGATCGACAATTCGATCTACTGGGGCAATCCGCTGGGGATCGA
>JBEKLE010000576.1:0-4328 GCA_050010355.1 Rhodopila sp. | reverse complement strand
CACCCCGTGGCCATCCGCCTCGATCCGCGCCGCCTGGTAGCGGGCCTGGACTTGCCGGAGGGTCGCACGGAAGAAGCGTTTGAAGTTGTCCATGCGCCCATAGTCCGGCCCGAATTGCTGCTTGAGCGCTGCCCACGCGACGAAGGCGGGCTGGTGGGGATCGATGCGGTGCAGCCGCTGCGCCAGCCAGGCGTAAATGTCGAGGGCCATGGCCGAGTGGGCCAGCGCGGCCAGATCGGCCTCGTTGAGCGGCACCGCGTGCTCTTGCAGGCTGGCGAAATAGTCGAGCGACAGCTGGATGGTCGAGGGCCACAGCACCCGCTGTCGCGCGTCCTTGTGGAGCCAAAGGTCGAAGGCGGTGATGACCTTGGCCTCGATCTGATGCGCGGACTTCGCGCGAAACAGGGCAAGACGCACATTCGAGGCGGCCAGGCGGGTCAGCTGCTCCTTGAACGCGCGGATCTCGCGCGGATCTCCCGCCCGTGCTGGAAGCCACGGATCCGCTTCACGAAGGCGGACAGGCTGCCCTCGATCTCGATCACCGGTGAGCCTTGCCGCAAGGCTTCGGCATTCAGGTGCGCGAGGATTAGGCGCGGCTTGGTGCCCCACGGCAAACCGACTGGCATCATTTTGCGGGTCTCGGGGTTGGCTACGTGTCCAGCCTGAACCTGGAGCGTGATCATCCCCTGCTCACGCTGCCACAGCCGCACGTCGTCGCCGGGATCGCGATAGGGCCAACTCGTCTGGCAGAAAACCGTGTGCTGGAAGGCCAGGCGCGGGTCGTCGTTGTCCTGCCCGGTCTCGATCGGCTCGATCAGGCGCCGGTCAATGCGGCTTAAGGCATTCGCCTTCCTCCCCGTGCGAACCGCCGGAAGGTTCACCAGAATAATATCCGCCAGGCCCTACTGCTCAGGGGGTCTTGCGGATTGTTGTTCACCGAATCGGCCATGATCGGCAGCTTGCCAGAGGCAACCGGCGGATTCCAGGGCTGCGCAACTCGACGGGTGAGCAGTGACTTGACGTAACACTTGGATGGCTTGGTTGATGCCGGCAAGGTTTGCCGGGTGATGGTTCCGTTCGGGACGTTCGCCCCAGGCACAGCGTCGGGATAAGGGGGACAATGGCGTGGGAAGGCACGTCGGGCGGCGACGAGGGCTAGATTAGACTATTGCAGCTTCCACCACAGCCGCCCCTTAACGTCGTTCTCAAGCGATTTGAACATCGCCGGGCCGGCCCTTCTCCAATAGGGCTACACGTTTTTCGCCACCCACCCCTTTTTCTTGCAAAGATATTCGATATTCATTCACGACGTCGAACAAGAGTTGGTCAACAGCTTTGAACTGTTTGTCTATCGGTTCCGGAATAAAGATGCCGTTTCGTGAGAGATAACCGCTAAACTCAATACGCGCTTTCTCGGCGTTCCATAAGTCGATCGGCGCAATTGCGCCGATATAGTATCTGGTTTTATCGGGTGCCTTCCGGATTTCGGCTTTTTGCCAAGCTTCTAGCTCACTCTTTTCAAGGAAGCTGTCGAGCTGCTGGCCGTTCATGGAGTTTAAATCCGGGTAGCGTTGCAGCCCGAACCCTATGGATAGCGCGGCGCTGAAGGCGTCGTTCGCCTTGCCCCAAATTTCCGGGAGGACATCAAATTCCCTCTGATGAAGCTTCGTCGTCCTGTCCATAAGGGTGTTGATTTCAAACTTGAGTTGCTCAAGCTCCCGTTGCTGCGCGTGTTTATAGGCGGCAAGACGCTCTTCAAACTTCGAATTGAGCCATTTCTCGCCCAAGAGCCGAAACAGCCCATAGGCTGCCGCCACCAGAAGGGCCGCGATTGCGGCGAAGCTGCCCAGCAGCGCAAACCACGGCTGAAGGAGTTTTAGAAGCTCGGTTAGCATGGGTATGTGCTGGCTTTCTTATTGCCTGCTGACGGTCTCCGGCTCGTGCTGCGGCTTAGTCGAATCAACGATACCAGGGAAACTGAGACTTATCTCTCTATGCTAGTCGCGCGCATAACGCATTAAGCTCTGAGTTCCGAAATTCAAGATTTTGGGCCGATCACACCGCTTCTTTGAAAATGTTCGCCGAGGTGGGCATCTTCAGGTGTGTCAGGGGACGAGAGGTGTAGGACGCCATCATCGCCCGACCATAAACGTGTAATCCATTGAAAATACTCTTGAGAAGGTTCTCCAATACAAATCCCGGCCAATTCCTCACCTGCACGTGTAAAAATATGCGGCCCAATGTACAAAGAACGACCTTCGCTATTGAAGTTAATAACAACCCTTTGATCAAAATATGAAGCTTCCCACCTTTCTCTGGCAGCAAAACTCACAAACTGGTTCCGGTATCTGAGCATGCCCAAGTCAACCATATGGTCAATTCCTAGAATTCCAATTTGCGCCTCTTGGAACATTTCGCTCTCAAGGTCAGGCAGAACCAGTACTCTAGTTTCATCTTTCTTCCATACGAACTTGCAAAATCTAACGAATAAGCGGGCGTCTTCAGCGTCCATAGCAGCCACCAGACTGACAGTCTTTTTCGAAATGGACCCCGGCTTGTTCGCTTCTCCTGCTAAAAGACTACCCCACAGCAATTGTAAGTCTAAATTCGATATGAGTTTTCCTTGATCAAAGAAATGCAGAAGCCAGTCCTCCTTGATCTCTTCTGGCTTAGAGTCGGGCAAAAGAGATGTTATTGCATTATTTGTGATGGATTCGATGTTCTTCTGCTTCTTGCCTTCCTCACGAACCATACGTTGCAGAGCGCGGCGCTCGATATCGGATAGTTTGATTTTCGATTCCAAGCGTATAAGCTCGGCTTTAGCCTCCGCTGAGGCCACGCGCGTTATCTGCCAAGGTTTGGCGATCCCTCCAATCGCATCGGAGACTTTTTCGATCAGTGTCGTTGCTGGTTTTGTAAGTTGGCCGAGGTTAATCAGTGACATATCCCCATTGGGCTCATCCATGGCACAATCCGCACTGCCGAAGTTATCTCGCGACGGATGGGGCCTGCTACCGCCTCGGGTCAGATCTATCGGCGAGTGGCATCTCCGCCTCGTCTACCGGCCGAGAATATACGTACGGCGGCGGCTTCGTGATAGCCACGAATGTTTGCTTCGGCGTAAGACGGTCCGAGGAACTGGGCGGGCTGTTCAACCGATGACAGCGAGAGTGGCGCATTTCCCCCCGCTTGCCATCCCCTGACCGGCTTGGGGAAACCAGCTGTTCGCCGCCGTTTGATTGCCGCTTTGCCTAGGGACCGGCTGACACCACTTCGTTTGCCTACAGTGATGCCCTGATCAACGGGGCGAATATGCATCCGTGCCGCGACGCTTGGATGAACTCCTTTGCAGACGTATCGGACAAGAGTCATCAGACCGCTTCCTTTGGTGGCGGTTAGGCCTATTGGTTGAATGTCGATCGCAGTTGGCGCGACATGCTGCGTGCCAGTTGAGCGTTTGAACCAGCGCTCAAGTTTAGTTTCAAACTCAGCCTGTAGGTCGATCGGTATATGCACTAGCCAATTGATGTGGGCGCTACTGCCGGCGGTTTCGATCGTCCAGACGAACAGGGGCGGGCAGCCAGGCCTCTTTCGTGCCATCCAACGAACGAAATGTCCGCTGCGAACCCGTTCGAATACGTGGCTTGCTGACTCAGCGCCGACATCGGTGTGGCGTAGGTCAATGACAACGTAGAGGTTGAGCGGTCGGCCCAGTTCCTCGGATAGGAGTGCGGCCTGGCAGCATGAGGAGACCTGCCGCTTGTTGAGGTGCCCGCTTTGGCGGTAGCGTGACCCTGTTCCCTGCATCTGGTAGATATCACGTGCCCTTAATACTATTAGGAGTATTCGATACCCCATCGCGCCGAGTGGAACAAAGGGCAAACACGATTGGGGTTGTGACATTTCTATGACGGCTTAGCTTTGGCGTTGCCGCTTAAGAGGGCGACCTTTCAGGGTGTCCTTCCTCTGGCGCCGTGATTTTAGCGCGGTGCCGCGGCTTCGACCTGGCGCCGGCGTTCGCACCAGGGCGGGCGTCTCCGGCGTGCTGCTGCGGCCTCGCCGGGAGCGGCCTGGCCCTGGCGCGGTTTTCGCCGCCCGCGTCACCTTCGCTAACAGCCCCATTTTGTGACGGTAAACCATCAACTCCGTCACAATCCGTCACCTCACCTAACAACTTACCATAAAACCTATTATGCGGCTGGGTTGGCGCGCGACGAAAACGGTTGTGGGGGATAGCGCGCGCGCAGCGTTGGCGCGCTATCCCCCCGATCGTGACCCCTTGGGGTGGGGGTTCTCAGGAGGGGGGGTGGGGGGGTTGCGCCACGTTG
>JBEKLE010000575.1:0-3864 GCA_050010355.1 Rhodopila sp. | reverse complement strand
GTCATCATTACTGAAGAGGCCAGCGTATTCATGCCCAAGCCCAATAATGATCGCCCCAGTCAATGTTGCCAGATCGACCATGAACTTCGGATCATATTTCTGCTGCGCGTACCAGATGACGTCTGCCAATACCAGGCGTCCTTCGGCATCGGTGTTGATCACCTCAATCGTCTGGCCGGAATAGCTGGTGACCACGTCGCCGGGCCGTTGGGCGTTTCCTGAGGGCATGTTTTCCACGAGGCCGACAAGGCCGATGGCATCGACTTTCGCCTTCCGCCCGGCCAAGGCCGCCATCAGCCCGATCACCGTGCCGGCGCCGGCCATGTCCCACTTCATGTCGTCCATACCGCCGGCTGGCTTGATGCTGATGCCGCCGGTGTCGAAGGTCACGCCCTTGCCGACGAACACCACGGGCTTGTCCTTCGTCCTCCGTCCGTTGCCGCCCGCCCCGTTCCAGTGCATGACGACCATCCGCGGCTCCTTGACGCTGCCCTGCGAGACACCGAGCAGCGCGCCGAAACCCAGCTTTGCCATCTCCTTGGGGCCGAAGATCTCGATCTTCAGGCCCAGTTCGGACAGCTTGCGGCAGCGCTCGGCCATCTCGGGCGGATCGAGCACATTGGGCGGCTCGCTGACCAGATCGCGGGTCAGAAAGACGCCTGTGGCAACGGCGCTCAACGGTTCCCACGCTGCCTTGGCCTTTGGAACTTCTGTCGTCAGGACCGTCAGTTTCGATAGTTTCGGCTTGTCCTCGGGCTTTTCCTTGGTGCGGTAGCGGTCGAAGCGGTAGCTGCGCAGCATGGCACCCATCGCAACCTCGGTGGCCTGTTGGGCGGTCAGCGCGCCGTTCGCCACGGCGGCCGCGGGTTCGCGCGACAGGCTGGTGACGATCGCGCCGCCGGCTTCCTCCAGGACTTTCTGGGTCAGCTCGGACGGTTTGCCCAGACCGACCGCCAGCACGCGGGTCAGGTTGGCGCCGGGCGCCAGGATCACGCAGGTTTTGCCTTTGGCGCCTTTGAACTCCGCGACCTCGAACGCACGGTCGATGGCACCGCCGGTGGCCTCGTCGAGTTGCGCCCACAAACCGGACGGCTTCTCGCCTTCGTGGATCAGCAGCACGAGCGCGCCGGACTTCGGCAGGGCCGGCTTGGCAAAGGCGATGTCGAGCATCTGGTTGACGTCTCCGGTCGGTCGGCCGATCACGATAGCCCGCTTCGGCGGACTTTGCCATGTCGGGGCGGAATGGTTATTGCCATGTCCCCATGACCCAGATTTTGCGCGCGGACAAGGCTGGCGTGACGCGGGCGGCGGCATTGCTGCGCGCGGGTGCAACGGTCGCGTTCGGCACAGAAACGGTTTATGGACTCGGCGGTGATGCGACGAACGCCGAGGCGGTGGCAGCGATTTTCAGTGCCAAGGGGCGGCCGCGGTTCAATCCCTTGATTTGTCATTATCCCTCGGCCGATCGCGCGTTCGCCCATGTCGTCGCGGATGCGCGGGCGCTGCGGGTCGCAGCCGCGTTCTGGCCGGGGCCGCTGACACTGGTGCTGCCGCGGCGGCCGGATTGTCCGGTGGCGTTGTTGACCGGAGCCGGGCTCGACACGCTGGCGGTCCGGGTGCCGCGCCATCAAGTGGCATTGGCGCTGCTTCAGGCGGTGGACCGGCCGATCGCGGCGCCGTCGGCCAACCGTTCGGGGCACGTCAGCCCGACCACCGCGCAGCATGTGATGGACGGGCTGGCGGGACGGATCGGCGCCGTGCTGGACAGCGGGCCGAGCGAGGTTGGGGTCGAGTCCACTGTCCTGGATCTCAGCGGAGCCGGCCCGGTTCTGTTGCGCCCCGGCGGGGTCTCGGCCGAGGATCTGGAGGCGTGCCTCGGCCCGCTTCACCGCGGCATTCCCGTCGATCCGGCGGGCTTTCGGTCCCCTGGGCTGATGCTTTCCCACTATGCGCCGACCCTGCCGGTTCGGCTTAATGCGGAGGCGGTCGCGGATGACGAGGCACTGCTGGCGTTCGGGCTTCCGCTGCCGGGTGGGTGCTGTGTGTTTCAGTTGAGTGCTGCCGGCGATACAGCTGAAGCCGCGGCCCGCCTGTTCGAGGGCCTTCGCCGGCTCGATGCGGACGGTGCGCGACGCGGCGCGGCGGGGATTGCCGTGATGCCGGTGCCTGTGAGGGGGCTTGGGCTGGCTATCAACGACCGGCTGGAACGGGCGGCGGCGCCGCGGGGCGGATAGGTTGGCGTTTGTGCGTAACCGTGCTGACCGGCAAGATGTTCGGTCTTGATCGGTACACGGTTTGCACGCCTTTGGTCAGACACGCAGAGTGATTGATGTGACGGACATCTCGCTGATCCTGTTCGACCTTAACGGCGTGCTCTACCGCTATGACCGGGACGCGCGGATCGCTCATCTCGCGGCAACCGCACATCTGCCGCCGGATGCGGTGATGACCGCGATCTGGGACTCAGGCTTTGAGGATTCGGGTGATGCGGGCGCGCTGGATGCGGCTGGATACCTGCGCGGGTTCGGGGCGTGCATCGGCTACGACCTGGGTGAAGCCGAATGGCTGGCCGCGCAGAAGGTGGCGGTCACGCCGATCGCCGAAACACTTGGGCTGGTGCCGCGCATCCATCCCGCGGTGAGGTGCGCCGTGCTGACCAACAACAATATGCTGGTCCTGCGGCATTTTTCAACATTGTATCCCGAGATTGCCGCGCTGGTGGGCGATGGTGCGTGTGTCTCGGCGGAGTTCGGCGCCCGCAAACCGGACCCGGAAGCCTACCGTCGCTGCCTGAGCCGGCTCGGCGCTGTGCCGGCGGAGACACTGTTCCTGGATGACAGTTCGGCGAATGTTTCCGGTGCTCGTGAGGCCGGGCTGTCTGGGTATGTGTATGCGGGGCCGGATGCGTTGGCGGCGGAGCTGAGCAGGCGCGGCCTGCTGGTTTGACGCGGCGATCGGGCGGCTCCGGTTTATCAGTGAGACGCAGCAGGCGGCTGGAGCGGCCTGGGCGCCGGGGTTTGTCACCGGATTGAGCGGGGATCAGACGGCCTGGGCCAGTGGCGGGTGGGCCGCAACGGGGTTGGGTCGCGAGGCGCTCCGAGCCTGCGCTTTTTTGCGGCTGGCGGCGAGGCGGAGGTCGCGCTGGCGCTGCTGGTAGGCCTGGGTCCAGGTCAGGCCCTTGGCTTCGGCGGCTGCTGCGACGGTGGCGGTGTCTTCGGTGTTTGCTGCGGGTTCGGGTTCGGCTTGCTGGGCGGGGATGGAATGCTGGCGGGATTTCTGAAGCTGGGCGAGGCGGCGTTCGGCTTTTGCGGATTCCCGGCTGAGACTTACGGCGCTGCCGCGGAGGCGAAGCACGCGGGTCAGAGACATGTCCGGGCCGGTCGCTTGGCTGAGCGCTTCGAGGGCGTGGAAGCTGAAGCCGATGATGCTGGCGGCGAGGCGGAGTTCGGCCTCGGTTTCCGGGAGGTAGGCGGCGAGCATCTGGGCGGCGGCATGGCGCGCGGCGGTGGTGTCGCCGGCGGCGCCGGTGAGGAAGAGTGTGGCGAGGTGGGCCAGGATGGTTTCCAGGATGGCGACTGGGAGGGTTTTGGGGAGGGGCATGGCGGTGGCCTTGGGTGGTGTTCGATGTTTGTTCTATTGGGAAACATAGGGGGCGTTTCCTTGGGATGCAAGGATAATTTCATTTTGATCCCAAACGGCGGGGGTGGGGGGGTTGCGGGGTCGTTGCGGGATTTGGAGACTTGTCTTGTCGTAGAGTTCTAGACGCCAGGACCGCCGGATCGGGGGTATCGCATCGAGGCAGGACAGGATAGAGGGCTTCTGTGGTTGGGCAGTCCCGATAAAATCTGCTACGAGGAATAAAAG
>JBEKLE010000574.1:0-4716 GCA_050010355.1 Rhodopila sp. | reverse complement strand
CCCATAAGCCCCTCCCGGCCACCGCAGGCCACAGAAGGAGACATTGACGAAACGTCAGAGGGGTCGCGATTGGACGCGAAAAAACCCCCTCAGGGGGTCATTATTGCGAGCGAGTTCACACCTAACGGCTCGGTGCCTGCGGCCAGGGGTGGCGGTTTCGACCGGCCTCAGGTGGCGATTACAATCGGCCTCGAGTGGCGAATTCGCCGGCCCGCGCAGCAGGATCGCCAACGGCCTGATCGAGGGCATCAACAGCCTGGTGCAGGCGGCCAAGGCCAAGGCGCGCGGCTATCGCTCGATCCGAAACCTCAAGGCGTGACGGCGTTCACGCGCACAGCCAGCAAAACATCGCCGGCGGCAGAGGCCCATTATTCATCGGTCCGTCCTTAAGCAGACGCAGCTCCAAGATCTGGCCAGTTCGGAATAGGACATCGGTGCCGCCGACGATCCCTGAAGAACCGCTCACAACCTCGCGCCGCGTATTGGTTGCGGGGTCGTTATCTGCGGACTGGAGGTCGGCGCTGGCAGGTGCCGATATGCGCTGCCGAACACTAACGATCGACGGTGCGGCGGCCTCCCGCTCCCGACGCCCTGGTGGCCAACTGGTGGAACCTGTTCGTGCGGCTCGCCGATCCGGACCGCCATCGTGAGGCGATCACGAGCCGGCCATTGTTGCTGACCGCGATTGGGCGGCAAACACAGCACGCTGGCCGTACCACCCTGCATGCCAGCAGTCCGCATGGCCGGCACGGCTGGGCGCGTCAAGGCGCTGACACGCATCGGCAATTTCTTCGACGCGTTGCGCCAAACCGCGGAGCAGTTGACGCCGCTGGATCGGTGGTATCGCATGTACCTGCACGGACGCCAACTTGAACCGCCGCGACTCATTCGACGGGCCGAGGCCACAGCCATGGGTTGAAAAACACTGGCGCGAACCCGGAATGCCAGAGGCCGACTCCCGGATTTAGGGTTATACGACGCCACCGACCCGGAACTTGTCGCGGATCGCCGGCCGCGGCGGCCTGGATGTCACGCTACAATGCCTCCCTGACCGCTTCTGCGGCCGAACGGCTTCAGTTGTTGCGCGAGCAACTGGCGGAAGTTGGGGACGGTGCAGAAGTCCGGCCGCCCTTCCACTGCGACTACGGCAGCAACATTATCATTGAGGCCGGCGTGTTCGTTAATTTCGGTTGCGTGATCCTTGATGTCGTCAGCGTTACGATTGGCGCCGGTACCCAGATCGGGCCGGCCGTGCAGATCCATGCCGCGGACCATCCGCGTGATCCGGCCGTTCGGCGGAGCGGGAAGGAATTCGGCCGCCCAGTCCGTGTCGGCAAGAACGTCTGGATTGGCGGCGGCGCCATCATCCTGCCGGGCGTGATAATCGCGACCACGCGGTCATCGGCGCCGGCAGCGTCGTAACCCGCGAAGTGCCCGCAGGCGCCACCGTGTTCGGCAAGCCCGCCCGCGTCAGACCATGACGTCTACAGCGTCAGTTCCCACGTCTCCCCAACCAGGTCCTTGCCGAAGGAATGGTGCGCCTCCGTGGCCACGCACCGGAAGCCAGCTTGCCGGTAGATCCGCCGCGCCGGCACCAGAACGTCGTTCGTCCAGAGCGACAGGGTCCGGTAGCCGCTCGCGCGCGCGAAATCGATGCATGCGTCAACCAGTGTCCGGCCGAGGCCAAGCCCTCGCGCGGCTGGCTCCACATATAGCAAGCGCAACTTCGCGACAGTGTCAGTGCCGCGCATCACGAACACTGAACCGACGACCGCACCGTCCCGTTCGGCGATCCAGCTTCGTTCCGAGCGAGGGTCGTGACTTCTGACGAACCCGGCCAGGATTTCCGCGGCCAGGGCCTCGTAGGTCGCATCCCAGCCATATTCCCGGGCATAGAGGATGGCTTGCCGGCGCGCGATCCAGCCAAGATCGCCAAGTTCAAGCGATCGCAGATTGACCGGCGCGGCCGGCAGTTTGTGCCCGGCAAGCAACTGCTCGACCGTCCGCATGGCCTGGACCAGCGCCGCAATCTCCTGGGGGGCCAGTTGGCCTGTCATCGCCAGAACCTCCTCCCGCGACGCCCGGTCCAGCGGCTCGAACGCCGCTCGGCCGGCGTCGCGTCAGGGATAGGCAGGTCTGGCGGCCATCGCGGGCGGAAGCCACACGCATGATCAGGCCGCGCTGCTCGAACGTTTTGAGGATCCGGCTCAGATAGCCGGCGTCGAGCCCGAGATCTCGGCAGAGATCGCTCGCCGTCAGCGAGCCCCGCTGGGCAAGTTCGTAAAGGACTCGCGCCTCGGTCAGCGAGAATTGGCTCTTGAGCATCCCCTCATCCAGCAGGCCAAGTTGGCGCGTGTAGAACCGGCTGAACCGCCGGACGGCGGCGACAGCGTCGGCATCGGCCGGGGCAAGGGATGGTGGGATCGAACGGCAGTGCACGAATGCTTATTTCGGGCAGGCTTGGGCTCAACGGGTCTGCCCGGCGCTTGGTGAGGATGGGTTGGGTTCTCGTTTCCTCGTATTCGACGTTATGCGGGCGGGCGATATTGACCGGACCTAATAGGGGCCCTTGATCGATCACCTCGGCGGTTTCGGTCGAGCTGGAGTTCGATGCCGGCACGCGCGCGCGTCATGTTTTGAAACATGCGTTTCTTCCCCGTATCGGGCTACGTGTGTCCGTTCGGATTGCTCAACCGGGCCGGGTGCGGTTGTCGAAGGATCTTGCGCGTGCGCAGCCTGCTCGAGGCACGGTCGCGGCTGCGCCCACGGCGGGGCACCCTGTCGGCATTTCGTATCTGCGGGCCCAAGCGGGTTTGGCGGAACCAGCCGGCTACGAGCTGGGTGATGCGGGGCTCGCCGATCCGGGATACCGCGATGCGAGACCGGCCGATCCGAAGCGGGCCGATCCGGAACGGGCCGATCCGAAGCGGGCTGGTGCGGGGCAGGCTGATGCGGGGCAGGCTACCCAGACAGTCTCCGGCGAGGCGTTTCTCGCTGCGGCTGAACAAGCGACGCAGGCCGCGAACTGGACCGCGGCCGAACAGCTATGGCGGTCGATGCGCATATTGGTCCCGCATATGTGGTATGCACACACCGGGGGCGCCACCGCGCTGTGCGGCCTCGGCCGGTTCGCCGAAGCGCGTCTGCTGCTGTCGGATGCAATGACCACATTTCCATGGGAGCACACCATCCGGCACGAACTGGGGCGCCTGGACGCGCGCCTCGGTGATTGGCCTGCGGCGGAGGCGCATTGGCGCGCGGCCCTGGAGTTCGATACGGCACCGTGGTGGGTGTATACCGAACTCGCCGGTGCGATCGAACGCCAAGGGCGGCTGAGCGACGCGGAAGAGGTTCTGCTGGACGGTCAGGTACGTGATCCCAACGAAATCACACTGTTCACCTACGCTGCCCGGCTGGCCTGGGCGCGGGAGGACTGGTCCCTCGCCGTCTCCCGCTGGGCAGAAGCGCGCCGCCGCTTTCCGGCCGTGGAGAAGGTGGCGAGCGGGCTGTATCAGGCGTTGATGAGGCTTGCCGAACACGATCCGGCGGCGGCCGATCGCGCGCACAGGGCGATGGGGCTGGCGTCGGTCGAAGTTGCGACGGAGGACGATGAGCGGGCCTTGCTGCTGCGCTTCGAAAGCCTGGGCGGGAGCGGGCCTGACGGCGGCTGCGAATTCGGCGGTGTTCAGCGCGCGCACGGTGCCGAACCGCTGGGACTATTTCGCTGGGCGGCCGTATCGCCGCCGAACCTGATCGCCTGCCTGGAGGGACGCTTCGCCGGCATCGGCGACGCCGACACCACCACGGTCTATCCGCACGACGACGACCCTGATGCCCTCTGGCAGATCGGTGACACGACGTATGGCACCGCGATGCATAGTTTCGTGCCGTCCAGGGATGTGCCGCATGAACGAATGATGGTTCTGGCATGCAAGCGAATGCGGTATCTAAAAGACAAGCTGATCGCCGATCTCGAGAGGCCGGCGAAGATCTTTGTGCTGAAGGTCGCCGACCGGCATTTGACAGTGGAGGAGACCGCGGCACTCAGCCGCGCGATCCTGTCTTACGAGCCGAACAACCTGCTCTGCGTTTGCCCGGCGGACCCGATCCGTCCCCAACACAAGATCGTGGCCGCCGCACCCGGGGTTTTCATCGGATATATGGATTTCTCCGGTCGGCTGCACGTCGAGGAGCGCCACGTCGAATGGGCCGCGCTCTGCGGCACCATGCTGGGCATGACCACCCCGGGGCATGACCACCCTGGGCCATCCGGCGCCGGTCGAGCGCACGCCGACCGAGATTGCGGCGGCGTTCCACGGCCTGGGTGGTCGCGGCCAGAAGGCCAATATAGCGAGCCTCCATCAGTTCACGCGTGATGCCGGCCGCCCGGGAACGAAGCGGGGTTACGGCGGCCAAAGCGGCGAGGCCGGACAGCACGCAGCCTCGATTGATCGTGTGCATCGAGGGTCCTCAGTTGCCGAACGTGTCACGCCGCTGCTCGATCGCGTCGGGGAGGTCCCGGGCAATCTGCGGCTGTGACGGAAATGGTATGTCAGGTCGGTCCGACCTCGATCATGAACCGCGTCAAGCCAGCTCCTACAGCAGGAAGATCGCCATCCCGACGAGCAGCACGATCATGAAGATCACCACCCCGACGGTGGCGGAGGTGAAACCAGCCCACATCTTCTCCCGGTCCGCGGTCAGCGCTTCGATGGT
>JBEKLE010000573.1:0-10454 GCA_050010355.1 Rhodopila sp. | reverse complement strand
GCGGCTGGATCGCATCGGCGGTGACTTGGAGCGAATCAAGACGCGGCTGGACCTGGTGGATGCGCCGCCGTGACCAGACGTGACCAGGGAGCGGCAGCCGGTGCCGCTATGCTGATGGCATGAGCGACGCTGAGGATGAAGAACGCGCGCTGAGGATCGAGCAGATGACTGTCAACATTGAGAAGATGCGATTCGACATGGCCGAGACGCAGCGACAATCGGCGCGGGACTTGCGGAAGTTCGTCATCACCGCGGTCGTGTCAGCGGTCCTCGCGCTGGCGGCGGCGGTCGGTGCTGGGATCGCGATCGGGAACTACTTTACGAACCGTTCCCAGCCGCCCGCAGCCCCGATCGCGGTCTATCAGGTACCGCCCGGCACCACGATTACGACGCCGAAGTGATGCTGACGGCATGGATGGAGGCGATTGATGGCGTTGCAGTTAGGGGCTTTGCGGGACGCGTTGATTGACGCGGGTGCCAAGCCCGAGAAGGCGGATAAAGCGGCTGAGGAGTTGGCGGGCTATGAGAACAGGCTGGCCGGGATTGACGCGCGCCTGTCTGTCCTGACCTGGATGGCCGGCACGAATCTGGTGCTAACCGCTGGCATCCTGTGGCGTCTGCTGGCTCACACGTAACGGCTATGGCTGGCTGCATGGATGGAGGCGTGGTGATGCCGAACCTGTACGAAACCGACCTCGTCGTCTGGGCCGAGGAGCAAGCCACGCTGCTGCGCCGCCTCGTGGCCGGGGAACGGGTAAATGAGGGTGAACTCGACTGGACTAATCTAGCGGAGGAAATTGAGGCGGTGTCGAGCAGAGAGCGGCGGGAACTTCGGCGCCGGATGGCGCGGCTGCTGCAACACCTGCTCAAGTACCACTATCAGATCGAGCAGCGCAGCCGCAGTTGGCGCAGCACCATCATGGAGCAGCGCAGCGCGATCGAGGGCCTATTGGCTGATAACGCCGGTCTGCGCTAGCACCTGTCGGACTATCTAAGTGATGCCTATTCGCTGGCACGGCGCTGGGCCGAAGAAGAGACAGGGCTGCTCAGCCTACCCAAGACCTCGCCGTTCACGGTGGAGCAGATGCTTGAGCAGGAACTGCCCGGCCTATGACCGAGTTTCAGTTGTTCGCCTTCATCATCCTGCCAGCGGCATGAGCGACATCACGACCTACCGTTTAGATCAGTATGAAAAGCGCGCCGATGCGGCGGACGCGCGCATGGTGCGCATCGAAGCGCTGCTGACCGACATCCGTCTGGAGCTTGCCCGCAAGCCGTCGGTCACCGCGCTGTGGGGCATGATCGCCACAACGGTCGGGATTGCCGCCGCGATGATCGGCGTGTTCGTCGGCGTGCTCACCTATCTCCAGGCGCTGCATTCACCATGAGCGACGCACTGGGCTGCGGCGAGATCGGGCCGCGAATGTTCGCGCGCATCGGCAAACGCACCGGATTGGAGCCGGATGATCTATAAGGCGGATAAAGCGGCTGAGGAGTTGGCCGGCTATGAGAACCGGCTCAACGGCATCGACCTGAAACTGATCGAACTCGGCTCCAGTGTCCGGCTGGTCCAGGCCATGCTGGGCGTCAACGTCGCGCTAACCGCCGGCATCCTGTGGCGTCTCCTGGCTCACACCTGACCCCCGGGCATATCCGTGCTACCGTGGGCGGAGAGCAGGAGGTGGCTGTCGGCATGGCCTACGCAATCAACAGAGAACCGAAACCCAGGCTGACCGAATTCATGATCAGAGGCCATGACCTCGCAGTCGCCCTCGACGCTTTGGAACGCTGGGACCTGCTGTCGGACGAAGAGCTTTGTTCGTTGGGTTTTGGGTCTACTCCCGTTTCAGACCCTCTGCGATATCCTGTAGGGCACGCATGACCGTTACGTCGTTGGCGGGGTCTTCGGTCAATGTCGCGGCGATCTTCGCAAGGCTGGCATCTATCCCCTCAAGGTAGTGGGCGATGTATTCCAAGGCCCTGATCTTCCTGACCTCACCTGGCATACCCATCGCCTCTGAGCTTGCATCCGTGAACGTGAATTTTCGGGGTTCTGTCTCCGCCATCGAGTCGCTCCTGGTGTTCGGATTGCGCCTTCCAGGATAGCGGTGGATGGCCGCTTCGTGCAGTGCCGGCCAGCGGGAGCCACGTTAGAGTATCGGCATGAGCGGCAGCCAGGCGACCCAGATCCACAATGAGCGGACGAAGCTGCTGGCGACGGCGTTGAACAACATCGGCGTCGGCGCCATTCTGGCGGGGATTGTGACGCCCATGATCAGGGGCGATATTAATGCCGTGGCATCGTTCGTTGTCTGGTTAGTGATCGGCCTGGATTTCCTGTGGCTGGCCTACATCGTGCTTGGGAGGCTTCGCGCAATATGACCGTTCAAACCTATTGGTTGGTGATCGCTCCGGCGATGCTGCTTGGCCTGTCGGCTGTGGCATGGGTGGGTCTGTGGATCACGCGTGATCGTCACCCGGCTACGACGGTCTCACGCCGTATCCCGTGACCTGGGCTCTGATGACCGGCCTTGAGTGGTTTGCCTATGTGATCCTGCCGACCCTGATCGGCGGCGGAATCTGGGCGGCTATCCTGATCAGCGAACGGCGGTGAAGGCCCACGCCGTGACCAATGTCGATGAATGAGTATCAGGTCTTCGCCTTCATCATTCTGCCGATCGGCGTTGCCATATTCGGCAGCGTATTCGCCTGGGCCGCGCGTCGGTTCATCCCGTGACGAATTTTCAGTGACCCTGCAAACTTACTGGACGGTCGTCCCGTTAGCGAACGCCGGGGCCAACGGGCCGCCGGCGACGCGGAATACGCCTCATGGTTCGCCGATGGTTCAGCGCCGTGACCGGATATATTGCGCCTTACGTGCCGGCATGAACGGGCGTGCTCACGGGGTGCCACTGATGGATGTGCCCATTGATCCTATCCGCGCCATGCGCGACGGTCTCGGGATCGAGTACCCTGGCCAGGGTTGCGCGGAACAGAATGCCGCGCATCCCGCGATGATAGGACACCGCCATCAGGTAATTGTGGAACAGGGTTGCCCATTCCCGCCGTTCCGGATCGTCGTCCGGGCGCGCGGCGGGATCGTCGCTCTTCACCCCGATTTCGTCTTCGGCGGCGCGCAAGGCTTTCCAGAGCGTCGCGAACAAGCGGGGATCATCCACCTCGGCCACCATCACTCTTAGTCTGGCAAGCATGTCGTCGTTCAGCCACTCGCGGGCATAAACACGCTCCGCGATGTCGTAAAACCGATCGCGGTAAAAGCGTTGCCTGGCGACGCGCTTGCCTCGGACATAGAGCCATCCTCTAATGCCCAGCGACACCAAGCCGGCAATACAAAGCGCTGCGAGCGCCTCAAGCATCTAAGTCGAGCCTTCCGATCCTGCGCCTTTGTTGTTCGTCCTCCAGCCGCCTCAGCAGTGCGATCCGGCGCAGCTCATGAGAGCGCGCATCCGCGCGGTCGGCAACCCACGCCCTCGCTGAATCGTGAATATCGCGACCAAAGCCACGGCGGCCACGGCAATGGCGGCGAGCCGGTAAGCGTCCGTGGAAAAGGCCGACAGCCACGCGAAGTCGCCGAATATCGAGGTTGATATCTACCGGTCCCCCACTCGGCCCAGCAACATCACATCCCCGACTCCGTGTTCCATCACGCAGGAAGCCGGGGAGGCTCGACCCGTCACCGCCGCCCCGTCCGCTGCACCGGCAGGACGCTGACGACGGCTGGGGCTCGCAGCCCGCCTTTCGATACTCAGGCGCCGGCACGTCGTGGGTGGCCGGGCCAAGGCCGGCCATGACACCCGGGGGGCATGTTGCGGTGGGCGATCTCAGCCGACTCGCTTGTTTTTGGGCGTCGCCTAACGCGATCCGGATTTTCTTCGCGGCCCCCCGGCTCCCGAAAAGGGGGTGGTTGGGTCCTGGGCTGAGGGGCGGCGGGTGAGGCCGGCGGCTCCTGATCTGGCTGGGCGTCCTGCTGGAGCGACCGGACCAGCCGTTCGACCATCGCTCGGCCTTGCTCGTCGATGGATCGGAATCCAGCCAGCAATGCTCGCTCGCGTGCGTCTGTGAGAGGGCTGCCCACCGGGACGGGAATTCCGCTGACCTCCGAGAGCTTCGCCAATGTGCGGGCCGTCAGCAGGTGCTTAACCGGCTGATACAGGAACCGACTGAGCGTAGAAGGCGCGATGCCCGCCGCTCGCGCCAGCCCGGTGGCATCGAGCCCGGTCTTTTCCATCATTTGCCGGATTAGATCGCGAACCGCCGCTTGCTGATCGTCGATATCCATTATGCGCAGAATTGCATACTCGACCCCCGTAGTCCGTTTGCAAGACTGCGGTTGACTGGTAAGCAATTTTGCTTATAAGTCATCTAATGAGCGAATTGCTGACCCCGAGCGATATCGAACGGCTGGCTCGCCAGTCAGGAATGACAATGGCTGAGGTCTGTCGGCGCGCCGGATTAGCGACATCGATCTTTGCCCGATGGAAGGCCGGCAAGACTGAACCGAACCTGGAGAATTACCGGCGTATCCGCGATGTTGTCCTGCCGCCGGGCGCTTCGCCAGCCGCGCCCAAGTCCAAACCCAAACGCTCACGCTCCGCCCGCTCTCCGGACGAAACTCCGACCTCATCCGCCGAAGCCGCCTGATGCGCGAGCACGCGGAGACCCGCCGAGAGTCCCCGCGTCGCCAGCCTACCCGCGTGTCCGCGCGGGGTCGTTCCGTTCCATCGCAAGGCTACGCACGCACCCGCAACATTCGCGCAAGGGGCGTGCAGGCACGTGGACAAGCGAGACAGGAATCCGGCGATGACTGACACGCTGACCATCGCCGTCGAGATGCAGGCGATCACCCGGCGCGCGGCCGAACCGTGGGCCCCGGGCGACAGCGTCAAGGCGGCGATTGGCCGCGCGGCCCGTGCTTTGGGGATCGGCTACCGGCGGGCCAGGAGCTTCTGGTACTGCGAAAACGTCGCGGTACGGGCCTTGGAGGCCGACCGGCTTCGCGCGGCGGAACTGGCAATGCTCGCGCAACGGCAGCGCAGGCTCACCCACGAGCTGGCGACAATCAAAGCGAGGCTCGATGCGGCGGATGAAGCGGAGGCTGGCGCGGCTGCTGCTGTGGCTTGCCGAAAGGCTGCAAGCAGCGGCGGACCGACTATCCCAGGGCGGCTGAAGCCATGACCCCCGATCTCGCCGCCCGGCCCTCGCGGAGATCGCGCGGGTATCGGGGGCGGACCTCGCCGCCAAACCGGCGTCGAAATACGCGGCGAAGCACCAAGCGGCGGTGGCGGCCTACGCGCCGCAGGCGGTGGCCGCGGTCAAGCCGCCAAAACTGCCACCCCCGACACCCGCCCAGGCCGAGGCGCAGCGGATCGCCTGGCGCGTCGCCGATCTCGCACATTGCCGTGAGCGGTGGCCGGTGCTGTTCGATCCGGATCATCCGCTGCCGCTGGCGATCGGCATCCACAAGCAGCTTGGACCGGTGCTCGGCATCAAACGGGCTGCCCGGCTGCTGGAATGGTGGTGCCGCGCGTGGCGCCCGTACGGCGAGGCGGTCGCCCGCGGCGGCCAACGCTACAACCTGGACGGCAGCGAGGCCGAAGAGATCACCGAGCAGGCCCGCATCATCGCGCGTGAGATGTGGAACAAGCCCGGCATCGAAGCGCAACAGCAACGGGAGGCCGCGTGATGGCGAGGACCGATTCATCTGGTTTGTCGGGGGGCGCGCCGAGTCGGAACGTTTCGGTTCCAGTTACAACCGGCCTCAGAAACCCCGTAACCCAGTAACCAGGAAAGGCGGGCCTCTGGTTGTAAGAAGCAATCAGAGGTTTAGTCAATGTCCTAACATCCAAGAACATCTTAGCATTTCAGACCTTATACTGTCCAGTCCGGCGACGGGATTGGTGCGTGACGAGTCTGTGATGCAGGAGCGTGATCTCGGCCTGCCGCGCCGCGAACCGGTGCCGCCGTCATGAGCCGGCGCCGCTGTTTTGACTGTGGCGCGAAGGGCGACGAGGCGGCGTTTCCCGGGAAGCGAAAACCCACCCGCCAGCCTGACCTCTGCACCGATTGCGTCGCGGAGCGCGAGCGTCTGCTGGAGGCGCGGCCGGACGCCGTTGCTGGCCCTGCGCCGCCCCTCGCTCGCCCGGTCCCGGTCTCGCCCGGTCCCGGTACAGACGCGCGCTGCGTATCGCGCCGCATACCGTCGCCGGGCCGGGTTGGCGCAAGGCGATCTGGTCGACCTGTTGGTGCCGCCGCCATGACCGTCCTGGCCGCATGGGCCACGGATAGAGCGCTCCGGATCCTGCGCGCGATGTGGGCTGCCGGCGACAGCACCCGAGCGATCGGCGACGCGCTGGGTGTGTCGAAAAACGCGATCATCAACATGCGCCGCACGCTCGGACTGCCGGGGCGGCCGAACCCGGTCATCCGGCCTGAAGCCGGGGTGGGTGCGCCGCGTCCGCAGAGGCCCGCGCGGGCCGGGAAGCTAGACCGGATCATCCAAGCACCGGCCCGGGTCGACGCCCCGCGCGAACCGTCCCCCATGCCGGCCGCCGTTCCGGATGCGCCGCGCCGGACGATCAAAGCACCGGCCCGGCCTGTTCCGGTCGCGATACCCCGGGTGGGGCGGGTCGAGCCGTGCGCCTGGGTGATGGCCTCGGGTGCGAAGGGACGGCCGCCGCTGTACTGCGCGACCGACAGCATGCCCGGCCTGCCGTTCTGCGAAGCGCACGCCAAGCTGGCCTATCGGGCGGTGAAGCGACGACTGGGTGAAAAACGCGTCGATGAGGGGAGATGATTGATGGCCCGCTGCGTTCTCGATGAGGCGTTTTCCACGATCGCTGCCGTCGTGCACAGGCCGAACAACCCGATACGGCTGAGTCTGGCGACCAGGATGGTCTACCTGGTGATTGTCTCGTGCCTCGACAGCGTCGCCGTTAATTGCGCTGCGGAGGGTCGGCCCGAGCACCGCTTCCTGCGGATGCAGGAGCTACGAGATGGCATTTCGTGGCGCGACATTGTCTCGGACCTGGGTATCCCCGAGGCCGAGGCGCGGTCACATGTCGAAGCGCTGGTAGCCGCCGAGCTACTTTGGGACACCCCGGACGGCTGCTTAGGTCTGACCACCAATCTTTGCCTGACGTCGGCGCATGAGATCGCCATGGTTCACGGGTGGCGTTTCGTGCCGGTGGTCGTGGGAGGGCATCGCTGATGTCCGCATCAGTTGGCCCAGGCCGGCGGCCGGGAAAGACCGCGGCGACGCTCGCGATGGAGCAGCACTTTTTAGAGCTGAACAAGAAGTACGACCTGTCCGTGGCGAAGATCGCGGAAATCAACGGACTGTCGACGTCGCGCGTCCATGAGATGGTGAAGGCCGCCGGTGCGGCCGTTGCCCTCGATGAGATGGGGACGCCGGACGTTCCTTCGGAGGCCCTGGCCCATTCCCCGAAGCGATTATCCCGCCGCACAGCGCAGTCCCGAGCGTCGGAGTACGCCGAGAAGCATTTGATCTCGGCGCTAGGCCTGGCGGTCAACAGCTTTTGGGTGCGGCTGATCGGCGCGATCCACGAGGACGGCGACGGTTATCGACTCCGCATCGGCGAGGACGGCGCGCGGTTCCTGGATCGCGCCGAGCTGACGGACCTGTTCGGCCGGCAGGAGGTCGATATCGACGGTTGGCTGACAGCACTGTTCGATCGAGGCCGCCTGATCGACATCGGCGGTGTCGATATCGGCATACCGGCTGGCCTCGGCCTGATACCCGGGGAGAATGCACGCGGCGGGCCGATGAAGCCGCGAGCACCAAAGAAGCCGGCGGCGAGTGCCCAGGCGCCGCTTCCATTCAGGCCGATGGTGGTCACCGGCGGACGTTCGGACTCAACCGAAATGCCCCATGAGACTCCAGTTAAATCCCCTATTTCGCTTGAGTCCGACTCAAGCGAAATTCCAGTTCAATCGCCAATTTCGCTTGAGTCGGTCGCGCACGCCCCTGCTGCTGCTGCTGCTGCTGCTGCTGCTGCTGCTAATGCTAATGCTAAAGAATCTAAGCCCTTAAGCAGCAGCAGCAGCACTGGTAGCCGCGCGGGCGACTCAAGCGAAATTGGGGATTTAACTGGAGTCTCGGAGGGTATTTCGCTTGAGTCCGACCCAAGCGAAAATCGTTCCGACCCCCACGCCGAAACGATCGTCCCTGGCCGAGCTGACCGCCGAGCTGGTGGCGCTGGCCGGGATCACCCGGGCGGCGAACGCCGAGGAGCTGGGGCAGGTCGAGACGTGGCTCGCAGACGCTTTTTCGCCGGAGACGATGCGGGGGGTGATCGAGGTCAAGCGGCGGCGGGCCAACTACAGGCCGCCCACGTCGCTGGTCTGGTTCGACGGCGCTATGTGGGACACGCGCAAGCCGAACGGGCGCGGGCCGCCCGCAAGTCAGCCGTCTCCGCCGCCGCCTGCTGCGATCTCGGAGGCCGACCAGGCGATCAAGCAGCTAGTGAAGCCGTTTAACGACGCGTGGCTCCAGGACCGGAGCTGTCCGTTTCCGCCGGGTCTGGAGAGCTTCAAGGCCGCTTGCGCGGCGGAAGAGACCAGGGCGCTTGCCTATCAGTGGCTGGAAACCTGGAAGGCCTGGAACGGGCGAAACCGGGTTCGAGACCTGAAGCCGCCCGATTTCACGCTACTCGCCAAAAATCCCGACTGCTTCGAGGCCGATCTGTTGGCGATCGAGGAGACGCTGACCGGTCCTGATCCGCCGGAGGCCGCCGACTGATGCCTTCTGCTGCGCTCGCGTGGCTCCCGGAGCCTCCCGCGGCTCCGGACGCCCCACTCACCCCGGAGGCGTTCCTGCGGGCCAACGCGGTGCCGCTGGGCGTCGACCTCGGTACCTGCGTGCTGGTGTCTCTCTCCGGCGGCTGGGCCAGGGCTGGGATGATCGAGGAGGGGGTGGTGATAGAGGTGGTCCCGCCGGGGTGCGGGATGCGGTCGGCGCGGGTGCTGCTGCGCCACACCGCCTCGTCCCGCTCACGGGTCTCCCGCTATGTGGTGCAGTGCTGGACCTGCCGGGTGCTGCGTAGGGCGCAGGAGCTGCTCGTGGTGTCGCCATGAACCGAACGAAACACGCCACCCGCAACGCCATGATCCGTCAACGCCGGGCCGAGGGGGCGCTGATCAAGAATATCGTGGCGGACTTCGGTGTCTCGAAAGCGCGGGTGTCGGTCATCTGTGCCGGCGTCGCCACGCCGCGGCTCGAGGCGCGGGCGTTCTCGTCGATGCAGGCGGCGCGTGAGGTCAGGACGATCAGGACGATCGAGCTGGACGATGTCACCCGGGCGGAAATAGAGGCGGCCAGGCGCGAGCAGGCACCGCCTTACAAGGCAGCCGCGGGATGGCCGGCATGATCAAAGCTTTAGGGGAACGGTGACGACCCTCGACCTCATCTATCGCGCACTGCTCGTGGCGGGCGCCGTTGCCATCATCGGCGGCGTGGCTTTCGTCCGCTGGCGGTAACGTCCCACCCTAACCGCGCCGGGCAACCTGGCGCGGCTATCCCGTAACCGTGACGTGTGCAATGGGCGGCACAGCCTGTTGATGGGCGATTCAAGGGATGTCCAAAGCATAGTTCGAGGGAGTGTCGGTGCTTTGAACGCCGGCACTCAACCTGTGATCCCCGAGTGCTGGAGGCACCCCGAATGGCTGTCGAACACCTTACCAAACGATGCACCAGGTGCGAGGCGATAAAGCCGCTGACCGAGTTCAACGTGCGGCGTGACAGGCGGGGAGGTCGGGTATCAGCCTGCAAGGCGTGCAGTCATGCGAGCTGTCTCGCCTACCGGGCCGCCAACCGAGAGAAGATGCGAGCCTACGCTGCCGCCTACCGCGCCGCCAACCCGGATGAGCGGAGAGCCAGCGAAGCCTCCAGCCGCGCCGCCAACCGAGATAAGATTAAGGTCCAACGCGCCGCCTATCGCGCCGCCAACCGCGAGAAGGTGCGGGCCGGGGAGGTTGCTTATCGGGTCGCGAACCGGGAAAAACTGGCAGCCCAGACGGCCGCGAGACGCGCCGGGGTGTCAGCCGCCCTTGCGCTGATTCCGTTGGTGGAAGACCTGAAGGCGCGGGTTGCAGCGCTGGAGGCACTGATAGCGTCAACGCCCAAAGCGACGGTGGCTACAATCGCACCGGAGAGGCCACGGCGGAAGCGCGCGGTCCATGAACATCACACCCCGGAACCGGTGCTGCCATCAGCAACGCCGCCGGTCATCCGCACAATTAGAGACATCATCGCCCATGACGGCGCCACAGCGACCGAGGCGAAGCGGATTCAGGAGCGCGAAATCCTTGCACGCGCTGAATGGCGGCCGACGGGCAACGCTTAGGCCAGCCGACATGGGAGTCTCACACTCTTAGGGTCGTCGGCTCTGCCAGCAGTAGCTATAGCAATCGCGTAC